>NZ_CP178624.1:3314934-3616292 GCF_047302455.1 Bdellovibrio sp. HCB185ZH
ATTCCACCGCGTTGCTTAGGAACTCGGCTCCCAAGGCTTTGCTATTGCGAGCAAGATACGTTTCTAACCTTTTGGCGATGCCGGTTTTGTGTGGCATTCCTCCCAGTCCAGGTTCAGTCCACACTCGTTTACTTTCAGTCAAAGCGAATTGCCCCAATAGGAAGAAGGCTTCGCGTGGATCCGTGGCAATCCAATTTGGATTTCCACGGCCGGCATTAAGCATGGCAATAGTGCTGGTTTTAGAATTCTCTGAAGCAAGTTCAATCAATGCGTCCTTCAACTCAAAGGGGCTGAGTTGTTGCAGCTTTTTTTGCATCGCTCTTGAGACCTTCATCTTAACGGACTTTACTGTCATGTTGGGTTCTCCTTCAGTTTTATTTATTAAAGCAACATGAATACAATGACGGCACCCCAGATAGTTTTCAGGGTGTTGGCGACCGCATAGGTGACGGTGTAGCCAAGAATTGGAACCTTGCTTTTTCCGGCTTCTTGGATCGCTCCGATCGCCGCAGTGGTTGTCATACTTCCGGCACAGGCGCCAAAAAGAATTGCTGGATCAAATTTGAAAATGTACTTGCCCACATAAACCGAGAATAGGGCGGTCAGGATGGTGACGGCGATACCGGCCAAGAACAGACTGATTCCCACGGCTTTAATACCGGCTATAAAACCTGGCCCAGATACTAATCCTACGATGGCGACGAATGCGCCCAACCCCACCGAGTCAAAAACCCACAGCCCCGCGGCTGGTATTTGACCAAATGTTGGGCGAGTGGCGCGCCAGTACGACATCAGAAGACCGGCAATCAAAGCTCCACCACTGGTGCTAAGGCTGATTGGAATTTTTCCGACATTGAATGAAAGCAGACCAATCAACCCCCCCAGTAAAACACCCAAGCCGATGAAAACCATATCTGACATGACAGTAGGATGTTGAGGTGAACCGATTTCTTTCGCCACTCGTTCGACGTCTTCAAGTTTTCCCACCAGAGTAACGACATCACCGGCATTTAGTGCCAGATTCTCGTGCAGAGGTAATTCGTGCTCGATACGAGTGATCTTTCTGACAAAAACATTCTTCCTGAATTCCATGCCTTTATCGCGAATGATGTCGGCGGCGGTTTTACCAAAATAGGCCTTGTTGGTTACCACGACATCCAGCATCTCAAGTTTGAAATCCAAAAGTTCCTGGTCGTCGATTTCTTCTCCAATTTCATTTTCATGTTCAACCAGATGTTTGCGATTTCCCGAGACTGCGACGACATCGCCGGGAACGATAATCACATTCCCGTTGGGATCCAGGATCGTGCCTTCGTGACGAATGCGGGTCACGAAGACTGGTGTTTTCTGACCTCCAAAGGAGGCTTCAAGTTCAGAGACTTTCTTGTTTGCGAAAGCTTTGCCAGTAACTTTATAAGTGCGCACAACATTATTAAGGCGCGCGGATAAAACGCCAGGCTCGTCGACTTTTTGCCCCATTTTTTGTTCATAGTCTTTGCATGCTTTTACCAGATCCACCTTCAAAAGTTTCGGACCAAGACTGGAATAGACCCATGCAAAACCGATAGTACCGAAGATATAGCTGACAGCATAAGCAATAGGAATTGAGTTATTGTATTGAGCTTTCGCATCGGCGGCGAGATTGGGGAGACCATTGATAGTGTCTTGGGCTACGCCAATAACTGCTGACTGAGTCAATGCTCCCGCGAGTAATCCTGCGGAGTAACCTAGATCGAAACCCATGAATTTTGCGACACCAAAGGCAATGAGTAAACCGCCCACACAGACGATGGAAGCGAAAATGGCTTGGGGGAGTCCATCCGTCTTTAGACCCTGTACAAATTGCGGTCCGACTTTGTATCCCACTGCGAAGAGAAACAACATAAAAAAGATGGCCTTCGTATCTGGCCCGATGTGAATTCCCAGTTGACCGATAATTACGCCGGCAATCAAAGTGCCAGTAACTGATCCCAACTGAAAATATCCGATTTTAAGTTTTCCAAAAAGATAACCTAATCCGAGCGTCAGGAAGAACGCCAACTCCGGATGCACTTTGAGCTGAGTGAATAACCAATTCATGAGGCCCCCAGTAAATAGTAATGTCTTGAATGAATGTAAGATTAATGTAGATTTTTTCGCCTGTTTATTGTCGGACATGGTAAGTGCAAACAAACAGGTTGCTGATTAGCACCCAATCTGTCTGGGATGGAGTTAAATTTGTCGGCAAGGAAATTTCCAAACGAAGGTCTATGCAAGTACTGTTGTCGCAAAACACGCACTGGCAGGAATTTAGCCGCTTGGATGGTCAAGGGGCGGAGCTCCTTTGCAGCTGGACAGATGAACAACGAGTATAAAAAGTTATTTAGTCATTTCGGATTGAATCTGGAAACGGCTGCTGCTACAAAATCTGCATGAAAATCTTATTGCTGCTTATTTTTCAACTTCCCGCGATCGCTTTGGCTATTATCGGTGGCACATTGATTAACGACGGCTCATATCGTCAAACTGTCGCTTTGGCGTATAAAGCACAAGATTCCGACACAGCTTCTAAAAGTTATTGCAGTGGAACGTTGATTGGTCCGCGTGTGGTGATAACGGCTGCGCACTGTATCTCTTTGGGTGCCAAAGGTTTCAATATTGCGCCTGAGCAGTTTATTAATAAAACCTGGATTTATGTGGGAGATTCTCCCGCAGCCTCAGAGATCCCATTTCTAAAAGCACAGTTTAGAGTGGTGAATGCTATCTTTTATCCACCCAGCGATTCCATTTACAGTGACATTGTGATGTTGGTTTTAAACGAAGACGTGGATCTTCAAAAGTTTCAAATCACTCCGGCTCCTTTAGCGGTGGTAAAGTCTGCAATGATCCGTCGAGATCTTATTCACGTCGGTTATGGCATGACTGAAAACAATGGCCCCAAAGGGACCAAGTCATTCTTCTCTTTACCGATGCGAGGCTTTAACCGTTACAACGGAATGGAAGTGGGCGAGTTCAGAAATCGCGGTCCCGGCGCTTGTCACGGCGATTCCGGCGGCAGTGCCTACATGCGCGATGAAGATGGCATTTTAAAATTCATCGGTGTCGAAAATTCAATCTCAGGTTTCGTCTGTGGAGTGGGAGCAACCTACTTTGTTCCAATCACCGAAGAAAATCTGCAATGGATCAACTCCGCGGGTCTACCGTTATTTAATTAAACTCTCCACCCAGGGTGACTCCGAAAAACTATTTTGCGCTATTTGATCTTGTTCCAAACTGAAACGAATAGTCTGGAATAATCGCACATTCTCTCCGTGTTCTGGTCAGCAGAAATGATTTCTTGCTACACTAAGGATCACCGAGGGGAGAACTAGTTTTGCGGAAATCAGTCGCGATCAAATTATTCATATTTGCTCTTCCGCTCATAACTCTCTTCGTGAATTGCGATGGTTTCGAAATAGCTCAGAATATCAGTGGTGAACTTGAATCGGGCTCGAGCAAGAGCTCCAGTGACGGGTGTGTGTTGGCTCCCGCTCAATATCGCTCACCTAAAACCATCGACGAAGTCACGACTCTGATCAATGTTCTCCCCAAACCAGTCTCGATTCCCTGTCTGATTGAAAATCTTCCGGCACCACTTAAAATTTATTCTGTTGAAAGTACCGGCAGCGCACAACCTTCCGTTGATTCCAACAATCCAAGAATTTTTATTATCATAAATAACGTCATTGTAAGCGTGACCCCTAAAGGCTTGGGCAGTCAGGTGGTAGAGTTCAGTCAGCTGATTTCATCAACTGAATCAGTAAAGGGTGAAATTAAATTTCCAGTAGTATCCGAACTCGATGTCGCCGCTCCTTACGAGGGCATCCGCGCCGCATTCGGAACAAGTTGTCGTGATTGTCACATGGGAGAGAGAAGCGTTTCAGGTTTTGGGGGCGACGCCTATGCTTCAAGCATTCTTCGACCGAGCTCCGTAGGACGCCAGACCGCTTTGAAGATGCAATTGCAAACTGCCTACTGCAAAGATTCCGACGATCCCTTCCGCTGCAAAATGCTCCGTTCAATATTCGTAAACGGAAAGGCCCAAGACTCAAATTTCCCTTAGGCACATTCGATATTCAGTCGATAGAATTCGAAATTATTTATTCTGTTTAAAAATATCGTCGATATTCGCGTGAAGCTTGGAAGTAAGACTCTCCATCAAAGCTTTCGTGAAATCCTCTAGAGTGTCAGCGGACTCAAAATTTTCCTCAAGCAACTCCGCCTCAGCAGTAAGCTGTTCATTTGTTGCTGTCGTTTCATTTTTTGGATCGCGAGAATGAGACATAATAACTCCTAAAAATTGTTTCGTGTGTGCGCGCAATTTGATGGGGCCCGGCACATCGGGGCCTCGGTGCTTCGCGCTGCCTCCGGTGCCCTCAAGTTAGCACCCTGCTAAGGTGAGTGAACCCACGACCCAGTTTTGATCGAAGATTCGAATCCTATCTCCCCGAAACGAAAAAAGCCTTTTGAGTAATCAAAAGGCTTTTCAAAAAACTTTAGTAAGTACTTCTGCAGAGCAGAAGTGTAGACAACCATTTTTCCCAGCCAAAGGCTGGATAAGAAAAATGGTCGGGGAGATAGGATTCGAACCTACGACCCTCTGGTCCCAAACCAGATGCGCTACCAGACTGCGCTACTCCCCGACAGAGACAGGAAACTAACTAAAAACAGTCCCACTTGTCAAACTGCTAGATTCTAACGCGTAATATAAGTATCATTTTTTCCATGGAAAAGTTTCTGAACTCGTTACCAAAGCCTGTCCTGGTCCTGGGTGCTCTCATTATTGGCATCGCAGTCGTCATTGGGTTTCAACCACCCCATACCGTTTGTGATACCGAGGAAGAAGCTTTGCACGACGTCCTTAAAGGGAAGCTGTTCGCCACCCAAGTTAAGAAAATCACCACTCCGCCGTCCATTCTGCGCGAAAAAGAGGCATGTCAGCTCGGAAACAGCGCGGGCTCCTGCTATGAATACTTTTCGACTTTAAAAACCATCTCTGATGCCGTGTCAAAAAGTTCCAGCAAGTGTGCAAAGCAGCTTTATGACGTGAAGGAAGTGACCGTGGCTTTAAATAACGGAATCGAATTGATGGCGCGTTTGGCGTGGGGAGTGAAGCCTCCCGAGCCGGGCAGTATGGAAAGATTCGGTTGGTTGACTGATGCGGAGATCGCGACATTCTGTCGTCTGAAAAGTACATTTATCAGAGCGAACGGAGAAGAAGCTTGGACAGATTTGCGTAATGCCGTTTCTGCCAAGCTTCCGGGGGAGGAGGTCCCGCAGGCCCCCGAGGGGACAGTTGCTACTGTAACGCCTCGTAAAGCTTCTGCGGTCCTGACTGAGGTGGATATCTGGAATCGCAGCTTGTTTTCAGTTCGCTGCGAAGTTTTTTAAAGAGCCACTAGATCAATGGTCTTCCAGGTAGGAGCGTTCTTTTTCAATTCAAGCTTGCCGTAAAGGGCGAAGCTCTTGTCGATTTTATTTCTAATCAAGTAAGTGACGTTTTGGACTTTTTCGAGAGTCCATTCCGTCGGGTTTAAGCCAAATTTGCTAAGATCAGTTTGTAGTTTCAAAAGAGTGTTTTGTTGGTGAGTCATGGTTCATTTCCTTCGCTAAAATGATTTATTAATTTTACGAAGACCCATTATTGCAACCGGGCTGCCAACATGGCCGTACTCCAAATCAAATTAAAACACAGCTCGCGGGAGCAAAGCCTTGAGTTGTCCTGGTGGGTGGACTAACTTCTTGGATATGAGACGAAACAGATTTTTAGAATATATAGTAATTCAAGTGTTGGTGATCGTGGCCGTCATCGCAATCTTTGCGGTCATTCCAGATAAACAAATCGCTGCCACTGTGGCGGGAGTATTGTTCGTCGCGATGCCTTTGGGATTGATGGCCTGGGAGTATCAACGCGCTGGTTTCATGGAAAAAACCTGGTTTGCCGGGGTATTACAGTTTTGGGTGATCTTTGCTGTGCCCATTTTAGGGATTCGCTTAATGAATTGGGGAGTACCCTTCGATCAATTGGCCTTCTGGGGAATCCCAGGCCCGTTATTACACAGCTGGTCGAGTAAATCTTACATCGTGATGGTCGTTATCACCGCCATCCGCTGGTTCAAGCTCAATAAGAAGGCCGCAAAACAGAATTGATCAAAAAGGTTCAGCCGCAAGGCGGAGGGTTTTGGGTGCAGCGGAGGCGTACGTCCGTACGTCGCAGCGGAAAACAAAGCCCGACAACGCAGTCGGATGGACCTTTTTCATCAATTCTAAATAAAAAAGCCGGGGGTTGCCCGGCTTTTTTAATTCCAAAAGGAAGCTCTATTCAATTTTAAGATCTAATTAGATCTCGAAAGGAACTGGAGAGATTGCTTCAGCTCTGTGGAAAGTGTCGTAAGCGTCAGTACCTGAAGGCAAAAGAGCCAAGTTACGAGCTTTTTTAACTGCTGCAGCTACACGTTTTTGTTGAGCTACGGACAATTTAGAGATGCGAGAAGGAGTGATTTTGCCACCATCGCCGATAAAACGAGTCAAAGATGCTGGATCTTTGTAATCGAATACGTGGTCGCCAGAGAATTCTTGTCTATATTTGCTACGAGTTGTCTTTTTCATGAGTACCCTCTTTTTGAGTTCCTTTTGGTTTGCGAGTTAATGGGTGTACAAGAAAAAAGAGTTGCCATCAAGTGTCTTTTTACTTTATATCCTTGTTTCTTGTTTGCGGCGTCCCTATTGAATTTCAGGAAAGAATCCTGGGGTCGGGCGGCGCTGACCTCGACTTGTAGCTAGTAGGAGCACGTAATGAGCAAATGTGAAATCACTGGAAAAGGCCCAGTTGTAAAAAACTTGGTATCTCACTCCAACATCAAAACTAAAACAACTGCGCAACCAAATGTTCAGAAAAAACGCATCTTTAGCCGTTCTTTGAACGCAATGGTTCGTTTGAACATCGCGACTTCTGCACTTCGTGACATGGAACACGTTGGCGGTTTTGACGCATACATCTTGGGCACAAACGACGCGACTCTTTCTAAAAGAGCGATGGCCGTTAAGATGAGAATCAAAAAGAAAATCTCTGCTAAGAAATAATTGAGGCTGACAAATGAAATTGAAAATCAAAAAAGGCGCGACTGTACAAGTTATCTCTGGCTCTGACAAAGGTAAGAAGGGCACAGTTTTGGCTGTTGACGCTAAAGCAATGAAAATCAGCGTTCAAGGTGTGAAAGTGCAAACACACTACGATAAAAAAGATGGTCTTTTGAAAAAAGAAGGCTTCATCGATTACTCTAACGTTAAGTTGGTAGAAGCAGCTGCAGCTAAAAAGCCAGCTAAGAAATCAGCTAAACAAAAGTCCACATAGGCAATTCCTTCCCGGGATAAAGCCTAATTTTGGTCTCAAAGGTGATCTCTTCGTTTTAGTCTCCTATATAGCTGCGTAAAATTAAGTTGGATTCAGGAAACACTATTTTTGCTGGATCCCAACTTGTAAGACAGGAGAGCAGCTTGATTAAACGAGACCAAAAAACAGTGGAAAAATACAAGAAAGCACTGGTCGCGATGGCGATGCCAGTGCTTTTTTTTTCGTCCCTAGCTTACGCTGATATCGGCGATGCTATGGTTCTCTGCAAGCACAACAAAACAGTTCGTACTCTTCGTGTTGAGATGGGCTCCGACCAAAAGTGTAAAGCTATTTACACCAAACAAGGAGTCGATCAGACTATTGGTTCATCTGGCGATGAAAATTCCTGCTCAGAAATTATCGCAGGCGTCAGAAAAACTTTGGAAGAAGCCAAGTGGAATTGCCGCGACGTCAAAGAAGCGCGTTCCTCGACGGTGATTTCAGTAGAATAGTCAGCTCTTTGAATTTTCAGAGAGCTTAAGGAGAAGGTATGAGTTCGGAATTGATAGTTGCGGTCGCGCAGATGACCTCTATCGATGATGTTGATGCGAACCTGATGCAGATCGAAGCTCTCTTGGAAGATATTTTTAAATCCCACAAGCCTCGCTTGGTGGGATTCCCCGAAAACTGTCTGTATATGCGAACCAAAGAAGGCGAAAAGATCATCGGCTTTGCTGTGACGGATCCCGCTTTTCACCGAGTCGCAGAACTTGCAAAAAAATATGATACCTATCTGCATCTGGGATCTGTTCCCTTGCAGCTCGATGGCCACCTTTACAATTCTTCAGTTTTGATTTCTCCGAAAGGGGAAGTGAAACCGACTTATCAAAAACTTCACTTGTTCGATATTCACTTGGAAGGGCAAAAGCCTATCAAGGAATCAGACGTTTTCCGTCATGGACAACGCCCAAGCATCATCGAAGTCGATGGTTGGAGAATTGGCGAAACGATTTGTTATGACATCCGCTTCGCTGAATTGTTTTCTCAATACGCGCGTAAGGAAGTGGATTTGATTATGGTCCCTGCGGCCTTTCTGGTGAAAACCGGAGAAGCGCATTGGGAGATTTTGCTCAGAGCCCGTGCGATTGAGAGTCAGTCTTATTTAATGGCCAGTGCCCAGGGTGGAACTCACATGGGAGTTAATGGCGGAGTTCGCGAAACTTACGGCCACAGTTTGATGATCGATCCCTGGGGAGCGGTTATTGGTCAGGTGGAAAAGCGCGCAATCGGGTTTTCGGTTGTCACACTTTCCAAGGAAAGAATTGACGGAGTTCGTCGTCAAATTCCAATGAAGTTTCATCGACGTCTTCCAGTTGCCTAAAGCGATAAAATTCTGCATCATTTCTGGTGACATCTTTCTCAATTAGTTTTTAAATGCGCGGTGAACACAAGCGCAGGAAACGGGGTAGTTATGATCCGTCTTTTCTTGGTTTCTGTTTTGATGACTTCCTTGTTGGGACAATCTGTTTTTGCTCAGGAAGTTTTAGCCGGTGCTGTACGCGATGAAAGCAAAGAAGCTGAACTCGCGCAAAAAGCTAAAAAACGCCTTTACCCAGGCGGCCGCGATGAAGGTGACTTGAAGGTTCAAGCTCAAGTAACAAACCCTCCACGCAAACTGGCTCCTCAAGCAGAAATCCAAAACGAAGAACCTGCGGAAGAGTAACGGTAATTTGAGGTCGATCAAAAAGCCACAGATGCAAGGCGGAGGGCTTTCCCACAGCGCAGGCGTACCTGTAAGGTACGTCGGAGCGAGGACAAAGCCAGACAACGCAGCAGATGGGGTTTTTTCAGCGGCCGGCTAGGGGAGAGTATGGTTTTTGATCATTTGCCAGAGGGCGTAACTCGCGAGACTATGGACTGTGATGTTCTGATCGTGGGTGGTGGATCTGCAGGTTTGTCTTGCGCACTTCATTTGCAAAACTCAATCAACAAACATAATGAAGATGTGGCTTCGGGTGCGAAACAAGGTCAACCCATTCCAGATCAAATGATCGTGGTGATCGAAAAAGCTTCCGAGATCGGTGCCCACAGTTTCTCGGGTGCGGTTCTGAATCCGATCGCTCTTCGTCAACTTGTTCCAAACTTCAAGGACGAAGGTTGCCCACTTGATTCGGAAGTTAAAAAAGACGCCGTTTACTATTTGGGAACTGACTACTCTTTCAAAATGCCAATCACGCCTCCGCCATTCCATAACGAAGGCAACTACATCGTTTCTGCCAGCAAGTTGAACCGTTGGTTGGCAACGAAGTGTGAAGAAAAAGGTATCAACATCTTCCCAGGTTTCGCTGCGGTTGAAGCTTTGTACGAAGGTGACAAAATCGTGGGTGTTCGTACGGGCGATAAAGGTCGTGATAAAAACGGCAACCCGAAAGGGAACTTTGAGCCTGGCTTGATCTTGAAATCCAAAGTGACGGTTTTTGCTGAAGGTACTCGCGGTTCTTTGTTCAAAAAAGTAACTGAGAAATTAAATCTTCGCGAAGGCAAGCATCCTGAAGTCTTCGAAGAAGGCGTTAAAGAAATCATCCAAATGCCGAAGGGCACTGTTGAGGCGGGTCAAGTGATCCACACAATGGGTTTCCCTTTGAGCAAATCTATCGGTGGTACTTTCATCTACACATTGCCTGAAGATAAAATTATCGTGGGCTTGGTGGCATACCTGGATACAAACGATCCTTTGCTAGATCCACACCGTGAACTTCAAAAATTGAAAACTCACCCGTTCATGCAAAACATGCTTAAGGGCGGTAAAGTTATCGCTTACGGCGGTAAAACTCTTCCGGCAGGTGGCTGGTATTCTATGCCGAAACTTTACGGTGATGGCTGGATGGTTATTGGGGACTCCGCAAGTATGGTCGATGTGAAGAAGCTTAAAGGCATTCACTTGGCGATGAAGGCGGGTATGTCAGCGGCTGAAACTATTATTGATGGTTTGGTTGCAGGGGCTGAGTTCAATGAATCGGTGACGAAGGCTTACGAAGGCCGTATTGAAAACAGCTTTGTTAAAAAAGACCTTTATGCTGTCAGAAACTTCCACCAGGCGCTTTCTAAAGGGATGCTTGAGGGTATGCCTTTGATCGCTTTGCAAGAGATCACAGGGGGCCGTGGGCTTCAGGATCCAATGCCTTTGGATCACGTGGATGCAGCGACCACCAATAAAGTGGTTGAGGTATGGGGTCCTAATGGCTTTGAGGAGCAATTGAGCGAGCTTCCAAAACCAGATGGGGAGCTTTTCTTTGATAAACTATCCAGCGTCTATTTGACGGGGACGATGCATGATGAGGATTCTCCAAACCACCTTATTTTGAAGGACGGGGATATCTGCCGCTCCGTATGTGAGCCACAGTACAAATCACCATGTAATCATTTCTGTCCAGCCTCTGTATACGAGATGGTTCCGTCTACAAAAGAAGCAGGCAAGAAAGACCTACAAATCAATTATACCAACTGTATTCACTGTAAGACTTGTGATATTAAGTGCCCATTCGAAAACATCGAGTGGACGGTGCCAGAAGGTGGCGGCGGACCACAATATCGCGAGGTCTAACCATCAAATAGGGGTGGGACCTGGGCGGTATAGGGTGCTGTCAGATAAGGTTTTTCAAGGCGTGAGGAGGAAGCTGTACTAAATGTACTGCGACGACGAACAACGCTGAAAAAGCTTATCTGACAGCGCCCGCAGGAAGTGGGGCGAGGGACCCTGCTTTCTTAACCAACAGAAAGGACCATCCCCATGGCAGAATTTTTCGCGTCTACAGCAAAGGGTCTCGTAGATCCTCTAGAACAAGAACTTAAAGATTTAAATCTAAAAATCACCGGCAAAACCGCAGGTGGCGTTTACTTTGAGAGCAATTGGGAAGGTTGCTATAAAGCGAACCTTCACTCTCGCATGGCAAGCCGTATCTTGAAACCCACACAAGATTTCTTCGCTTACCAACCTGAAGAGTTGTACGCGCAAATCATGCGCCACGACTACACTAAATACATTAAACCAAATCAAACATTGAGCATCGACGTTTCCGTTGGCGATTCCATGATGCGCGATCAACGTTTCATCGCGATGAAAATCAAAGATGCTATCGTGGATCAGTTCCGTGACAAGTTTGGTATCCGTCCAGACGTGGATAACTACAATCCAGCTTTGCGCGTGGTTGTTCGTTCCGTTAAAAATCAGTTCAACGTTTCTATCGATACTTCGGGTGATTCACTTTTCAAACGTGGTTACCGCAAAGACGTGGGCGAGGCTCCACTTAAAGAAAACTTGGCAGCAGGTCTGATCAAGCTTTCTGATTGGGACGGAAAAACTCCGCTGGTCGATTTCATGTGCGGATCTGGAACATTCATGATTGAAGCTGCGATGATGGCGAAAAATATCGCTCCGGGTATCAACCGTAAACGCTTTGGTTTCATGAATCTTTTGAACTTCGAAAGCGAAGTTTGGGATAAAGTGGTTGATGAAGCCATCGCTGCAGAAAAAGAAGAAATCGAAACCAAATTCTACGCATACGATATCGACAACAAAGTTTTGAAGTCTGCAAAAGAAAATGCCAAAGCCGCAGGCGTTGACGACGTGATTGAATTCAAAAAAGAATCCGTTGCAACAGTAGAGCCCCCAGTTGAAAAAGGTTTGATCATCGTGAACCCACCTTACGGTGCGCGTATCGGTGATGAAGACAATCTTCGTGACGTGTATCGTGACTTGAGCTTTACGTTAAAACACCGTTTCAAAGGTTGGGATGCTTGGATCCTTTCAGGGAACAAAGACTTGATCGCTGACCTCAAATTGAAATCGACGCGCAAGCACTTTGTATTTAACGGTAACATCGAGTGTCGTTTCCTGAAATACAGCATGTTCTAAGTCTCAGATTAGGTTTTAGTTTGATAAATCGGATAAATGGCGGCATTCAATATGCCGCCATTTGTTTTTGAAGGGGGTTCGAATGAAGCTTTTTGTAATGATCGTGGCAATGGTGTTTCCAGTACTTGCATCGGCGGCCGTACAAGATGTCAGAGATTTTCAAACGTATGATTGTCAAATCACCGGCGGAGTGGGAGCAGCTCACTATGTAAAAGGCCATTTCATGACGATCGCGATCGATGATCATATTGGCCAGTTTTTCCAGGAGCGTTTCGTACTTGATGGCTCTGAAATTCAGTTTCAAATTTTGATTGAGGAAACTAAGAAGACAGACGGCACCGTGATTTTGTTGCAGAATCTGAAAATCGATGGAGAGGAAACTTCTGTCGAAAAAGTTGTGAAGTCGGTGGCTAAGACGACCACGTTCAACGGTGACTACAAAGCTTCCTGTGTAATTTCCAAATAGAAAAAAGGCGCTCTCTGAAGCGCCTTTTTTATTTTTAATAGACCCCAGGTCCTACCTGGTCTTTCGTGAAAATCATTTCGATATATTTTTGTTTAGTTAAATTGAAAAACTAAAATAAAATGCCTGTGAATCGTCGGGACATTTCAAGATTGATGGACGCGACTTGATTATTCACATTGTCCCTAGTGTTCGCAAGACCCTTAAATCCTGCGTGTTAAAATTGGGTTATGAACGATAATCGAGAACTGCAACGACGATATCTCACGATATTTAAATCAAAGATTATCGGAATAATCTCAACCAACACCCGTGGTGAAATATTTGATGCGAATGAGTGCTTCCTGGAAATGCTGGGATACACGCGCGAAGATTTGGAAGCCAGAAAATTAAATTGGAAAGTTTTAACGCCTCCGGATCGACTCGAAGAAAGTCTTGAAATTCAGTCCCAATTGTTAGCGACACCGGGCATTTCCGTTTCACTGGAAAAAGAATATTTTCACAAAGATGGGCACCGTGTCCCCGTACGAATTGGGGTGACGAGTTTTGAAGACGGAACCGATATCACGCTTGTGCAGGACATTTCGAAGCAAAAGAAAATTGAAAAGGAACTCGCGGAAGCCAATGAGTTTTTAGAAAGTCGCGTGGAGATGCGAACCCGGCAATTGGCCGAGTCAGAAGCCTTTTTGTCGGGAATAATTGAGACCATGCCCTCGATGGTTTTTGTTAAAGATGCGGAAAATCTTGCCTTTGTTCGTTTGAATCGAGCGGGAGAAGAGCTGCTTGGAATTTCCCGCGAGGAGTTTATTGGAAAAACTGATTACGATTTTTTTACCAAAGATTTAGCGGAACATTTTCGTGGGATCGATCGCCAGGTTTTAAACGGTGAGATTCCTCATGCTATTACTGAAGACTCGTTACCCACAAGAAATGGCATTCGCCGAATTCATACCATTAAGATTCCTGTCCGAGACAAAGATGGACATGCCCGTTTTTTATTGGGAGTGACTGAAGACATCACAGACCGTATCGAAGCGGCCCGCCAGCGCGAGGATCTGGTGCGGGCTCAAGCAGAAAAAGAGGCGGCGGAAACCCGAGCACAACAGGAACGGTTTATTTCTGAGCTGACATTTGAACTTTCTCGATCTGTTGAATTACGGGACACGCTGCGCACTTTCTGTGAAAAGGTGGTGCCTCGCCTAGCTGATGTTTGTGTGATTGAAATTATCGACGAAGAGGGGATGGATTATGTCGCCACAGAAGTTCATGCGGCAAGCCCAGAAGAAGAAAGTTTCATTCGCCGCTGGAGAGCCGAGAACCCGCCGAAATGGGATCCTGAATTCGGTGGCCCCACGATCATTCGCTCGGGAAAAACAGTAGTGCTGAATGGACTGGAAAATATTGGAAAGTATGTTCGGGATCACTATGATATCGAGATAGAGCCTAAGGGTGCAGCGATGCTTTCCGAAGCATTTATGATTGTGCCGTTGATGGCCCGGGATCAGACCCCGATGGGTTTTGTGAGTCTGGTTTCTACAACATCCAAAAGGACATTTACGGAACGTGAGCAATCGCTGGCGGAGGAAGTCTGTTCTCGCTTGGCTGTGTTGATTGAAAACTCCCGGTTGTACGAGCGAGCTCAAGAAGCGAGTCGTGCGAAATCGGACTTTCTGGCAAATGTCAGTCATGAAATACGAACGCCCTTAGGAGCGATGCTGGGATTTGCGGAAATTTTAAGAGATGACACTCAACTTACTCCTGAGCAAAGGCACTCGGTGGACACCGTTTTGCGCAATGGTCAGCAGCTTTTGCGGATCGTAAATGAAATCTTGGATATATCAAAAATTGAGTCTGAAAAAATTCAGATTGAAAACATTGTCTTTGGTCTTCGCGAGCTATTGGAGGATGTCACTTATCTTTTAAGAGTTAAGGCAGAAGAAAAAGGGATAGAGTTGCGCTTGCGAATCGGAACCGTTCGGGACCAGCTTATCAGTGATCCGGGGCGTATTCGTCAGATTCTGATCAACATGGTGGGGAACGCGATTAAATTCACAGAGCAGGGTTATGTGGAGTTGCGGGCCGAAGCCATACCGACGCGCATACCGGAGCGGTTTATTTTGCAGTTCATCGTGACCGATACCGGTATTGGAATTTCTAAAGAGCAGCGGGGACACCTCTTTCAGCCATTTTCTCAAGCGGACAGTTCGACGACACGAAGATTTGGTGGGACGGGGTTGGGCTTGTTTTTGTCACGAAAGCTTGCGCGGCTTTTGGGCGGTGATATCACGTTCACAAGTACCGTGGGTAAAGGAAGCCGGTTTTTAATTTCCGTCGTCGCCCATGTACCGTCAGCCAAGGTGCAGGCCGAGCCGCCCAAGCGCGAGTACGTAGTAAATGCCGCGGGCACGTACTTGCAGGCCGGAGTTATTCTGGTCGTGGATGATGCTGCCGACAATCGTGAGCTGCTCCGCCATTACCTTAAGAAATCGGGATTGGATGACACCCAAATTGAAATGGCATCCAACGGCGAAGAGGCCGTCCGCAAAGCGAGTGCTAAAACCTATCGGATGATTTTAATGGATATTCAGATGCCACATATGGATGGCTTTCAAGCTCTTAAAAAATTGCGGGATCAGGGATACGAATGTCCCATCATCGCTCTCACCGCCCACGCTATGAAAGGCGACCGGGAAAAATGCTTGGAAGCAGGATTTGATGGTTACCTTCAAAAGCCCCTTCGCAAAGAGGCTTTGAATGAAGTTTTGAATACGGACTATCGCTGAATAAAAAAGGGAGGTTGGCGCCTCCCTTTTTTTGTCTGCACTCTAGATTATTAGAATGGTTTTGTGATCGCTAGTATTGCGGCTGTTGTGCCTAAGCCAAATAGGAGGATGGCGATGGGCCAGCCGATGTGGCCTTTGCGTTTTACGATGGAGATTCCAGCTCCCATCAAAACCCAGATACCTAGTTTGGCCAAAGCCCAACCTGGGAGTTGTTTCATGATTCCCATTTTTGCAAGCATGCCGAAGCCGCCAATAAGTAAGAACAAAAGACCCATTCCGTGAGTAGCGAAACTCATCATGCGCGCTTTTGCATTCAGTGTGATTCCGGCGTAAGAAGTTACCAGCAATCCGCCGAAGCCGAAGAACAATGTGATTAAGCCCAGCATGTGCAAGATTTTGTAAAATTCGAAAGTCATTTCAGTTCCTTTATTCTTCTTTAAGACCCAGGTGTTTTACGACGCGGGCAAGTTCTTTTCTGATGCGAGTCAGTTGTGACAGATTGGCCAGAGTTTTCAACGATTCACGCAAAGGTTCAAGAGGATATCCACCGTATGCACCACTTTGTTGCACGTCGCTTGTCACTCCGGATTTACCTGCGATAATCACTTTGTCACAAATGGTAACGTGATCCGAAACGGCGGCATCACCACCGAACATACAGTTGCTTCCGATGCGAGATGAGCCCGCAATTTTAAAGCCAGCGGCCATCACGTTATTCTGACCAATGATAACGTTATGAGCGACATGGCAGAAGTTATCCATTTTCGTTCCGCGACCGATACGGGTTTCCGTCAAAGCGGCGCGGTCCACGGCACAGTTTGCTCCCAATTCCACGTGGTCTTCGATGACCACCTTGCCGATTTGTGGGATTTTTTTGTGAGTGCCGTCCTTAGCCATGGCGAAAGAAAAACCATCAGCCCCGATTGTGGTGTGCGGATGGAATTCACAGTGCGCTCCGATTTCGCTGTAAGCACCGATGAAAACTTGAGGGTGAAGGATCGTCAGCGCACCGATTTGGGCATAGGATTCGATCACGACATGGGCTCCGATGGTGGCTCCATCGCCAATGCGGACGTGTTCACCAATGACCGCAAACGGTCCCACGGAAACGTTCTGACCCAGGTGGGCATGGGGATGGATCCAAGCGCTCGGGTGAATTTTCGTTTCCTGGTTGAAGCGGTTCATTTTTCCGTCAAACAACGGAAGGATCGCCGCCATAGCCAATTGAATGTTATGAGTCGAAAAGAATGTCGCCTTGCTATCGGTCGGTAAAGTCAGGGACTTGTGAGCAACGATAATGGGCGACTGCGCCTTTAAAGCTTTCTCAAGGAAGTCTGGCTTGGACACGAAGATTAAACTTTCGGAGTCAGCCTGATCTGGAGGAAGGACTTTTTGAGCGATGGAGTCTTTGGGGCCGGATACGTAAGTTACATCCGGAGACTGAAGAGTATTAATAACGTCTGCTGTAATCATATAGTGATGCCTCGCGCTAACATTTTCCCAATATATTTTTGATGTCAAGTCACTGGGTGATAGTATAAGTCTCATATAAACACGTTTCGATCATTTCTCACCTTTAAAATTTAGAGAGGAATTGAGATGGCCAAAAAGGCAGTTAAAAAGGAAGCTCCTGCAGCAAAGGCAAAGAAGCCAGTAAAGCCTGCAGCAAAGCCTGCCGCTAAAGCGGCAAAGCCAGCTCCGAAAGCCGCAAAACCTGCGGCAAAACCAGCAGCAAAGCCGGCACCAGCGAAAGCTGCCAAGCCAGCAGCTGCTAAAGCCGCTCCGGTAAAAGCAGCTAAAGCTGCTCCTGCACCGGCTCCGGCCCCTGCTAAAGCTGCAAAGGCTCCTCCGGTTGCTAAACCTGAGAAAAAGCCTGCTAAGGCAGCCGCAGCTCCAGAAGCTGAAGTCGTTGAGGCTCCCAAAAAAGAAAAGAAAATCAAAATCGACAAAACCGGTATGAGCGAGGATCAGGTTAAGTGGCACGAGCTTCACGAGAAGTATCGCGGCACAAAAGCTCAGTCCTACAATATCGGCAACCAATATGAGGCTAAAACTCCTATTGAGCACAAGATTTTCGGATGGGGTTATATCATGTCCAATGAATATGACCGCCTTGAGGTTCTTTTTGAAGATGGAAAGCGAATGCTAATCAGCAACAGGAAGTTATCTTAACTAAACCCTTAAAAAGGCCCCAGATTGGGGCCTTTTGCGTGTTGCATATTGATATAAATGGGCAGAAATCTATTGCAAGGCCCCGCATTCTGACCTAGAAATTTACCTACATGGCAAAAGACGATTTAGTACAAATTGACGGAAAAGTGATCGACGCCCTTGCGGGTGGTCTTTACAAGATCGAACTTGAAAATAAAGTTATCATCAACGCAAAGCTTTGCGGAAAGATGAGACGCTTTAATATTCGTGTGGTTGTTGGTGACCGCGTGAGCGTAGGCGTATCTCCATACGATCCTAGCCACGGTCTGATCCAATTCCGTCATAAATAGTATAGATTTTAAGCTCAAACTCATTCCAATAAATCTAGAGGTTCTATGGATCAGGCTCTTCAGAGTTATTTGGCTCGTATTGTCCCAACTGTCCCAGCAAAATCAGCACAAGCTGTGATTGAACTTGCTGCGGAAGGGGCTACAGTCCCATTCATCGCGCGTTACCGTAAAGAGAAAACAGGCAATTTGGATGAAGTTCAAATTCGCGGTGTTATCGAAGGTCACGAAACTTACAACGAAATCGTGAAGCGTAAAGCGTTCCTGATCAAAGAGATCGGGGAGCAAAACAATCTCACGGCTGAAATCCAAAAGCGTATCGAGCTTTCCTGGGATTTGGGCGAGTTGGAAGAAATCTACAAACCATTCAAAAAGAAAAAGAAAACCAAAGCTACGATCGCTCGCGAAGCTGGCTTGGAACCTTTGGCGAATTGGATCTGGGACATGGGGCACGGCAAGTTGAAAGACTCCGAGACTATGGAAATGAAAGCCAAGGCTTTCTTGAACCCAACTGCCAAAATCGTGACTTACGAAGAAGCGCTTAAAGGTGCTCAAGATATCATCGTCGACAAGATCGCCAATGATGCTGAACTTCGTGCGATGGTTGCTAAAAATTATAACGAAAACGGTCGCATCGTTTCTAAAGCGGCTAAAGGCTACAAAGCGAACTCTAAATACGAAATGTACAAAGAGTTTGAAGAGCCAGTTAAACCTTTGATGGATGCTAAAAACAATCACCGCTACTTGGCGATGAGACGAGGTTGGCAGGAAGAAGAGCTTACTCTTGACGTTAAAGGTGATGACGAAGCGATCTTGAAATCTTACGAGAACTTTGCGACTTCAACTCCTGACAATGCGATCGGTGAGTACTTGAAGCAATCGGCTCGTTTGGCCTTGAACGTTTACGTTCTTCCATCTGTAGTAAACGAAGTTCACCGTTTGCTGAAAGAAAAAGCGGACCAAGACGCGATTACTGTATTTGCTGAAAACGTTCGTAAACTATTGCTCGCTTCTCCGTACGGTTCAAAATGCGTATTGGGTGTCGACCCTGGTTTGCGTACAGGTTGCAAAGTGGCTTTGATTGATAAATCAGGTGCTTTCATCTCTCACACTGTTCTTTACACATTGGGCGACGATGCTGAACGCAAAGCTAAAACTTTGTTCGGCGAAGTAATGAAGCAAGTTCAAATCGAAGCGATCGCTGTCGGTAACGGTACTGCAGGTCGCGAGACGGAATCTTTCTTGCGCAAAGTTTTGAAAGATCTTGGTAAAAATATTCCGGTTGTGATGGTTTCTGAATCTGGTGCCTCTGTGTACTCGGCTTCTGATATCGCTCGTGAAGAGTTCCCGGATCTGGATCTAACTGTAAAAGGTGCGATCTCTATCGCACGTCGTTTGCAGGATCCTTTGGCGGAGCTTGTGAAGGTAGATCCAAAATCTATCGGTGTTGGTCAGTACCAACATGACGTGAATCAATCTCAATTGAAAAAATCATTGGAAGCAGTGGTTGAGTCTTGCGTGAATAACGTAGGGGTTGACGTAAATACAGCTTCTGCAGCGTTGCTTTCACACGTGGCGGGTATCGGTCCTGCACTTGCAAAAGGTATCGTTGAAGCTCGTAAGAAAACGTTGTTCTCGGATCGTAGCGAACTTTTGAAAGTTCCTAAGTTCTCTGCAAAAGTTTACGAACAAGCAGCTGGTTTCTTGCGTATCCCTGGCGGTAAGCAAGTTTTGGATTCTACAGGGATCCATCCCGAGCGTTACCAAGCTGTGACTGATATGGCAAAAGACCTTGGCGTTTCTTTGACTGAAGTTATCGGTGAAGGCGCTAAGAAGCTTGTTGCCCAAAGAACTAAATGGGCTCAGCTAGTGGGTGAGTTCACTTTCGATGACATCGTGAAAGAGCTTGAAAAACCAGGACGTGACCCTCGTGATCCGTTCAAAGTTTTCCAATACCGCGATGACATCATGGAAGTGAAAGACCTTAAAGAAGGCATGATCTGTCCAGGTATCGTCACGAACGTAACGAATTTCGGTGCTTTCGTTGATATCGGTGTTCACCAAGACGGTTTGGTTCACATTTCAGCACTTTCTCACAAGTTCGTGGATGATCCTCGTAAAGTGGTAAATCCTGGTGACCATGTGTCTGTAAAAGTATTGAAAGTCGACACTGTGAAAAACCAGATTTCATTGACGATGAAAATGGATGACGCTGTTGAAGCTTCTTCCGCTCCTCGTGGTGAAAGACCGCAACAACCGCGTGGCGCTTCTGCTGCGAAGGGTTCTGGAAAGTCACAAGTGGGTCAGGGTGTTTCTCGTCCGATGAACAGCACTCCGGCGAAACCAGGCAACCCGTTCAACAATCCGTTTGCGGCTTTGATGAACACTCCAACTAAAAAATAACAAAGGGGATTACAATGGCAGCTAAAGGCAAATCTAGAAAAGGTATCCGTCACAGAAAAAAACGCATTTTGACAAAAAAGCGTATGTACAGAGCAAAAATCCGTAAGTAATCGGATCAAGTTCGAATCTAAAAACCCCGGGGAAACTCGGGGTTTTTTTATATTCAGGATGTTGTATTAAAGAGCGGCTTCGAAAACCCACTCTTGACGGGTGTTTTCGCAGTTGTAAATGAAACCACGAACTGCGCGAGCGGAAGGTGCGGAGGCGGCAATAAAGGTGGCACGCAAACTTGAAAAGTCGACTTCCATTTGAATGGCTTTGTATCGACTGTCAAATCCCTTGCCCTTATCAAAGATCAAATCCACCTGACAAGAGCGCGGGGAGTGGTGTGCGATCCGAATGGATGTCATAAGACCTGCGTTGCTGCGGGGTTTGAAAAGTGCCGCCTGAACATCAGGTGAAAGTTCCTGCGGTAGGCGATCGCGGAAATCTTCGCGGCGGTTCAGATAATAGCTTTCCTGCAAAAACGTTTTACTACCCACAAAGGTTTTATAGGTCTTGTCGCGGATGACTTTTTTTAAGTGAGCGCCAACATAACCACCCAAAATATTGAACCACTGCTTTTGCGTTTGGTTCAAATCCGGGGAGAGCATATTGCTGCCTAAGGCTTCGATCTTGCCGATGACTTTGGCCTGAGTGCCGCCGTGGACATAGCCGTACAAAATCATTCCAAAGAAATGGTACCAAGTGCCGTAACGATCACCCTTATAGTTGTGTCCACTTGAAATGGGTCTTAAGCGTTTTGTGATGGGTAGTGATTCTCGGTCTATAAAACGCCAGTTGTTCGCCAAAACATTCTCAATAGTAAGAAGAGTCAGATACACGTCGCCATGGTTGATACGATAGCTCGCTCGAAACAATTCCGGCAAAGTGATGGATTCGTAGTTTTCAGTTAAGATCCATTGGCGAAGGTTTTCTTCCTTGCCCGTGATCATAAAGCGATCCGTGAAGCCTAATGCCAGGGCGACTAGCAGTTTGGACCCCTGAGACATCATGTGTTTGTTTTTATAGGCGGCACTCCATTCGTGAGCAATCCCAAAGAGGGGTGGAAGGCCCCTACGAGATTCCTCTTGAATCACTTGGGTCAAAGTTTTTTCGAAACTTTCCAGATAAAGGGGACTTTCACGGCCTTGGATAGAGATGCCCTCGGTTGGCTCTGGTTGAGGAATGAGATCAGCAAGAGGGTCTTCCCACTCCCGCGGATCTGGAAGCCAGTTTTTATCCTGCGGGCCTTCTTTGCTGATCAAATTTTCCAGAATGTGTTTTGGGACCTGATTCGCGCGAGCGATCAGGGCCCTGTCTCCTTCGGGATCAATCAGCTTATAACTAGTTTGTCGATAGAGCTCGGGTTCGTTTTGTGCCGAAGACGGGGAGCGTTTGCCTGTGCTAAGAGCTTGCTGGATTTCCTGAAGCTGCTGCTGGATATGAGAGTTCAGGTTTTTTTCCAAGTTGAAAAAGGGAATGTATTTGGCTTTTTGATAGGCTGAGGCTTTCAACAGATGAATTTGGAAATTGGTGATGACGGTGTTTTTGGAATCGAGTGCTTGAAAGACATTGATACTGAACGAATCCGTGAACAAATGCGACCAATCACTGACTTCTTGAACAGTGATAAGTTGAGTTCCTTGCAGTAACTCAGTTGGAAGCTTGGAGGTTGCCCAACTTAAATTTTGCGGCTCTTGCAGATCCAGCATGGCATAGCTCATGATGAATTGAACGGATGCGAGGGCCATATTCATCTCACCCTGACAGGTATTTTCCGCGCAGGCCCATAGCTTCAGTGAATTAGAAATTTTTGGAAGAGTGCGAATGTTATTGAGGGCACTGCCTTTAAGTTCAGAAATACTCCGTGGAACTTGAAAGCGCGCCTGAGCCACCAGCACTGTTTGAATACGCAGTTCCGAATCCACTGGAAGGGTGGAAGCTTTGTTAATCAGCTTATTAAGATCGATCTTTTTATAGGGACTGGAAAGCGCCATTGCAGGGGATAGGAAGGCACTCTGATATTGAATATCAGAGGCTTCGGCAAGAGCTCTTAGCCCCACCAGTGTTGATAATAAGGTCAACAAAATACCCATCTTAAGCATTCCCAGGGTATGTGCAAATCCTCGGCCCGGATTTCGGATGCGAGGGCCCATTTAATTGCTTATGGGCCATGATTATTGCTTCTGTGACATTTTCAGCAAGCCTATGTTTAAGCCTTAGGCGTGGACTTAAAATGTGCTGACCCAAGAGGGCGAATGGAGTCTTTTCGATATGTTTGTTGTCAAAGACCAAGGGGTGAAGCGAAGTCGATAACCGTGAAGCGTGTTATCTTTTTCCGATGAAGTTGACGAAGGCATTAAAACAAATCACTGGGAAAAATTTCTTTAACAAGATGGGGCGCGACGATATTTTCGAGATGTCGGCATCCTTGTCTTTTTACACAGCGCTATCGCTGGCACCTTTGCTGGTGTTGATGCTGACCTTCGTGGCGCTGATAAACGATGGCTTTCGCGAAGAAATTCTCAAACAGATTCAATTCCTATTCGGAACTCAATCTTCTGATATTTTGCGTGAAATTGCCAAGAACGTGGAAAAGCAGCCGGAGGTGCGCGACATTGCCGGAATCCTGGGGTTGATCACCTTGATTTTTTCTGCGGGCGCCATCTTTGGCGAAATGCGCATGTCTTTAAATAAAATCTTTGAAGTGAAAATCGATTATAAAAAGTTAGAGTCGGAAACTTTCTTTCAATCCATTTGGACTTTCATGAAAACGAAACTTTTTAATATGGGCATGGTCTTAACCTTTGTCTTTATATCGATCGTTTCTTTGATTGTTTCCTCGGTTTTATCGATGTACCTGAAAGGTGCGGAAGCACTGCTGGGGCAGATCATTAATTTCGTTATTTCTCTTTTGATTTTCGGACTGCTGTTCAGTGCGATTTATTATTTTCTGCCGCAAGTAAACGTTCGACCCAAAGTTGCCTTAACTTCGGGTTTCATCACCGCTTTTATGTTTTCAATCGGTAAAGGCCTGATCGGTCTTTACATGGGTCAAAGTGCCGTCGCTTCGCTATATGGGGCTGCCGGATCGTTCATCGTTTTATTGTTATGGGTTTACTATTCCTCCGCTGTGATTTTTCTCAGTGCGGAAGTTGCCAATGAAATTAATAAGGAGGAAAGGCATGAAGAAGCTGCTCAAGTCGCTCGGTAAAATTGAAATCACTCTTGTTGCCATCGTAGTTTTTCTGGTGGTCGTGCGCATATTTTTGCCCTACGGAATTAAGTACGGGATTAATTGGTACATGGGCAATAAGATAGAAAACTACAAAGGTCATATCGAGGACTTTGACCTGGCTTTGTATCGCGGGGCCTATCAAATTCAAGGCTTGAAAATTTGGGAAAAAGCCAAGGGACCCAAGCAGCCACTGGTATTCATCAAGGACATCGATCTTTCGTTGGCATGGCGAGGGATATTCGCCGGGAAATTATTGGGAGATTTGAAAGTTGATGGCATGAAGTTGGATTTGGTCGACAGTGCGGATAAAAAGAAAAAACAAATGGGGGAAGATCAAGATTGGAAAACAGTCGTAGGTAAGTTGGTTCCCATCGAACTTGAATCCTTCCGTCTGACCAATAGTGAAGTCCATCTGTATAATAACGATTTCAAAGTCCCGGTGGATGTCGTCTTGGACCGTATCATGGTTTCTGCAACGAACATCAAGAATACTGATAAATCCAAAGAACTTTTGCCTAGTACGATGGAGGCGTCTGCGCGTTTACAAAAAAGTGGACATGTTACAGCTGGAGCTAAAATAAATCTGCTTTCAAAGATTCCCGCTTTTGAATCTAAAATGGCCATTGATAAGCTTGATATTACGAAGCTGAACGACTTCTTTAAGGGCTATGGACCCTTCACTTTTACGTCAGGAAATTTCAGTCTGTACGGCGAAGTAAGTACCCGGGATGGACGCGTCAAAGGTTATATGAAGCCATTTTTTGAAAATATCGACGTGATCAGCTCCAAGGAAAAATTTGATTCTCCAAAAAGATTCTTTTTTGAAATGGGCATTGCGATGAGTAACTTAATCTTAAGAAATTCAGAAAATAAAACTGTCGCGACACGGGTCGACTTTGAAGGTGCAGCAAAGGGCCCTGATATTAAAACTTGGGATGCCCTATGGGGATCGATACGTAATGGTTTTGTCGAGGCCTTGAAGAAAAAGTTGGACAATACTGTGTCCATCAAAGATGTTCCGAAAAAAGATTAGCTTCTATATCATGAAGCGGACAAAATAAAAAAGGCAGGAATTGAGCCTGCCTTTTTTATTTTAGGTAAGTAAGTACATTTCCAAGTAAGGCCGTACCTTTTAGTGGGCGTGTTTTTGGTGTTCACGACGTTGTTCGCCTAATCCTAGAACGGACATGTCTTGTGGGCCTTTAGCAAATTCTTCGATCATCTTGCGGCAGAACGCCGGGATGTCGGCGGGCTTGCGGCTGGTGACTAGACCATTATCAACCACGACTTCGTTATCTTCCCATTCGCCACCGGCGTTGATGATATCGGTGCGGATGGACGGGTAGCTGGTCACTTTTTTGCCTCTTAAAACCCCTGTTTCAATCAATGTTTGGGGGCCGTGGCAGATGGCTGCGATAGGCTTGCCTGTATCGACAAAGCCTTGAACGAATTGAACTACGCCCTCTTCTTCACGAAGTTTGTCGGGGTTGATCACGCCCCCTGGAAGCATCAGGGCATCGTAATCGTCAGCACCGGCAACGTTGATGGCCGTGTCGACTTTCAATGGTTTTGCCCAATTTCCTTTTTCCCAGCCTTTGATTTCACCAGAATTAATTGAAACGATTTCGACTTTGGCGCCAGCATCTTCCAGGGCCTTTTTTGGGAGTAGTAGTTCGGATTGTTCGAAACCGTCGGCAGCGAGGATGGCAACGTTCTTGCCTTCTAGCTCTTTACTCATGATTCTTCCTCCTTGAATGAGCTTTTATGATTAAGCCTGACCAAGGAGGAAGCAATTTACAGAAGATGATCGTGTCTAATAACAATAATTACTTCGACAGAGTCGGAGGGATGGTTATTTGGCATGGCAAGTGACAGTGATTGTCTCTGCCTTACCTTCTTCTTTCTTCAGTTTTAGATTCATGGCCTCGGTGTCGCCAGGGACCATGCTAAATACCGCGCCCACAAAACCCTCACCTGCGTTAACGCTGTTTGCATTTTCGCTGGAAGCAATTGAATGCTGGGCAGAGATGTAAGCAACCGTCACACCACGTTGACCGTTCACCTTGCGCACAGTGAATGGCTTTTCACCGTCTTTTTCGTATTTAAGTTGTGCAGTAGTTTCCGTATCAGTTTGTGAAGTAACAACGGCTTCATAGTCAGTGCCATCGATCTTACAAACAACTGCGTCTGCATCGATGTCACCGGTTACTGGCAACTTATAGTTTTCCAAAATCTCTTTTGATTCCAATAGGGCCCATCTGTCAGCGATATCCAAGAACAATGGATCTGTATCCTTAATGGATGGATTCAAGAATTTCGCGATTTGCGACTGCATCTTATCCATTCTAGAGATCAACCCAAGCAACTCTTTACCAAGAAGTTTTCGGGTGCCTGGGATATCTTTAGGGCAGGCGTCCAAAGTTGGCAAAAGTGGTTGCAATGGCTCAGAAAGATCTGCAATTGTCTGAGGCAAACGGAACGTTTTGCTGTCTGTTAGAAGAGCGTTGAAGTTCGCTAGGAAATAGCCGTAGCCCTGGCACACTGTTTCGTCTTGCGCACCACTGTGCATAGTTTGGATCAGGATTTTCGCTTTCTTAGAAACGTGCTCAGCGACCGCGATGATTCTGTTTTGCTCTTGGGGAGATGGCGTGATCAAGCTTTGACGTTCGATCAATGCTTTTTCGATAGCAGTTTGTTGATCCTTAGTGAAGCCACCATCGGCTGCGATTTTTTTAAAGCCCATAAGCAAAGCTTGGAATTGCATGTCTTTGTCGGACGCTGCGATTTGCAGGTCTTTCAAAGTGATCGTTGACTTGATGTCACCCGAGCTCAAAGCTTGCAAAAGGGATTCACCTTTAGGGGAGAACTTTTTCGTGATGAATTCGCGCAACAGCTTGGAGTTATCATCTTGAAGCTTGTCAGACATCACGTCCATTTGCAGACGGAATGTGGATTCGTAAAGTTTCAGCGTCAAGTTTTTCAAAGCGTCCTGACGGGAAGTGGAGTCGATGATGCCAGCGTCCTCAGCGGAAACTTCTGCTTGTTTGGCTGCTTCTGCTGCACTCAAGTCTTCGGCTGGACCAGTTTGTCTTTCCTGGATCCCCGCCGTTTGGGAAGAGCCACCTGATTTTGTGCTTTTAGTGCAACCCGCCGCAATCATCAGAAGAGCGCTTACTAAGATTAGCTTTTTCATATCGTTTCCCTCTCTCTTCCGTTAATTACTTAGCTTCTTCTGCGCCAGGCAGGATTGTTAATAGGTACTCAAGTTTTTCTTTTGCTGGTAAAGCGCCAGCTTTGAACATATTGATGTCGTTTACTGTGACATCTTTGAATTTCGCATCCGTCGCTGGAGCCGGAGTGGAAGCGCGACGTACTGCTGTTCTTGCAATGCGCAGGTCTTCCAGGTCTTTTTCCTTCATGCTGGTCAACAAGTCCGACTTAGTGATTGACGACATCGCATCTAAAGCAATCGCATTGTTAGCCAAAGCCACCGCTTTGAAAGATCCCACGTCGCGAGAGTTCACAGCGCTTTCCGAGTTCATCAATGAAGTTTTCGCGATGCGGTTCACACGGAACTGATCTAAGAACGCTTTGTCTTCGGCATAGTGTGATTGAGAGCTGCCCATGCGTCTTGAAATCACATTCAATAGTTTCTCCTGGAAGCTAACTTTGTGATTAGGAAGACCCATGCGACGTTGTGCCGATTCAACCATCGGAACGTCAAACCAGTGTGTGTCTTTACCTTTGTTCACGCTGCCTGGAGCCGAGAACACATCGTACTTCCATTTTGTATTCAAGTAGATGTTTCCAGCTCTGTCGCGGAACTCTACGTTTGTATTCACTTGGTCAAACAATAGGGAAGCCACAGTCGAAGAGATCTCTGGAGCCAAATCCTTGATGTCCATATAGTTGTCTTCGTGCTGACGTACTTCGCTCGTCATACGTACAAACAAGGCCTCAGCCGCCGCCAATTTATCCGGACCGATACCACGGATATCGATCTGATCAGCGTAAGACGAAGGATTCGAACGGAAACGCACGTCGTTAAAGTTTTTACCACCTTGAGCTACGACAACTAAATCCGTATCAGCCAACTCGAGTTCCCAGCAGCTATTAGCGCTTGCATCGATGGCTTTAAGAGCACCGATATCTGTTACAAGGTGCAAGTTGTCTTTTTTAGCAACCGCGCACAGAACCTCTGGCGTTTTCATCACATCCAGGAAGAATCGACCGGAGATCAAGGCCGCTTGTTTTAAATCCTTCATGTCTGGATCGAAAGTCCAATCCAAAGAGTCATCGTCAAGGGCGAACTGGTTCTTGATGGAAGAGTAAATCTCCATAAAGTTACGGATGTATTGGAAGTTATCCAAACGACCGCTGTAGTAACCACCTTCTTGAACTTTCGAGAAGCTTTCGCGGCCGTTACGGAAATTTCTTACCAGGTAACGTTGTTGATAGCTTTCGATCAAGTGGTTTACGATTTCAACGAAAGTTGTTCCTTTGTCGAAGCGTTTACAGTTCGCAGACAAGTCCACGCTTTCGTCAGAGCAATATTTAAAGTCACGCAGAACCAGATCTTTTTTCTCTGCTTGAAGCTTTGTCAAAGTATCAGGAACATCAACGGTCGCACCAGTTTCAGTCATAACCTTGCGGCTGTAACCGAAGCGCAATGCTGCGATGTCGTATTTACCCAAAGTCGGAAGCAAGTTCAATTCGCTGTAACCATAGTCCATCACAGAGCTGTATGGGATTTCATGTTTTACACCCATTTTTGCAAGCTCGCCCTCTGTATAGAAGTTCATTCTGTCTTCAGAGCCTTGGAAGTTATGGCGCAGACCCAAGTTATGACCAAGTTCATGAACCAAAGTTGGAACCCAAACTTCAGGCATGATGATCGCGATCACTTGTTCTTTTTCAGATTCGCTCAAGTCATTCCATAATTTCATGTTCTTACCAAGTTTGCCGATCAAAGCTTTCTTGATGTACTCGCTGAATGGGAAAAGTTCAGACGGGTAGTTACAATATTTGGACTGAGCTGACAATGTATCGATCGTCTGTACGGCTGCATTTTGCTGAATGCCTTCATTAGCATCGGCCGCCGCTTTTAGGCTCGTGCGTGCATTGTAGCGTGCAGATACCTTCGTCATGTTTTTAAGTTGAGCCTTCACCTGTTGGCGAAGAACTGCCGAGTTTTGCTTAAGGTTTGCTTTTGAAACCAAAGAACCTGTTTGAGTTGTTCCAGCGGAGCCTTTTTTAGTGGCTGTGTATGTGTGACCTACTTTGTAACCAACTGTATCTGCGTGCACATAGCGAGCGTAAGTATCCGCCGTCAATTTTGCTTTCATAGAATCAGAAATTGCTGCCTGAGTTCCTTCAGCCGCAGAGGCAGGTTTTTCTTTTTTATAAGACTGTGTCAGTTCGATGTCGCCAGAGTTTTGCAGCTCTTTCACAACTTCATCATAAGTGTAACGCACACCTTGTACGAAGTTACCGTAGTACATAGCTACACGACCACTGATGATTTCACCTGTGCGAGGATTTGCAACTGTCGGTCCGTACCCCAATGGGCCACCAGAAACTGGATCTTCAACCATAACGATCATGCTGTTGCGTGTGTCACCAGGTTGTTTGTGGTCCGGATCTTTAAGAACCAAACGCATTTCAAGGCCAGCCGCTTTAAGACCTGCATTCACGCGGTCAAAAGCAGTGCGAGTGGCTTCCTTGATGGATTTGTATTCTGGCTTGTTGAAATTGTCAGACATGTAGTAAACGATTTCTTTTCTGTCTGGATTCCAACGGTTCATCCACTCTTTTTGATTCGCTTGCGTGCGTGTCAAGTCCACATCATACTTGCGGTTTTCGCTTGTGAAGAAACCGAAAGTATCTTTGTCAGTTTTTGGGTACTCGATTTTTTTATAACCAGGGGAAGTCACTTTGCTCAATTTATTGAACGAGTAGTGATAGATGATCTGGCTTTGCAATTCATCGACGCTATTGATGGAGTACATCTGAGTGCCCAGGCACGCAGGGGTTCCGCGGAATACTTTCTCGATTTGAATGTTCAATGAGCCATCTTTCAATTCATAGTTCAAGAAGCGAGAGGATGTCTCGTTGAAGCAAGAGAAACCATAAAGCTGTTGCATTTCAACTGGAAGAACAGACATACCTGTCGTTTTCATGCTGTTAAAGTCAGGGATAAAGTTGGCTTTTTTAGACCAATTGATTTCGCTGTTTTCTTCTTCCTTATTTGTACATTTGCCGTAACGGTCTTCAGCGCAACGGTATTGAACGTGTTTGATAGGGATTTCAAGCAAAATGCGGTTATTCAAAGTGTTGTCTTTAGAGATGCGGGCATCATCGCCAGCTTCAACAACTTGAAGAGTGTTTTCAGTAAAGCGGAATTTTACGATTTTCTCAGTTCCTTGCCAGAAAGGCAGGGCCGAAGAGATCCCGGCATCGTCGTTGTTTGACAAGTCAGAAGAAGCAACGAAAAGGTATTCGTCATCTGGTGACAGAGTTGATTTCGTTTCAACGTTTTCTTTAAAGACCTGCTTATACGGAACTTCTTTCGTACAAGAAATCATTATTGTTGAAATGGCCAGCAGCAAAGCACCAGTTAAAGGAATTTTGCGTTTAATGTTGCTGTTCATACTCTCTCCTCTTCAAAAATCTCAAAAAACAAAACTTAAAATTAAATATTCAAATTAATACCGGCTTTAATGACAGAGCTGGTGTCATTGAAAAGCTCGATATTGGAATCAACTCCGTTTGGTTTCAAAGCGCTTCCTTCGTTGGAGGTGCCGACATAAACTGCAAAGTTTGGGGCGAATTCATAAGACAATTCCGCGCTGAAAACGAATTTCGAGCGGGTGTCATCGTTATAAAGCCATGCTTGCGTGTATTTGAATAAAGTGTCCAAAGCGAAGTTGCTAAACAAAGGCAACGTGTAGCCCAGAGTCAGAGTTCCTGTGTTTCTGACGTTATAAACACCCTCAGCGGTCATGTTGTATTCATGGAAGTTGCGAGCGGCTGAAATACCCGTCAAAGCAGAGCTGCCCCAGAAAAGATTTTTATACGCCAGTGCGGAAGACAGGACTGCTGTTCCTTGAAGTGAGGATTCATCCTGAATTTTTCTATTGGTCGGAAGAATGGCTGTTACACCATTTTTCCAATCGAGGTTTGTATTTACTGGAGTGGTGAAAGACAAACCTGCAGTTGAATTATCGAAACCTGCCTCTTCAGTACCCGTATGTTGTTTATATACGGCTGTCGAAAGCTTAAGTGTTGTGATCTTGTTGAATTTATAAAGCATTGTCGTTTCTAAAGCAGTTTGGGCATCACGTTCGTAGGTGCCCTCTTTCATTAGATTGCTTTCAGTCTCGAGGTTAAATCCAAAACCCCATGGCGAAGTGGCTGATGGGTTGGCTGGTGACTTCGCTTTTGTCACCGAAGTCGCGGAGTTCGCTGCCAACACGGGAGCAGCAAAAGAAAGCGCTGCCAGGAGTGTGAACCCTTGTATGGCGTTTCTTATATATTTAAAGACTTTAAAGCTGCTCACAATAGTCTCCACGACGGGTTTCTGGAATTAGAACCCATCTCTAAGTTCTATGTGAGCAAGGGGTAGGCCATTAAAAATGAGTTAAGGAACCGTTTAATTGGATTACAGGGGTGGTTGTGCCTTTCGTGACATTCCACGCGACGAGCTGTTCATAGTCTGGTCAGGTGACTTTCAGTGTCTCAAAAAGAGACAAGCACCATGATGCAGTACCTTCGGACCTATTGCGGAGTGCTGCAGGTTTTTCAGTTGGGGCTGTTTTCCCTCTGAGATATGCTTTCACTTCATAGGGGGATTTCATGATCGTTCAACCTCAAATTCTTACCAAAGCTCTGGACGCCGCACTATCAACCGGGGCGGATTTCGCAGATATCTTTGTTGAAGACACTTACTCTTCCAATCTTTCTATTTTGAGTTCCAAAGCAGACCAGGCCATCGTAGGCCAGCTTTATGGTGCCGGCATTCGCTTGTTCTTCGGGCATGAAATTGTTTATGTCACCACCAATGATTTAACGGAGCAAGGTTTGGTGAAAGCCGCTTTGAATGCGGCGAAAAGCCGTGGCACGGGCGAAGCTAAAAAATCAATGCCTTTGATGCAGGTGCCATTTGATACGGTTCATACCTATGGTGAAAAACCTTGGGAGATGAATCGCGATCGTAAATTCGCATGGCTGAACTCCGTTGATCAAAACGCAAGGAATCGCAATTCCGCGGTTACGCAAGTTGAAGCCGCTTTAAATGAAAAATTCCAAAAGGTACAAATCGCAAATTCACGGGGTTTGATGGCTTATGACGAGCGCGCTTACAGCCGCTTAAATATGGAAGTTTTTGTCGAACACATGGGAGTGAAAGAAAGCTCCAGCGAACGTTACGGTCACATGGGAACATCTGAACTGTACGATGGCTTAGATATGCAAAAATTCGCCCACGAGAATGTCGACCGCGCCATGGGTCTTACGACAGCGAAGTTTGCGCCAGCGGGAGAGATGCCAGTTCTGATCGACAATTCCTTCGGTGGAGTTTTGTTCCACGAAGCTTGCGGTCACGGTCTTGAAACGACGGCGGTTGCCAAAGAATCTTCTGTATTCTGCGGTAAGATGGGTCAAAAGATCGCGAATGAATGTGTTACGGCTGTGGATGATGGGACAATCAAAAATGGTTGGGGTTCCCTGAACATTGATGATGAGGGCAATAAAACAAAACGTACTACATTGATTGAAAACGGTGTTTTAAAATCATATATCGTCGACGAAATGGGCTCGCGCCAAACAGGTTATGAGGTGACGGGCAGCGGTCGTCGCCAGTCTTATAAATACGCACCCGCTTCTCGTATGAGAAACACATTTATTGATGCGGGTAAGGATTCCTTCGAGGAAATGATCCGCGACGTGGATTACGGTCTTTACGCCAAAAACATGGGCGGCGGATCAGTCAATCCGGGAACGGGCGATTACAATTTCCAAGTGCGTGAAGCTTATATCATCAGAAATGGTCGTATCGAGGAAATGGTGAAGGGTGCCTGCCTGATTGGTCGTGGCATCGACACATTAGGTAAGATCACAAAAGTCTCTAATGAACTGAAGTTGGCGACGGGGATGTGCGGCTCTGTGAGCGGTTCTATCCCGGCAGCGGTGGGACAACCGCAAATCCTTGTTTCAAGTCTTATGGTTGGTGGGAGAGCAGGATAATGGACACTATTAAACAAAGCTTCCAAACAATTGCGGCTCAAGCAAAACAAGATGGCGTCAAAGTTGAAATGCTCATTTCCGGAGGTGAAAGTCTGGATTTGGGTTTTCAAAAAATGAAATTGAATACTTTTGAATCGACCCAAACTCAGACGGCGGGTCTTCGTGTGTTGATGGGGGCAAGCCAAGGATATGCCTACACGGAAAATCTGTCGGCCGAGGCATTGATGCGCACTTATAATGAGGCTTTTAACAATGCCAAAACAGTGCAGAGCGAAGACAAATTCGAAATTCCTATGATGAAGCCCGCGGCTTATCAAGCGATGAACCTTTTCAATCCCGAAGAAATCGAGATGGAAAAAAAGATGGAAGTGGCGAAAGCTCTGGAAGAAAAATGCCTGGCGTTGGATTCTCGCGTGCAAGCGGTTCCCTATTCAGGATTCTCTCAAGGCTCAAGTTTTATGCGCATTCTTAACACCGAAGGCGTCGATCAAGAATTCAAACAAAACTATTACGTCGGCAGAACGGCTCCCTTGGCGAAAGAGGGCGAGATGTCAAAAATGGGCGGCGATGGATTCTTTGTTCGCTCTTTTGATAAGATCAATACCGATGAAGTGGCTCGCACGAGCGTGAACAACGCTGTGAAGTATTTGGGGGCTACAAAACTTAAAACGGGAAATTACCCCGTGGTTTTGGATCGCAAGGTTTTCCCGACAGTCTTGGCGATGTTGCTGTCTTATCTATCAGCTAAAGAAGTTCACGAGAATAAATCCTTGTTGAAAGGTCGTATTGGTCAAAAAGTGGCTAGCGACAAATTTAATTTGGTGGATGATCCGTTTGAATTGAGTGGGTCTTCGGTCAGACCTTTTGATTCTGAAGGAGCCCCTTCTCAAAAAACAGTTCTATTCGAAAATGGTGTTTTGAAAAACTATCTGACGAATTTGGAATATTCAAAACGTATGAATTTGCCTCACACGGCGAATGCATCTCGTGGTCCAAGTTCTCCCATGGATATCGGGCCTACGAATTTGGTTGTCGCCAAAGGTTCCAAGACGCAAGAGCAGTTGCTTTCGTTGAATCCAGGACAAACAGTTCATATCACAAAATTCACCGGGGGCTTGCATGCGGGCTTTAAGGATTCCACAGGGGATCTGTCGATGCCGGCCGAGGGGTTTTTATACGAGAATGGCAAGTGCCTGGGACCTGTTGATCAATTTGTCGTTTCAGGAAATGTATTAGATGTTTTGCGTGATATCGTGGAGTTGGGAGATACCTATGATCGCCCAGGTCGCAGTTTAATCGCGCCGGATGTTTTGATTAAATCAATGAGCTTTGCTGGCGGCTAAGCGCCAGCATTGGGTTACGAAGCAAAGCGATTCTTGATGCGGGAAAAGAGACCTTTCTTGACCCAGATTTCGGGATTGCTTTGCAGACGATCATAATTGTCATCGATGTATCGCAGCTGATTGTAGAGCAGGTCCACGGCCTCTTTGGCGGTGTTGTAGCTGTCAGCAGAAATGAAGTTGCGATACTTGGGACTTTCCACCCACAACTCGCCCTTAGAGTTGAGTGTGATATGAACATCGGCGAATCCGTAGACACGGTTCGGTCCTTGCTTTGAAACTTCACCTTCGAATTTCAGGTGATTAAAGAGCCAGTTCTGTTTGGCTTGTTCTTCCAATTTGTTAGCGATGTATTGACGTGCCTGTGCGCTGACCATGGAAAACTCCTTTCTCCAATAGCAGTCCTATCGGTTCAAGAGATCGCAAGCTTTAGTCAAAAGACCAGCAACTTGATGGATGTTCAGCTTTAAATGCCTGCGTGCACGCTTCAGGAAGATGTTTAGTTAGGCGCTATAATCACTTGTATTTCAGAATGGCACCCGCGATTTCTGTGAATCCTAAACCACCACGCTTCTGCGCCACATATGTGGGATGAAATTTGATTTGATCAACAAAGTTTTGAATGTTTGCAACGGCAAAACTATTTGGAAAATATTGAAACATGGGTTCGTCGTTCGGGGAGTCGCCACTGAAGCCGCAGACTTTTTTAGCGTCTTCGGAGGAGACGCCGAATTCTTGCTGCAGAAATTTAAGCGACATAGAAAGCTTGTCGTAAGAACCAAACCAGCCATTCACGTGGATCGAACTGACTTTGGCTTGGGCACCGTGGGACTTAAAAATATCCACGATTTTTTGGACTTCGTTTTTGGGAAGAGCAGGGACGTCTTCACAAAAATCAATAGCCAAATCCATCATGCGACAGAATTGGTCACTCGCTAAATCGCAGCCGGGAACTTTCTGGAGAATTTCTTTTTCGAGCAAATTCAGTTTGGCGCGGTTGTTTTTTTGAACTTCTTCATCAAAGAAAAAGTGACGATGCATTTTTTTATCGTGATAACGGAAATAGAATCCACCGTTTTCACCAATGATGCCACTGACCGGCCACACGCGGGCGATCATTTCGCACCATCCCGCGGGACGACCGGTAACCGGGATGACTTTTATTCCTGCATTGTGCAACTCCCACATCGCTTCATAGGCTTCGGCTCCCAAAAGACCTTCATCTGTCAGGGTGTCGTCGATATCGGTTAGCAAATATTTGAGGGATGCTGAGAATGCTGAAATTGGTTTCATCCTCACAAGGTATCTGCTTTTGGTACTGGTTGTCAAAATTCAGACTTGCCTAATGGGGGTTCAGCATTCATGTTTTGTCTATATATTATATCCCGGTTACAAGCCGGATGAAGGGCTGGGTACATGGCCAAAAAAACTGACGCGGCATCCGACGGAATCAAACTCGTCATCGTGGAGTCTCCGACAAAGGCAAAAACTATTCGTAAGTTTCTAGGCAGAGACTACGTGGTTGAGTCTTGCATGGGGCATATCCGCGATTTGCCACAATCCGCAAAAGACATCCCTGAAAAAGTTAAAAAAGAAAAATGGGCTCAGCTCGGCGTCAACGTTGATAAAAACTTTGAACCACTTTACTGCATCCCTAAAGACAAAACCAAAGTTGTTAAAAATCTAAAAGACAAACTCGACGAAGCCTCAGAGCTCTATCTCGCGACCGATGAAGACCGCGAAGGGGAGTCTATCAGCTGGCATTTGCTGGAAGTTCTAAAACCAAAAGTTCCGACAAAGCGAATGGTGTTCCATGAGATCACTAAGGATGCGATTCAGAAGGCGTTGAAAGACACGCGTGAAATCGACTTCAACCTGGTACGTGCGCAAGAGGCACGTCGTGTCTTGGATCGTTTGGTGGGGTATACGATCTCTCCTCTTCTTTGGAAGAAAGTGGCTTACGGTCTGTCAGCGGGGCGCGTGCAGTCCGTGGCTGTCCGTTTGATCGTTGAGCGTGAGCAAGAACGTATCCGCTTTAAAAAGTCTGCTTACTGGGGTGTGTTGGCCGAGCTATCGAAAGATGGCGTGAACTTCGAATCTCGTTTGCAGCAATTCAAAAATCAGCGCGTAGCAACTGGTAAAGACTTTGATGGTCTAACGGGTCAGTTGACGGCGGGTAAGGATGTTTTGGTTCTGGGTGAAAAAGACGCTGCCAAATTGTCGGCTGATTTGAAATCGGGACCATGGACAGTTTCTGATGTCGAGGAAAAACCAACATTCAGAAAACCCGCAGCTCCATTTATCACTTCAAGTTTGCAACAGGAATCGAATCGTAAGTTGGGCCTCTCTGCTCGTGAAACGATGCAGGTCGCACAAAAACTGTACGAGCAAGGTTTCATCACCTATATGCGTACGGACTCCACGTTCTTGTCTAATGAAGCGATCAATGCTTCTCGTGATTGCATCACTTCAAAATATGGCAAAGAGTATCTGACTCCGCAGCCGCGCACTTATGCTGCTAAAAAAGTTAAAGGCGCACAGGAAGCCCATGAGGCGATTCGCCCTGCGGGTATTCAATTCCAAGACCCAGATGAAACGGGTCTGACAGGTCATCAGTTCAAACTTTACGATTTGATTTGGAAACGTACGATTGCATCGCAAATGGTTGATGCTCGTCAAAAACAAGTCAGCGCAAAAATCACGGTGGGTGATGCGATCTTTGGTGCCTCTGGCATGACGATCGAATTCCCAGGTTTCTTACGTGCGTATGTTGAGGGTTCTGATGATCCTGAAGCAGATTTGGCAGAACGCGAAGTGCGTTTGCCAGCACTTAAGGTCAAAGACTCTGTGAAGTGTACAAAACTAGATCCAACTTCTCATGAAACAAAACCTCCAGCTCGTTATACCGAGGCCAGCCTTGTACAGACGATGGAGAAAGAAGGAATTGGTCGTCCTTCAACTTACGCGTCTGTTATCGGTACTATTATCGATCGCGGATATGTACGTAAGGGTGGTACGGCTTTGATTCCAACATTCACGGCGATGATCGTATCAAAACTATTGAGCAGCTATCTGACTCAGTATGTGGACTTGGGCTTTACTTCTGAGATGGAACAAAGCCTGGATAATATCGCAGACGGTGAACTGGATTGGGAAAGCTACTTGGCATCCGTGTACAAAGGCCCTAAAGGTTTGCGTGCGATGGTTGATAACCAAGAAGAAAAAATCAATCCCGATGAAGCTCGTACAATGTCCTTGGAAGGCATGGATAAATACAAATTCCACGTCGGCCGTTACGGCGCGTACCTGACAACTCAGCGTGATGGCGAAGATGTCAGCGCGTCGGTTCCAGATAACGAATCACCAGCGGATATCACTCCCGAGATCGCAGAGAAATTGATTGATCAAAAAATCAATGGTGCCGATGCATTGGGTAAAGATCCCAAAACGGGCGAACCGATTTATGTTTTAAGTGGTCGTTATGGTCCTTATGTTCAGTTGGGCGATGTGTCCCCTGAAAATGATAAGCCAAAACGTGCCTCACTTCCGCCAAACATGCAGCCGGAGCAAGTTGATCTGCAAACAGCTCTGGATCTGTTGTCATTGCCACGAAGTCTGGGTAATCACCCGGGTACGGGGAAAGACATCAAAGCGGGCTTGGGACGTTTCGGTCCATTCATCGTTCATGATGGTGACTATCGTTCGATTCCAAAGGGTGAAAGTGTTTTGACGATTACTTTCGAGCGCGCGATGGAAATGTTGGCGCAACCTAAGAAAGGTCGCGGTAAAGCCGCGGCACTTCGTGATTTGGGTGCTCATCCAGAAACAGGTGATGCGATTCAAGTTTTCAATGGTCCTTACGGTCCTTACATTAAGAGTGGCAAGGTTAATGCTTCGTTGCCAGAGGGGACGACTGTTGAGTCAGTTACCTTGGAACAAGCCGTGGGCTTGATCAACGAGAAGGGCCCGGCGAAAGGTTCTAAAGGTAAAGGCAAGGCCAAGGCAGCACCAAAAGCGGCGAAGGCTCCTAAGGCTGCAAAAGCCGCTAAGGAAGCACCGGCTGCACCTAAGAAGTCCCTGAAAGCTGCCGAGTCTGCGAAAGACAAAGCTCAAGCTCTGGGAGTTAAGAAAGTCGTTACCAGAAAAGCTAAAAAGTAAAATGAACTAAAAGGCCGCTCAAGAAAGCGGCCTTTTTCAATTGAAAAGGAATTTGCGCGATGAAGAAAGTGATCCTTTTGGGGATGGTGTCAGTATTGGGTGCCTGCGCGACGAGCGACAAGCAGATTGCAGAATACCTAAAGAAAAATCCCAAAGCAGTTTTTGATGTGATTGAAGATAATCCTGAGCAGTTCATTGAAGTGGTCAATAAGGCGGCTCGAAAAGCTCAGCAGAATCAGCAGCAAAAACAGATGGCTGAAATTAAAAAGCAACAGGAACAGCAAATCGTAAATCCTTTGAAGCCTGCGTTGTCAGATGCGCGTCGTCTGGCTGGAACTGCAAAAGCGAAAATCACGATTGTTGAATACGCTGATTTCCAATGTCCTGCCTGCGCCATGTCCCATCCTGTTATCAAAGAGGTGATGAAGGAAAATGCTGGCAATGTTCAATTGTACTATAAACATATGCCTTTAAGCTTCCATCCGATGGCGGAGCCTGCGGCTTATTATTTTGAAGCTATCTTTAAGCAGGATCGTACAAAGGCTTTGAAGTTCTATGACTTGCTTTTCGAAAATCAAAAGAATCTTAAAAACGTAGATTTCATCCGTCAGATGGCTAAAAAAACTGGCGCTGATATGAACAAAGTAGCAAAGGACATTACTTCCACGGAAGTTCAAATGATCGTGAAAAACGATATGTCTGAATTTGAGAAAATGGGCTTCACGGGGACACCCGTTATTTTGGTGAATGGGGTGGCTTTGCACGGAGCTCAGCCTAAGGAAGAAATTGATAAGATCATTGCACTAACCACAGTGGAACCTAAATAAGGCCCGTGGTAAAGTAAGTCTTCAGAGGGAATTATGAAAATACTGGTTTTGGTCCTTTTAATGACGGCAGCAGAATTTTCTTGGGCTCAGGTTCAGTCGCAGCAGCAATGTGTGACAACAATTCGGGCCCGCTCCCTTTCTATTTCCTCGGCGGATGCGGAAAAGCTGTGCGCCGGGGATTACCCAGAGGTGGTGAATTGCGCCGTGACGGCTAAGCAAACTTCGTTGTCATCTATGGATGATGCATTGAAAAAATGCAGGGGCGAGTGGGGGACAACGGGGAAAGATGTCACTCCTAAGGAGGCCGTTAAACCGACTGCGGGAGCAATGAAGGAACCTGCCAGTGTGCCCGTTGAAAAGATGGCCCCGGATACAGAGAAATCTGAAGATAACGGCCTGAAAGACCCTAAAAAAGGTGATGGCACCTTTGAAGAGCTTTAAGTCCCGTCCTTAACCAAACCATGACTAGACAGGGCCCCTTGCCCTGTCTAACAAGTAGTCACAGTCCTGGTAAAAAAGAAATTTGTGCAGGGCTCTTTCGTCGCTTCGATTTATTTGGTAAATTTTGAAGCCCGTAAGAGGAACGTGTTCCATGAGTGAAGATCAAAAACGAAAAGGCCAACTCGATTTAGGAATAAATCGTACTCCAGAGAAAGATAGAAACTTTCATCTGGGCGGTCGCAGTTTTTATTTCTTCGACTTCGACGACAACATCGCCTTTTTAACCACACCATTGATTTTATTCCATAAAGAAACCCGCGCTGAACAATACATCTCCAGCGGTGATTTTGCCCAGCACAATGCCACCATTGGCAAAAGCGGAGTTTATGGTGAGTTTGAAATCGATTTCTGTGATGTGACAGGTACCTTCCGCAATTTCCGGGATCATAATATTTCTGATGTGGAGAAGCTTGCGGGTAAAAGCCAGGTCTTCGTTCAAGACGTCGCCGATGCCTTAGGTTTCCCTGACTTCCAATGGAAGGGGCCTTCCTGGGAATGTTTTTATCATGCGACTTTTAATCAACGACCTCTATCTGTGATCACAGCGCGCGGCCATCACCCTGATACCTTGAAAGAGGGTATTAAGGTGTTCGTAAAAAATAAGCTTTTGCCCCTGGAGCCAAACTATTTAAGTGTCTATCCCGTCAGTCATAAACCGACTCGTACCTTGCTGGGCGACATTAACTTTACCGAAGGCACTGCGGAGCTGAAACAACGTGCCATCAGAGCCAGCGTTGAAAAAGCTATTGAAATTTACGGATATAACCCGCATCACCGTTTTGGGATGTCTGACGACGATCCTAAGAACATCGAATTAATCGTCGAGGAAATGACTCGACTTAAGGCGAGGTTCCCCGAGATGTCTTTCTTTATGATCGAGACTCAACATGGCAACTTCATCAAACATGAAGTGAAAGTCGGTGGACTCCAAGGTCAAAAAGTGGAGGATCTCTCTCAACTGTCCTTTTTTGAGGATGACCGACGTAGGTCTTAAACAATCTTACAGTCCTAAATTTTTGAACTCCCTCACAAATTGAATGCTCTAGAAAAAAATCCTGCTAATCTTAAGTGATTAGGACGCTCTCGCCCGAGAGCCAAGGAAGGACCATCATGAGTTCAATCTCTAAGGGATTAAAGGGTTTAGTTGTTGCGGGCTCTCTCGCAATCACGTCAGTTGCCACTGCACAATTAAAAGACGGATTAGAATGTCGTTATATCTCCGTCATCGAGCAAGGCTTCCTGGCAAATCACGTGAAATATTCTGATCGCAATGCAGACCTTGCAACTCGCGTGACTGAACAATACTTGAAACGTTTAGATCCTTCCAAAATCTATCTGACTCAAGCTGATGTTGATAGCATCAAAAAAGACATGGCCAATGTTTTTGAAAAAACCAAAAACAGAGATTGCACATTCCTGGATAAAGCTCAGAAGTTGGTTCTTGAAAGAGTTCAAGACCGCGCGAACTTCGCTAAGAAATACCTGGGCAAAGATTTTAAATTCGACGAAAAGACAGAGTTCGCTTTCGATCCCGATAAAAAACCTTGGCCGAAAAATTCTGATGAAGCCAATGAATACTTGAAAAAATACATCCAGTTCCAAATCGGCAATTACCTTGCGACAGATATGAAATTGGACGAGGCGAAAAAGAACGTAGAGAAAAACTACGAGCGCGCCGTAAAGCGTACGCAAGAAACTTCCCAAGATGACCTGCTGTCTGGTTACTTGGATTCTTTCGCAAGAGGTTTGGATCCACATTCTAGCTTCTTCTCTAAAGACGTTCTTGAGGATTTTGAAATTCAAATGCGTCTTTCTTTGGAAGGTATCGGTGCGACACTTTCTTCCCAAGACGGTTTCACAGTAGTTGAAGCCCTGGTTCCAGGTGGCGCGGCTGCAAAATCTGGCTTGATCGAACCGCAAGATAAAATCATCGCTGTTGGTCAGGAAAAAGGCCAAATGGAAAATGTCATCGATCAAGACTTGAAAGATGTTGTTAAGAAAATCCGTGGTGATAAAGGAACGAAAGTTCGTTTGACGATCTTGCGTAAAGCAGGTGAGGGCAAAAAGCGTTTCGATGTTACTTTGACTCGTGAAAAAGTGAATCTTGAAGACGAAGCAGCTTCTTTGACATTCGTCGAAAAAGAAGTTGATGGTAAAAAGAAAAAAATCGGTATCCTAAACTTTCCTAGCTTCTATGCGGATTCTCGTCGCGGTGGCAGATCTTCTGCAGCTGATATGAAAAAACTGATCAAAGAAGCAGTTGAAAAGAAAGCAGACGGCTTGGTGCTGGATCTTTCTAACAACGGTGGTGGTTCTCTTGAAGACGCCGTTAAAATTGCGGGTTTGTTCTTCCAAACAGGTAATGTAGTAAAGCAATCCTCTAAAAATGAAGGCCGTGCGGAAGCCGCTCTTCGTGATACGGATGCGACGGTTGACTGGGCAGGACCACTTGTTGTTCTAACAAGCCGTATCTCTGCATCCGCTTCTGAGATCGTATCTGGAACTTTGCAGGATTATAAACGGGCCGTGATCGTTGGTGGTGACCACACGTACGGTAAAGGTTCTGTTCAATCTGTATTGCCGATCCCGAACAACTTGGGCGCAATCAAAGTAACTGTAGGCATGTTCTTTGTTCCATCTGGTAAATCGACTCAGCACCGTGGTGTTGATGCCGACGTCGTTCTTCCAGGTCCATTCTCGACTGATGATATCGGCGAGAAATACATGGATTACTCTTTGCCACCAAAAACAATTGAATCATTCATCTCTCCAGATGCTTACGTTAAAGAAGGTCCAAGCGCATGGAAAGAAGTGAAAACAGACTGGTTGAAAACATTGTCTGAAAGATCTTCTGAGCGTGTGGCGAAATCTGACGATTTCAAAAAAATCGTGGATGAGTTGAACAAAGCCAAAGCCCGCGGCAAAGTGATCCGTGTGAGCGAAGTGCTTAAAGATAAAAACGAAAAAGAGAAAAAAGAGAAAGCCAAAAAAGTAGCAAGCAAAGCGAAAAAGAACGAAGAGTACTTGAAGCGCGCAGATATCCAAGAGGCGACGAATGTACTTCTAGATCTGATTCAGCTTGAAGACGGCAAGGCTTTACCGCCGGCGCCGAAGCAAGCGAACGCTAAATAGTTTGTTGCTAGATTTGACATGTTAGTTGTTGTTGAAGCCCGGTGAATGCCGGGCTTTTTTTTTGCCCGGAGCGCGGTTCGTGAAAAGCGGCCAGCTGACTGCGTTGTCGGGTGCGGTCCTCGCTCCGACGTGCCTGGGGCACGCCTGCGCTGCGGTTCGCTCCCTCCGCCTTGCATCTGACCACTTTTGACGAACCGTCTTCTACCCGTTTACTGGCTGGAAAATGCCGTTGGCATTTTCTCGCTTTTGTGGGGGGAGCTCGAAATGCCTTTGGCATTTCTTGCTGTTTTGTTTTGAGACGGGTATGGGCTTTGCTTTTTTAGTTCCTTTGAGAAGGCTTTGGCTTTTTAAAGGAATAGGTATGAGTTGGCTTTTATTGGCTGCAAAGGTTGTTGGCAGGGCGGTGACGGTTATTGTTTTGGTGGCCGTTGTTGGTGTTGCTGTGGCGAACGCGGGGCCTCAGGAGGCTTTGGCGGGGCTTGAGAAGTTTGTTGGGCATATAAATACTTATTCTAAGGTTATGAGGCTTGAGAGGGTTTCTTTGATTTCGGGTGGGAGACACTCGGAAGTTGTTATGGCTATGGAGAATTCTCGGCCTACTTATGTGCTTCGTTATGATGATGTGGCTTTGGCTCAGCCGGAGCATTTGATTCGGTCTATGGCTTTTATTCAGACTGTTTATATGAATCTTTCGGCTAGTTATGGGCGTATGGAGCTTTTTTATAATGCCGATCATGGGAGTCGTGCTGCTCAGGCGGATAAACAGTATCAGGAAGTTCGGTTTTCTTATTCTGTAAATTCGGTGAAGTATGCAAAGTCATTCCTTATGGCGGCGACAGATAATCTTGATGCTAAGGTTGATGCTCTTATGGCGAATTATGAAGCCGAGAAAGAGTATACTAAGAGATTAGTTGATCAGGCTTTTAAAGAGATTCGTGCGAAAGATCGCAAGCTTTTAAAGGATCGTGCGGAGTCGCGAGTTTTGGATACCTTGGAAGCTCAGGAATTGAAATTAAATGATCTGGTTCTTAAGAATGATCGTGCAGGTGTTGCAAACATGCTTGAGGCTTATTTGCCTTGGAGTGTGATGGAGCCCTTTGAGGCGAATGTCTGGAAAAGCTGGCTTCAGGCGATTCGTTCTCCCGATTTAAAGAATACGGTGGTCGCAGTTCGCGGTGTTGATTACGAGACCGATAAAGTTCAACGCCTGACTTTGTCCAATGGTTCAGAGAGACTGGCATTCTTTTCTACCGTGTTAACTAAGAATCAAGGAAGTTATACTCGTCGTTTGCGCTCATTGACTACGAATCGTCAACAGGCTGACACTGACGAGTCGGCTCCGACGAAATTGCTTACGAATCAGTATTGGAATCACTCGGCAGACCCTCGTGCTTCCAATTTTATTTCCTTTAGCCTGGATCCCCAGGTTGTTGCTGGTTTTGTGGGTGCTCCTAAGTTTCGTAAAAATAAAATTGAAGCGGGTGGTGGAATTCTTGCCGTGCGCATGGACAGCCGTCGTCTGTTTCCGAATATGAGTTCGGGGCTGGCGGGAGAGATCGAGTATCTCGCACCGCTGATTATTTTCCCCGATGAAGTGGTCTCCTATAAAGAAGTTGTAAATTATCAAGATAGCGCAACGGTTATCGAAACTGTGGTTGAAGAAGTCAAAGCGAAAACGGGAGTCACGCTGACAGAACAAAGTGGCAGCATGGCAGAGGAGCGATTCCAAAAAGCAGGCGGCGAAGCTTTTAAACGCCAACTGGAAACTGAAACTAATATTTTGATGTGTTCGAAAGTTTTTAACTAAGGAATATCCGTATGAGGAATGCGAACAAAGCAGTAAAGTTTTTAGGGAGTACGCTGATTTTATTGACGTCGTTATCAGCATGGGCCGAGGGGCCGCAGTGTCGTCAGATTTCTCTTCGCAAGTTCGCTTTACCATCAAAGAAGACGGGGTTACTGCAAAAGAAGTCGATGTCTTTCGGAAAGTTGTCGATGATTTGAATTCCCATCTGGGGAGTTTAGTCACGCCTCAAAACGCAGAAATCTTTGTTTATAAGAAGCACTCACGTCCTTCAGCAAATCCATTTCAAACGACTGTAATAGCGGGCGTTCATTACAAGCGCACATCCAACGGTAAGGAATATTTAAAGACTCCGAATTTCTCGATTCCTATACTCGCTCACGAATATGAACATTTAATTTTCATGGAAAACTATGGCCGAGTGGAACCTCGGTGGACTGAAGCTATTGAGAGCTATAAAGATGCGAACGCTACTCGTGCGAAGAGGGCTAGTCTGCAAAGGGAGAATAACGACCTTTCGGATAAAGTGAATGCCTTAAAAATTAAAAATGAACCGGTTCCAGCGGAACTTACTGAGCGCCAGGCGATTTTGGCCCGAGAAATTCCGGAGTTGCTGCAAAAAGAACAGGAGCTCATGGCAAAGTTCTATAAAGTTTGGGACATTAACACCGCTTACAATGAATTCTTCGCTGATGTAGTTGCTGTTATGTATACAGGCAAATCTGATTCTGTATCTAAATCCGTAGCATTTACTCCGGATCTTCAAAATTCTCGAAACAAAAAATTCATGGAGAAATCCGTGCAGCAGCGTGATTTTGAAAATCACCGCGATCACGATGTAGATACGGAAGGCCATAACTTTTTCTCGATCTCTCGTGACGACATCTGGGATTCTTATTTAGCAAGCCCGACGTATCGTAAAGAAAAAGCCACGGTGATGATGGAAGCGGTCTTTGCAGCGGTTGCGAAAGAAAACTCCTACAAGATTGATCATCCGGAACTTAAATTGGAAGACAACTGGAAGATGTACAACAAGCGCTTAAGTGATGCGATCGAATCCGAGATGTCAGCGCGCGGAATCCAAAAGTTAAAGTAGTTTTAGCGAGGCTTTCGAATCAGATAGCCACAGAATCCCAAACATTGGGCGAACTGGCCTTCAAAGGTAAAACCAGTCCCGCTTAAAATTTCCTTTAGGCGTTCTTGGGTCAGAGGATGAAACATGGTTCTCATGCGGGAAGGCATATCACGAAGCAGTTCTATGTTCAGGCCATGTGACTTTGCCCAGAAATAGTTATTGGCGATAAATTTTTCCCCGACACAATCGGTTTGCTTCATCATGTCTATTAAAACCAGAGGCGCACCGGGTTTTAGATGGGCATGGATTTTTTCAAAGTAGGTCTTTTTAGAGCCGTCATCAGGAATAAAGTGTGAAACCAAAACGGACATAGCGACGTCATAGCTTTGTCCAATGGGATAATCTTCAATCTGAGTTTCATGGAATTGAATTTGATTTTGCGAGCGGTAAGGACCAGTACGGTCGATGGCAATTTTGTTCATCTCTGACGAGGGCTCGATCCCATCAATTTTCCATCCCGAGTACCGGCGGGACAGGCGAACGATTTCTTCTCCCGTGCCGGAGCCGACAACCAGCATCCGGCCCGAGTTTGGCACTTCGACATCAAGGACTGCGCTGATTAATTCCTGGAGTAAGTCGTATCCTGGAACTCTGGAACGAATATCCAAGTCATAACCGGCGGCCGTCTTAACGTCGAAGTGTTTCATGGGAATTACTTCACTTGGCCAAGATATTTATCAAGGCGCTCTTTGTTCATGGCGAACTTAGGAGCCATTTCTTTGCCAGCTTTTTTCACGTCTTCCAAATTAGATGGAGTACCCACTTGGATAACGCCGATCATTGCCATTGGCAAATGGACGGAGCACTCGTAAAGGTAAACACCTTCTTGAGTCAGAGTCGTTGTGACTTCTTTACCCAAAGCACCTTTAAAAGTTTTAGCTCCCTTAGGAATAGAAACCGACGCCACGTCATGGGCTGGATCTGTCGGTACGAATTTAACAACGTCGCCTTTGTTGGCTTTCAAGAAAGCTGGTTCAAAAACCATGATGCCGTCTTTACCATTGTTCAACATTTTTACTGTGTGGGTGGCTGCGAAGCTTGCACTGGTGGCAAGAGTCAATGCAGCTGTGACTAGAAGTGATTTCATTGCTGATTTCTCCTTTATGGTGCGGAGATACTAGCACTTCACTTTCACGAGGACAAAAGCTGGGACAATTGGCTTTCATCCTACTTTCAATTGATTTTCGCTCACTTCACTTTTGAAAATCTAAGGGCGGTGGGGACCAGGTTTGGATCAAATATTCGTGAACTGACGAACTTTGAAAGTGATCAGTGCTACCACGAAAGTGGAAAGCACGATCCACAGGTAACCCTTCCAAGTGCCCTTAAGATCCGCATCGCTTAATTCCATTTGTGAAAACACGGCTACCACCAAATACCACCAAGCGATCAGGCCCCAAGAAAAAGCAGGGAAGTTTGCGAAGCGCGGATTGTGAGCAAAAATTTTTCCACCGGGAATAAAATAATAAAAAACCGCGACACAAAGCAAAGGGCCCAGAATCAGGGGAGCGATGCCGATAAATAGCTCTCCCATCTTAATCCAAACTTTAAAAGGCCAGGCCACAGATCGCGGGCGGCTGACGACGTGACCATGGGATCCGTCTTTGGCTTTCCAATCAAAAAGCTTAATGTCTTCGATTTGGTGTAAAAATATAAAAGCAGCAACGGCGTGGCTTATCTCGTGAATCATGATACCTGGAGAGAAGATCAGCATAAAGGCGTTCGGTCCCAGCCACTGAGAAATCTTTGTGCGCATAAGGATCGATATATGATGAAGCACAAATCCCAAAGCCAAGAATGCGGCGGAATACTTTAACAATGTCCAAAGAGTATTGAGCCCAAAAACCAGAGAAGGATATGTGTAAGTCATGGTGCCAATAGAATAAGATTTCTATTGAGTGGAGGCAAGATACGACAGAATAAACTGTCGGACCTGGTCCATAATAAATGCGGCATCATCAGGACCGCCTTGATATTTCATGGCTGCCATACTCATTTTTACTTCAGTGGGGCTGGCGGTAATATTAAATGAACCCAAATCGCAGGAAAGGGTGGATCCCGTGAATTTCGCCGCCTGGGGCATTTGCACACAGCTCTTAACCATTTTCTCCCAGGATTTCCACTGCGCAGGTTCTGGATAAGTCGAGGGCGCTAATTTTGGAACCTCGGGCATTTTCGCTTCGGTGGTTTCTGTTTGCTGTTGCTGTTCGATGGCGCTATCGATAGAGGTTTGTAATTGGGTAATCTGGTTCATCACACAAGCGCCGGAAGGCAACATCGTTTCATTTAAATTCGCACAGTTACTTTTGAAATAGCATTTTTTATTTTCCGTATCGAAAGCGCCTCCCAACTGCAAACACAATGTTTGGCCAGTGGAATCAGAAGTATCGCAGGAGACGATTTTTTGATTTTTATCGATTAAGAAATGCAGGGGGATATCTGTGAAGGATTGGTTTGAGCCCAAGCTGGTTTTAAGCTTTTTGTAGCGAATACGAATTTTTGCTTCCAGTGCAAGGGGCGACGTCGCGGAAGCTTTGTTTGCATTATATGTCGCCCAATCGGATGGTGCAGTTTCAATAGCAATTGTTGTAACCTTAAGATCACGCGTTCCCAACTCTTGATCCGCTTCCAGTAAATGTTCGTCGGCTTGGCCTTTTATAGTCGTCAAATTGAGTCGACCATTTTGATCCAAAACCACATCGGTAAAATTCTTGTTACAAGAAGTCCCATTCTGAAGTGCTGACTTTATGATGCCTTCAACCTTCATTTGGCTGACTTTTGTCAATGCCAGAGTGTTTAGATTGAAGGAATCGTTTAAGGACGTCATTAGCGACAAGCCAAAGACCAACATCACTGCTGACATAACAAGGATGCTGACCAGGATTGATCCATTCTCAGAGTTAACTAAAAACGTTTGTTTTGAAACAGTTTTCATGAGCAACCCTCACTGTTATTCTTTTCGGAAAGTGAACGGTATTTCTAAATAAAACTTTGGTTGTTTCAGAAAAGAGAAATATGAAAACGGGAAACATCAGTGGCAAAGCAGGTTACACATTAATAGAAGTATTAGTGAGTTTGGCTTTAGTGGCGATTCTCGTGGGGGCTTTGGGAGCAATCTTTCAAACTTCTTTCAAGGGTGCGAATTTTGTAGAGATGCGAAACTCTGCCGCCAATTTAAATTTGTCGTGGCAACAAAACTTAACCAAGCCAGAAATCTGTGAAAAGAATTTTAAGAACATGACGTTCAGTGAAACAGGAGAATCCACGGCTGTTGCATTTGTGGATCTAGCTGATAAGCCCCTCTTGGCTCCAGGAGTAAAGTCACCGGTCAATGATTTGTTAGTACAATCTGTCCAAACTAAAATTCGTCCCAAGAATTGGGAGCTCTTTGAAACAGCAAAGGCAGGGTTGGGTACCAATAATTATATCGTGAACATCGATATAGCGATTGAACTTGAGCGACAGAAAGATCAGATATCTTCAAAATCAAATTCGTTGGAAGTCTCGGTTCCCGTTTACTTAAATTCAGCGGGCGTTGTTGTGGGATGTCTTTCCTCGCCTGGTGCGATGGTCGCCAATGCCCAGAAGGTGGCCTGTGAACAGTTGGGTGGAGTGTTTGATGCGATAATCCCACAGTGTAATTTTAAACAGGATTGCACGGCTTTACCTGCAGATGCGGCGGTTTCTAAAGAATGTTTCGATCTGTTGACTGGGGGCCTTGAAGATCAACTCAAAGGACTTACCACCCCGCCGAAAGCAGCCGTGGTGAAGGGGCTGCAAGGTACGATAAAAGATTGCTTGGCGAGTTCTCAAGGCGCCGTTATCGCTGCCGGTAAAACCACCTGTGTTTTGGGGAGCACAAATTTTTCTGCCACACCAACGGAGTTTTCTTACACGGAAGGTGCCACTAATTACACGCTGTCAGATCCGGTCTTGGCGAAATACTTATTTGAGCTGGTAGAAAAATATCAAGCCGATGGCCTTATGAAAATCACGGTAGGTAAATAATGAGAATAAAGCAGGATGGTTTTTCGATCATTGAGCTGTTAGCCGCGATTGCCCTCGTGGCCGTGGTCACCTTGGGGTTAGCCACCGTTCTAAAGATTTCTAACGATTCAAATTCATTGGCTGCAAATAAACTGAGCGAAGCGGATTTGATGAATAATGCGATGGTCAGTATATTTACTCGCAAGTCTTGCGATGCGTCCTTTAAGGGTAGAGTGCTGGATGAACAAGGCGCTCTGATTATCGACAAAGTTCAAGACGGCAATGGTGCTGACATTATCAAAAACGGAATGAAGCTCGATCAAGTCAATCACAAGGTAGAATCGATGCGGCTTTACGCCACGAAGGAAAGCTGGGAAGCATTCAATGCTCACTCGTTTGCTTCTGCTGATGAAGTGGTTCCTTTAAATGCGAATCTGGAAATTGTTTTCAATCGGCCCCAAAAGGAAATGGCCGCGGAAACCAAATCGAAAACGATCTCATTTCCAATTTCTGTCAATCAAGCGCGTTTGATCAGTCAATGTAATGGTGGTGATGGAACCAACTATCAGGATGTATTGAAAAGTGCCTGCCTTGGATTTGGCGGGGTCTTTGATTCTGCAACAGGACAGTGTACTGCCAGTCAAGACTGTGCCAAGGTGACTTTAAATGCACCCGTCAGCCAGAAATGTGTAAAGGAAAAACTAAAAAGTCTGCAAAGCCAACTCTCCACGAAACCAAAATCAAGTTTTATGATGAGTTCAATCAAAGACTGCATGGCTAGTGCCTACTCCACGAAAAACTAAATCGCCGACGGGGTTTAGCTGTGTCTCTGGTTCTTTCAATGCCAAAGCGGAAAACGGAGTTTTCACATTCACCTATGGATCCACAAACTATTCGGTAACCCAGCCACAACAGTATCAACTGATCGTTGATACTGTTGCAGCTTTTTAGTTATTTGCTAAATACTTGTTTAGCTTTCATAACCGCGGCTTGTGCTTTTTCAGAGCTAATACACGCTTTTTGTGCATACTCGTCAGCTTTTTGACCCAGCTCCCAAATCGCCTGGGTGATTTCTTGCATTGTAAGATTCTGCACTCTTTTATTTTCATAAACTGCACTTGATTCGTATCTGTAAGCCATAACGTCCTCCAATAAGTACATTCTGATCCTGGATTGTTGAATGAATGTTGCGGTTCTCAGCTTGAAGCATCACATATTGGGAAAGCGACCGATATTCTGGCTATTTGCGTCAATTGGGGTGAAAAAGGCAGACAATTTGACCTGTTCTCGCTTAGATAGGGGCCTTGATTTATGTGACTAAAAACCGTGGAGAACTGAGTACATGTCTAAAAAGACCACTGTAAAACCAGCTGCCAAAAAGACTGCTTCTGCGAAAGCAAAAGCGCCGGCAAAAGCTGTGACAAAATCCGCTGCGAAGTCTTCAAAAAAAGCTGCACCGAAAAAATCTGATTTCGGTGGTTTATCTGAAGAACTTTTGTTGAGCATGCACGACCTGATGGTCAAATCCCGCGTTCTTGAAGAACGTGTGATTAAAATCTACAAAGCCGGTGAAGGTTATTTCTGGATCGGTGGCCCGGGCGAGGAAGCTTTCGGGGTTCCATTGGGTCTATTAGCACGTAAAGGTAAAGGCCTTGAATACGACTGGTTCCATCTTCACTACCGTTGTACACCAACGATGGTGGCACTTGGTATGCCGATGATCGAAGCGGTTCGTTTGATGATGAACCGTGTGACAGATCCTTCTACAGGTGGTCGTAACTTCGCAGGTCACTATTGTTTCCCTCAGTGGAACGTGGCTCCTGTGACTTCTCCAATCGAAGTTCAATACCCGATCGCTTGTGGTACTGCACACGCGCAAAAACGCGCGGGTCACAAAGCCATCTCTATCGTAACTGGCGGTGACGCTGGTACGGCAGAGGGCGAATTTGCAACTTGCTTGGTGTGGTCATCGCGTAAAGGCCAAGAATTGCCAGTGTTGATCACTGTGCAAAACAATGGCTTTGGCATTTCCACTCCGTACGAAGGCCAACACGGGGAAACTCATATCGCCGACCGTGCAAAAGCATTCAACATCCGCTCTCGCGTGATCGATGGTACAAATCCTGTTGAGACATATATCGCTTTGAAAGAAGAAATGGATTACATCCGCAAAACGGGTAAGCCATCATTCCTGGAAGTAAAAACAACTCGCTTGTATGGTCACTCCTCTGCTGACGGTGCGAACCGTAAAACAGATCTGTTCGATCCAGTTTACAAGTTCCAGGAAAAATTGATCGCTGCTGGCATCTTGACGGAAAAAGCCGCTGCGAAAATCTGGGAAATCTACGAAGAAGAGGGCATTAAGGCTCAAGAACAAGCTCGTGCTGAGGGCGGTCCAACGCCAGAATCAGTTTGGGATCATGTCTTCGTGAATAATGAAAATGCTGATTGGAGAAAATTCTAATGGCAAGCGTAGCTCAAGCAATCAGAATGGCCCTTCACTACGGTGAAAAACACATGGGCGTTAAAGACATCTTCGGTCAAGACGTGGGCGCACCGCTTGGTGGCGTATTCACGGCGACTCAAGGTCTAAAAACTGCATGGAACACTCCACTGGACGAGCGTGGTATCATCAGCATGGCGATGGGTATCGCAATGACAGGTGATAAGTGCGTGGCGGAAATCCAGTTTGCAGATTATATCTTCAATACGATCGATCTTTTGAAAATTGCCGGCAACACTTTGTGGTGTACAAACGGTCAAGTTCAATTGCCAATGGTTGTGATGACTCCGGTGGGCGCAGGGATCTTTGGTTCCGTTTACCACTCTCACTCTTTCGACGCTTGGGCCTCTCGTTTGCCAGGTTGGAAGATCGTGATGCCATCAAACCCACTCGACGCTTACGGTTTGATGTTGGCGGCCATTGAAGATCCAAATCCGGTTCTTTATTTGAAATCTAAAGCATTGATGCGCCATAAAGGCGACGAGTTGATCCCTGGTGAGCCAGAGGACGAAAAAACTTTGAAATCAATGATCGATAAACCAGTTCAAAATTCCCAAGGTTGGAAAGCGAAATGGCCTGAACTTGAAAAGTACATCGTACCACTCGGTAAAGGTAAGATCACTCACGAAGGTGAGCATATCACGGTTGTTACATACAGCCGCATGGTTCACCTATGTGACGAAGTCGCGGTAAAGCTGGCTGAAGAAGGCATCTCGGTTGAAGTGATCGATTTGCGTTCTATTTATCCATACGACTGGCAGATGATTAAATCATCTATTGAAAAGACAGGTCGTGTTTTGTTCGTGAACGAAGACACTGAAGTGACAAACTTTGGTGAGCACTTGGCTTACAGAACAACTCAAGAGTGCTTCTACAGCCTCATGGCGCGCCCTCGTGTCCTTGCAGGTAAAAACTTGCCAGGTATCGGTTTGCATCCAAACTTGGAGAAAAACTCTGTTCCTCAACACCACGACATCGAAACAGCGATTCGCGAAATCGTTGATGAGGTTCCGTAGTTATGTTGAAGGGAGTCGGTCACAGAAAAAAAGTTCGTCGTAAAGTTTCTAAAAAAACTGGCAAAACCCAGTTCGACAAATACGAGCTGTACAGCAAAGCTGTGCAGTCGGCTGAAAACGATGTGGTTTTCATTCGCAACACTTACAAGGAGCTTAAGAAAAAAGCTCCACGTATTTTCCGTGAAGACTTCTGCGGGACATTTGCTCTTTCCACAGAGTGGATCAAGCTTGATTCAAAACATCAGGCGATTGGTGTGGATCTGGATCCAGAACCAATTGCCTATGGTAAAGCGAACTACCTGTCTAAGCTAAGACCGGAACAGCAAAAGCGCATGAAAGTCATTGAAGGCAACGTGATGGATCCAAGCCTGGAAAAGGCAGACATCATTGCCGCAATGAACTTCTCATACTTTTGCTTTAAGCAAAGATGGATGCTGAAGCAGTACTTTGCAAATGCCTATAAAACCCTGGGCAAAGACGGCATCTTCCTAGTTGATGTATTCGGTGGCAGCCAATGCTATGACGCTATCGAAGACCGTATCAAACACAAAGACTTCACATATTACTGGGATCAGACAAACTTTGACCCAGTTACGAACGAAGCAGTCTTCCATATTCATTTCCGCGTGGGTGGCAAAAAAATCGAACAGGTTTTCACTTACGACTGGCGTCTATGGAGTATCACAGAGATCCGTGAGATCATGCACGAAGTGGGCTTTGCTAAAAGTCACGTTTACTGGGAAGGAACTGCTAAAGACGGTTCTGGTGACGGTAATTTCACACGTGTCGACCACGGTGAATCTTGTGAATCGTGGATTGCGTACGTCGTTGCCGAAAAGTAAATTGCTGGGAGTTTAAATCCCATCTATAACAAATGAATGTTGTTATTTTGTGCTCTTCTGCTGGTTCTGAGCGGATTTATTCCGCTCTCTGCTCTAGCAAAAATTCAGATATATACAGTCGACACACCTCCCTACGTGATCAAAACGGGAGAAGGTCTGGAAGGACTTTCCGGTGAATTCGGCAAGGCCGTAGCGACCTCTATCAAAAAAGCTGGAAAACAGCAGGAATTTGAAGTCGTTTGGGTTCCCTATAAAAGAGCCCTTCTTGATGTCGAAAAAAATCCTCAATCACTTTTCTTTCCTCTGGGGCGATCCTTTGAGCGGGAATATAAATATCACTGGGTTCTGCATCTGGACGATGTGGACTGTTTGCTTTATGCCGTGGATCCAAAGGTGCAAATTGATAACCTGGAAGATCTTCGCAAGTATCGTATCGGAGTTCAAGGGGGGAGCGCTCGAGAACAGGAGTTGCATCGCTATGTAGGAAAATCTTCGAAAGTCGAAGCCATGAGTGATGATTTAAGCAATTTCCGAAAACTGCAAACAGGCAGAATTGATATTTGGGCGACCAGACCGATGTTTGTGGATGAAGCAAAAAGACAGATGCAAGCTAAAGGAATGCCGTTGCGCGAAGTTCGCGTTGTGAAAAAACTTTTCACGCAAAGTCTGTGGTTGGTCGGCAATCGCGATATGTCTGATCAGTCTCGCAATCTGGTTCAATCCATATTCGGGTGGGGCAATAAGAAAAATACGGTCAAGTCTCCAGCACTGAATGCTGGAAACTTTCTGAATGGCGCACTTCTTTAGTTAAAATCTGATTTTTTAAACAAAGGCGATAGGGTCACATCAATCTCTGTTAACTTCGGTTCCGGGAATTGGGGGCCGCGGTGAATCACACAAAGGACATGAGAAACCTTGGCGCCCAGGCTGCGAATGTCGGCGGTAGAAAGAACCACTTGGCCACCTGTCGTCACGACATCTTCAATCACCAAAACATTTTTTCCAGCAATCTCTAAGCCTTCAGCAAATTTGCAGGTCCCGTATTCTTTCGCTTCTTTGCGCACGAATACACAAGGAATGCCCGTTTCTAAAGACAAAGCAGTCGCGATTGGAATTCCACCCATTTCAAGTCCGGCAAGCACTTCAGTGCCCGGAGGAATCAAAGGAACCATTTGTTTGGCGATTTCACGAAGCAAAGTGGGCTGAGCTTCAAAGCGGTATTTATCAAAGTATTCGTTGGAGATTTGACCAGAGCGAAGTTTGAATTCCCCGGTTAAGTGAGCGACGTCATAGATTTTTTTTGCGAGTTCCGCGCGAGTCATATTTCCTCCGGTTGGGTCTGCACTCCGGTTGCATCGGAGCAAGCATGTATTACCTTCGGAAGTTAACTTTGGATTTATTTAAGACTTTGTTCAAGCCAGTTTTTAAAAGAATCGTTGATTGATGCGACGGGGAGAGCCATCACACAGGGGACTTCGTAGGGATGAAGCTCTTTCACGCGGGATTCTAAATTTTTATTTGCGTCAGAGCTTTCAAGGGTTTTTAGGATCAGAATATACTCAGAGCTTGTTTCTATTTTTCCCTCCCACCAGTACATCGAACTCATTCCGGGAATGATATTCGCACAACCGATAAGTTTTTCCTGCAAAAGAGTGCGTGCGATATTTTCCGCACTCTTTTGATCAGGACAGGGAATATAATAGATGATCATGGGGATTAGCTCTTACGAAGCTTTTGTTTGCGCAGCTGCCATTGTTCTAAAGCGAACTTACGCATGTCTTCAACCGAATCAAGCTCATCGACGATCTCCACACCCAAAAGTGTTTCAACCGCGTCTTCCAGACTCACAAGGCCCGCAACGATACCGTATTCATCAACTGCCAAAGCAATGTGCTCTTTTTCTTTGATAAAATAATCCAGGACTTGAGATACCGTCATGCGCTCAGGAATAGAAGAGATCGGAGTCACCAATTCGCCCACGACTTTTTCGTGCTGGTCATTGGAAAGGGCTTCGTGGATTTTATAACGATAAGTCATACCCACGATGTTATCCAGGCTTCCGTGATAAACAGGAATACGGGAAAAACGCAAAGGCTTGTACTTGTTGAAAACTTCCTCGACCGTCAGATCTTTTTCTAAGGCAAAAAACACTGATCTTGGCGTCATAATGTCAGACACATAGATCTTATCCAGCATCAAAAGATTTTTGATGATGTTGGATTCCTTGTTCTTCAAAGTTCCTTCCTCAACACCCATTTCCGCGGTCATCAGGATTTCTTCGCGAGTGACTTCCGGTTCTTCGTCACGACGTTGAAACATACGTCCCAAGTATTCAGACATCAAAACCAATGGATAAAGGCAGATGATCATCAGCTGAATAGTGTAGGCCGTAAAAGGAATCAAAGATTTCCAATGGGCTGCACCGATGGACTTCGGGATGATTTCCGAAAGTACCAAAATCGCAAAGGTTAAAATAAACGAAGCGAAAGTCACTGCTTCAACGCCGTAAATCGCTTGAACCTGGTAAGCGATCGCAGCGGAACCTAAAGTGTGCGACAACGTGTTCAAAGTCAGGATCGCCGAAATCGGGCGGTCCAAGTTATCTTTCAGATGTTCCAAAAGCTTGGCACTGCGACGATTTTCACGAACCAGGACGGCGATATAAGCCGACGTCGAAGTCAGCAAAGTGGCTTCCAGCATCGAGCAAATGAACGAGATTGTTAACGTGGATATAACTAAAACGACAAGTAACGACATAGATGTTTAACTAACGTTGAGATTAAAAGGGAGAATTTGAGAGGCGCTTGAGAGGTGCCTAACCTGTGGTATTCCATTGCGATAATAATAGCATGGCCCCGAAGGAGGCTGTCTATAACGCACAGGGCTAGATTCCTCAGGTGTTCTTTATCACAGCTGAGGTGGGACTTTTGACCTCTCAAAGCAATCCACTTAGACTTTTGTCGTATACCAAAGGGAGTTTAGAATGTTTAAAGCAATTATATCCAGCATCGCTCTGATCCTTATATCGGTCTCTGCTTCGGCTGCCGTGAAAACTGAAAATGTAGATTATAAAGAAGGCAAAACCGAGCTTGAGGGTTTTTTGGCCTATGACGACTCTGTGACCACACCCAGACCTGCGGTGATGATCGTTCATCAATGGAAGGGCTTATCGGATAACGAAAAAATGCGCGCTCAGATGCTAGCTGGAAAAGGCTATGTGGCTTTCGCGGTGGATATTTACGGCAAAGGCATTCGTCCCACGACAACAGAGGGCGCAGGGCAGCTGGCTGGCCAATACAAGAATGATCGTAAACTTTACCGCGCGCGAGAGATGGCTGCATTCAACTGGCTTAAGAAAAATAAAAAGGTCGATCCAAAACACATCGTCGTAATTGGCTACTGCTTCGGCGGTATGGGAGCGCTGGAGATGGGGCGTGCAGGAGTTCCAGCAGCCGGCTTTGTCAGCTTCCACGGCGATCTGTCAAATCCCACACCAAAGGATGCTAAGAACTTCAAAGCTCCTGCTTTGATTCTTCACGGTGCTTTGGATAATAACGTAAATCCGCAAGTGATGCCGTTCTTAAAGGAAATGGATGAGAACAAAGTGGATTACCAATTCATCTCCTACTCGGGTGCAGTTCATGCCTTCACGCAAAAAGATGCTGGCAATGATCCCAGCAAAGGCGTGGCTTACAATGAAAAGGCTGATCGCAGATCCTGGGATGTATTCATGAATTTTCTCAACGAAGTGGCTCCGGTTAAATAGTTCGCGGAGTGTCCTAGATAGTTAACATTTGAGAACTTTCGAGACGCTTTTATCCGTTACGCAGAATCAATGTATTTTCATTAGTCCCAAGGAGCCCTCTGTGATAAGCAGGGGGTTCTTGCTTTGGAGGTTACGAATGAAAAATCTGGTTATGGCTTTGATGGTAGCAGCAGTCTTTGCTCCGTTCACATCTGCATTCGCAGCTCAACCTACTGAAGGTTGCGACCCAAGAGAAGAATCTTACGAGTGTAGCGGCAACGGTGATTCTTTTGATGGTGGTGGCTACGGTGGCAACGGTCCTTACGAAGACGGCAGTCGTCAAGATAACGACGGTCAATACGATGGCGGTGGCTACGGCGGCGGTTATGACGAAGACGGCGGTTACTATGGTGGTAACGGTTATTAATTTTGGTACCGACATCTGAAAAATAAAAAAGGCAGCTTAAGTGGCTGCCTTTTTTATTTGAATTTAAGTTTGAAATTAATCGCGAGAGTGCTGTCTATCATCACGACGAGATTTTCTTTCATCGATATAATCCATAACCAACAAAGCCACCGCATTTTCCAAAGCCCCGGAATTGCGTTTGCCAGCAGCAGTAGCCGCCTGCTGCGGTTTTTCTTCAAAGCCCAGACTTTTCATCCAAGTTTTGCTGCTGAGTGAATAAATCAAGACACCGATAGAAACCACAGTTAAACCCAGATAAACAATCATTCCACCCGAGACGTGGAATTCTTCATTCTTATCCAGCTGAGAAGCGATTGAAGCAATAAACAGAGATAAGCCCACGCATCCTAAAGCCAATGAGCCGATCACAGCCACTAGGAGTGTTGTTAGTGATCGTACACGCATTGCGAGTTGTTGTGAAAATGCTTCCGCCGGTTCTTTGATAAAACCTTTGGCATTGCCAATCAGGAAAGACAAAAGAGGTAAAATAAATTTCATCATAATTAGTCCTCCCTGCGATAAAGAAGTCTTGCGATCATAAAGCCAGCCAGGGCGGCGATACCCACTGCCATCCATGGGTTTTCCTTTACGGAACTTTCCACGGAGTTTTTCATTTCCATCATTTCGGCTTTGTGTTCAGCAGAAATTTTATCGGTCAGCGGGGAGGCTGCTCCCTTGAGTTCTTCCATTATCTGCTTTTTGATTTCTTCGATAAGTTGATCACGATCCATGATGTTTTCTCCACAGTTTCCATCGGCGTGAGACGAGCCAAAGTTTAACATTTCCAGACCAACGCCCAGACGTCCGTATTTCATTCTGAAACATCATGGACGCACTGTAATCGTCATCCAAATTAGGTTGTCGCTGACGGAATTTAGTAGCTCAGAGTTTCCCAGAATGGAAGCATTCCGAAGGTCAGATTCGCTCCCCCGAATATAACGATTTGCCCATCTAACAATTCCACGGATGAATGAGAAAAACGCGCTTCGCTAAGAGGTGTGCCAAAGCTCCACTGATTGGTGGAGGGATCGTAAATTCTGACAGCAGATTCTGCGACACTTTGCGAGACGCTCTGATTACCACCGATGATCGCTACTTTTCCATCAGGTAAGGCGTGAGCGGTCATTGATACCAACGGAGTATCTAAGCTCGCCGCTGTCGTCCAGGTGTCGGTTTCAGGATTATAGATTTCAACGGCATCAGAAGGATTTCCTGTACCACCGTCGGTTCCTCCGGCCACTAAAACCAGGCCCGAAGTCATTCGTGCCACGACGGGAAATGTTCTGCTGACGGGGGCCGTGGCTAGGGGAGTCCACGTATCTGTTGTGAAATTATATTTCTTAGTGCCATAGGCTCCCAGTAAAAGGAATTCTGAATCATTCAAAGGATAAACGACTTCAATCGCATCACCCGAAGGGCGATTGCCCAGAGTGCTCCAGGTTCCTGTCGTTGGATCATACACATCGTTTTCTAAAGGAGTTCCGAGGCTGTTCACTCCTCCGGTCAAAAGGAGGCGTCCATTTGGTAAAACGAAAGCACTATGAAGATATCGTGCTCTGGGAAGTGCGACGGAAGTGAAGGTATTTGAATTTGGATCGTAGATTTCGCCAGTTGTAGATTCGCCCGTTGTCATGTTGATACCGCCCGCGACAAAAACTTTTCCTGAAGGGAGTAAAGTCGCCGTATGGTAAAAACGCGCTTCCGCCATATCTGGTCCTGCAATCATAGTGTTTGTATCGGGATCGTAAATTGCCGTCGTGTTTGAGAATGCAGCGGCCTCCGCATAGGGTTGCCCACCGGTGAAAAGGACCATGCCATTTTTTATTACCGTCGCGGTATTCCCAGCTCGGCCATGAAGCAGAGCCGTGTTGTTGATCCAGGAAACGTTCAATTGGCCTTCTGTATATGTTTCTGTCGTTCCAACTGTGTAATTGGGGTCGACTCCTCCCGCCATCAGAATTTTTCCATCGGCAAGTTTCACCAGCGTGCCTAACGAGTGAACGTTCGCGAATCCCACCTTATCGACCGAAAAAGTGTTCGCTACCGGATCATAGATTTCGTTGCTGGATGCGGGAGTTAACGGGAAAGAACTGCTGGCAGTGCCACCGGTGATCAAAATTTTTCCGCTGGGTAAAGAGATTGAATTGTGCGCACGGCGAGGGATGTTGAGATTCGCTCCCGCAGTCCAAGTGTTTGCCGAGGGATCATAAATTTCACTGCTCGCAAGGATTGCCTGAGCGGCATTTAATCCGCCGAGCGAAAGCACCTTGCCCGAGGGAAGAATCGTGACGTTCGCCTGATAACGTCCCACGGATTGCGAAGCCTTGGCAGTGAATGAATTTGTCGAAGGGTTGTAAAGCTGTACGACGGCCGAAGCGGAATTAAGTGTCGTCGTTGTAAGACCGCCGACCAGCAGAATTGTACCGTCATTTAAGGTCACTGCGGTGTGTTCTGCGACAGCCGTGAGCATATTGGGGCCTGCAGTCCATTGATTTGTGGTCGGATCAAAAATATCGGTTTTATTTGATGGCGGAAAGATCCCCGTATTTTCATTCCCTCCCATAATAATCACTCGACCATCTGGTAAAAGGCTCGCGCTATGTCCGATGCGACCCATGGCAATCGAAGGGCCGGCGCTCCAGGAATTCGTTGTCGGATTATAAAATAATGTCGATGTTACTCTCGTCATCGTTTCATCAACCCCACCGACAATTAAAAATCTTCCGTCATTCAGGCGGGTGGACGTTGCCCACAATCTCTTAGTTGGCAGACTAGGACCTGCGCTCCATTGCCCGGTGGCAGGATCAAAAATTTCACTGGAATCCAGATAATTCATGACAGAGCTGGAGGGATTCGAAAGTCCGCCAGCGATAAGAACTTTTCCGTTCGGTAAGGGCAGCGTCACATGGACGGCTCGACCGGTGGCCATGCTGCCTTCAAGTTTCCAGCTGAATTTACTAATATCGATTTTTTCAACCAGGTTTATCGGAGAGGAATTTCCATCGCGACCGTTTAACAAGTATAAATAATCACCTGAGCGATTTGCTGTATGTAAAGTTCTGGCGCCATTTTTTAGTGAACCAAGGGATGACCAGGTGTTGGCCCCCGCACTGTAAATAAGGGAATCATCCAAAGCGGCGCTGGCACTGTTATTAGAAAATCCACCGGTGACAATCACGGAGTTATCAACCGTGGTTGCCGTGTGCCCATAGCGTGCAGTGGTCAAGGGTGTCCCAGTCGCAAATGCGCTGGGTGATGCGGAATCAAAGATATTTACAAGGGGCGAAGGATTTCCGGTGCTGGCAAGGCCGCCGATTACAACAACTCGTCCGTCTTTTAAAAGTGACGCCGTTAAAAGCGTCCGACCCGTAGTGAGTGTAGGAGCGCTTCCCCAAGTAGGCGCACCATTTGGGTTATAAATTGCCGTTGTGGTTAAGATCACAGGTGGGTTTTGCCCGCCCACAAAAAATACTTTCCCGTCGTTCAGTAAAACAGCGGCGTGGTTCATGCGTGGCTCGGGTAAAGTCGTTCCGGCTGAGCTCCAGGAATTCGTAATGGGATCATAGATCTCCATTGAGGCTGTCCACGAACCTAAACTGGTCGCTCCACCTGCGATTAACACACGACCATCTTGAAGCAATGTTGCGGAATGGTGAGAGCGCGCGACTGTCATGGAGCCAGCTGAACTCCACGTGTTTGTTAAAGGATCAAAAAGTTCGGCAGAAGCAAAGTAGGTCGATTGATTAACTCCAGCTACAACCAAAACTTTACCATTACCAAGGAGAGTGGCCGTATGGTGAGCCCGAGCCTGCGCCAAGGGGGCAACGTCGGACCAGCGGGAAGTACTTGGATTATAAACTTCTGCACTGTTAAGTGCCGCGATCGGGGAATCCAAAGATGTCCCACCACTGACCAGAATGCGACCATCAGCGAGAGTCGTCGCGGAGTTGTGAACGCGACGATTGCTGGGATAAAGAGACCGAGATGCTTGGGATGAATAAACCCCCGGAGTGGGCGAGGGATCAATCGACGGCAGAAGGCTTTCGTAAAGGTTTGCATCCAGAGTGCAACCCACACCAAAGACCGAGAATATGAGTAGAAAGAAAAATCGTACAAAACCACTCACGTACATATGATTACTTATCGGAGTTTTTGATATTTTGTTGACCCAAATAACAGCTTTGGGAGCATTTCATTGTGAGACTTACAGAATGTCGTTCGGTAAACACCCATCAACTTTTCCGAAACTGGCAACCTCTTGGACGCCATAGCCTCGCACTGAGAAAATGAACGATTTTCGATCTAGAACTATATTTTTTTAGTTAGCCTTTAACGTATGAACACGAAAGTTCTCACTCTCATCGCACTGACCCTCAGCCTCACAGCCTGCAACGGAGGCTTCGAAGCCGCATCCGTTTTAGGAATCGACTCTTCCCAAGGAAATAACGGCGGAAGCGTCAACCTACCAAGCGCCGGTAACGACGGCTGCTACAACATGGATGCAAACACCTGCCTAGTATTCAAAGCCACAAACACTCAAAGAGCAGCCAACGGCCTGGCCGCCCTAGTCTATTGCCAAGCCTGCACCGAAATGGCCTACGAACAATCCAAAGACATGAGCGACAAAAACTACCTAAGCCACGACCGCGCGAATGAAACTTTCGCCCAAAGATGCAAACGCTTCAACATCCAGTCCGGCTGCGCCGAAAACATAGCCCAAGGCTACGGCCCAGAAAGCGTAGTAACCGGTTGGATGGTAAGCCCCGCCCACCGAGACAACATCCTAAGCCCAAACTATAAGTCCTTAGGCATAGGCCTCTACAACGGCTACGCCACCCAAGTATTCTACACAAACACAAATAGATAGGTCCCACCTACGCCCCAACTTCGCTAAAAGCCAACGGCCTGACAACCCCCAGAGAACGCCGAACGAAGCCCACTCTCAAAAACCCCATATGCAGTTCGCAAAGCGAACGCAGAAATCAAATCTCTAGAAACACCGGGGATTTTATTTTGCCTTTAACCGATGAACTCCGTTCAAGACGGAGACTTGGGGAGAGGGACGTGCGCAGTGAGGCCTCCAGTGGCGCCACGATGGCGCGAACCCGCCAAAGGCGGGCACTGGCTGAGCCCGGATGGCGTGCCTCACGAAGAACGTCCCTCTCCCCAAGGCTCCGGCTTGCAACCGCAGCCCAAGATAAAAAGGCAAAAAAAAAGCCCCGGTGTTTCCACCAGGGCTTTGAATCTCTAAGAAAGAGAAAGAACTACTTTTGCTCCGCTGCGCGCTTTGCTTGGTATTTCTTAACAAGTTCCTCTTGAATGTTACGAGGTACAGCAGCGTACTTCGCGAATTCCATAGAGAACTCACCTTTACCTTTAGTTGCAGAACGAAGGTCAGTTGAGTAACCGAACATTTCAGTCAATGGAACTTCCGCTTCGATAACACAGTTACCGTCGAATGCAGTTGTACCAACGATAGAACCACGGCGTTGGTTGATTTGACCAACCGCTGAACCTTGATATTCGTCTGGAACTACAGTTTCAAGCTTCATGATCGGCTCAAGAACTGTTGGTTTTGCAGCAGGGTACACTTCACGAAGTGCAGCCATCGCAGCAATTTTGAAGGCCATGTAAGAAGAGTCGACGTCATGGTATGCGCCGTCTTCCAACTCAACTTCAACGCCAACGATCGGGAAGCCAATCAATGGACCTTTAACAGTTTGCTCTTTGAAACCCTCTTCAACAGCTGGGATAAATTCTTTAGGGATACGACCACCAACAACTTTGTTGCTGAATTTGAAAACTGTGCCGTCTTCTTGTGGAGGAAGAGGTAGGATTTTACCCACGATCTTCGCGTATTGACCCGAACCACCCGTTTGTTTTTTGTGAGTGTAATCGTACGGAGCTTCAGCAGAGATAGTTTCGCGGTAAGCAACCTGCGGTTGACCAACGATAACTTCACAGTTGAATTCACGTTTCATACGCTCAACGTAGATTTCCAAGTGCAACTCACCCATACCAGAGATGATAGTCTCATTTGATTCCTCGTCACGAGCAACGCGGAAAGTAGGGTCTTCCTTACGGAATTTTTGCAACGCTTTAGAGAAGTTATTCGCAGCAGTTTTGTCCTTAGGAGCAACTGCTAGAGAGATAACTGCATCTGGTACGTGCATAGATTGCATAGAAGCCTGGATTCTGTCGTCACAGAAAGTGTCGCCAGAAGCACAGTCGATACCGAACAATGCTACGATGTCACCAGCGTAAGATGTGTCGATATCTTCCATTTTGTCAGAGTGCATACGAACCAAGCGAGGAATCTTAACAGATTTCTTGTTCACTTGATTGATGATGAAATCACCTTTGCTCATTTTACCTTGGTAAACGCGCATGTAAGTCAACTGACCGAATGGAGTTTCTTGAAGTTTGAACGCCAAAGAAACCAACGGTTTTGCTGGATCTGGGAACAAGTCAAACTTCTCTTCGTTCTTGTTAAGATCAAGAGCTTGCTCTTTTTTCTCAGCAGGAGACGGAAGGTAGTACGTAACTGCATCCATCAAACGTTGAACACCTTTGTTCTTAAATGCGGAACCGCAAAGAACTGGAACTAGTTTCAAGCCGATAGTGCCTTTACGGATAGCTGCACGAATCTCTTCAGTTGTTGGCTCTTCTTCCATCAAGAATTTCTCTTCGATAGCAGAGTCAACGTCAGCCAATTTACCGATCATGATTTGACGGTATTTTTGAGCTGTTTCAACTAGATCTGGCGGGATTTCAGTTACATTAACTGTCTCACCGTTATCACCTTCGTTGATGTAAGCTTTCATGTCAGTCAAATCTACGTGACCTCTGTGTTGATCTTCCAAACCGATTGGGATTTGGATCATCACAGCGTTCAAGCGCAATTTTTCGATCAAAGCGTCAGTTACACGGTATGGGTTCGCACCTTGGCGGTCCAATTTGTTAACGAATGCCAAACGAGGAACGTTGTAACGTTTCATTTGACGGTCAACAGTGATGGATTGAGATTGAACGCCGGCAACGCCGCAAAGAAGAAGGATCGCACCGTCAAGTACGCGAAGAGAACGTTCAACTTCAACTGTGAAGTCCACGTGCCCCGGTGTATCGATCAAATTGATTGTATAATCTTTCCAGTGAACTTGCGTCGCCGCAGACTGGATAGTGATACCTTTTTCTCTCTCTAGATCCATGGAGTCCATTGTTGCACCAACGCCGTCTTTACCACGAACTTCGTGGATGGCGTGGATACGGCCTCCATAGAACAAAATACGCTCAGAAGTAGTCGTTTTTCCCGAGTCGATGTGAGCCGAGATACCGATGTTTCTGACCATATCAATATTCCACTTTTTGGACATAATATTACCCTTCTTAATTGGTCGTTTAAGACTTAGTTACTAATTTGAAAGTACTCGAATTATCATCGATTACATATAGATGCAAATGATGGGGCCCAGAATATAACATTGACACGGCGCAACCGCAATGGCTCGGAACGTGCCTGTTCAGGCTGGGTTAGCGTAAGCTTGGTGGCATGATGGACCTCCACGATCTCCTGATTAGGAACTTCGAATTTAGCACTTTTCGCGGTGAACAAGAAGCGATTTTAGGCCGAGTATGGCAAGGCGAAAACCTCCTCGCGTTAATGCCCACGGGCATGGGAAAATCCCTCTGTTTTCAATTCCCTGCAAAAATCCGAGAGGGACTAGTAATCGTCATCTCTCCGTTAATCGCTCTGATGCAGGATCAGGTGTTCAAGGCTAAAGACCTTGGCATTTCGGCCACTTGTCTAAATTCCGCTTTAACCCGAGATGAGCGGGAAAGTCGCCAGGAGCGATTGGCCCAAGGGGACTATAAACTTCTTTATGTGACACCCGAGCGTTTTCGCAAACCTGAGTTTTTAAAAGCCATCGAGGGCCGCAAAATCCAACTTTTAGCGGTGGACGAGGCCCACTGTATTTCCCAATGGGGTCATGATTTCCGCCCCGATTATTCAAGAGTGGGAGAGTTTAGGGCTCTGCTGGGAAACCCTCCGACACTGGCCTTAACAGCTACGGCGACTCCCGAAGTTCAAAAGGATATTCTGAATAAAATAAATATTCCTGATGCCGAAATTATTTCGGCAGGTATTGAACGGCCGAATCTGGCTTTGCGCGTTCACGATCTCTACGGCATCGACGATAAAATCCGCGCTATCGTAGGTCTTCGCTATCAGCAGCCCGGTTCGGGAATCGTTTACTGCTCGTTGATTCAGACTTTGCGTAAAATTTCGGCAGAGCTCAATCGTGCGGGGGTTCAGCATTTGGTGTATCACGGTGATCTTTCGCCCCAGGATCGCAAGCGCAATCAAAAGGCCTTCATTAATGAAGAAGCTCCTTTGATGTTAGCGACTCCGGCGTTTGGGTTGGGAATTGATAAACCCAATGTTCGTCTTTTGGTTCACGCGGAAATTCCTAGCGCTCTGGAAAGTTATTTTCAGGAAGTCGGTCGCGCGGGTCGTGATGGACAGGAATCTTTCTGTCATCTGTTGTATGATCAGGATGATGTCAGCATTCAAATGGAATTTTTAAAGTGGTCGCATCCTGAGCCTGAATTCATTGCTAAAATTTATGACTTGATCGAACAAAACCGTCTGCGTGTGAATCAGGAAAAATTTGATTTTTTAAGAGAGCAGATGAACTTTCGCAACCGCCGTGATTTCCGTCCCGAAGCAGCCGTCAGTATATTGGAGCGCTGGGGTTGTCTGCAGAAATCGGACGATCCATTTCCATATCAATGTGTGCAGGCTCCCACGGCCGAGCAATTTGCAGCGGAAAATGGGCCGGTGATTTTGAAAGCTCAAAATTCAAAGTTGCTAGAGATGGTTCGTTGGGCCACTCAAGATAAAGAGTGTCGGATGAATTACATCTATCATTATTTCGGTCACAAGCATGAATCTCCCTGCGGGAAGTGCGACATCTGTGTGGATAATCAAAAATAGAGGGCCGCTCTTCTCGGAGGGTGCGAGGTCGTATAGATTAAACCTTTATGTGATTAACTAAGGAGGATCTATGTTGTTTTCATTCTCAAAAGCCCTCATCGGAGCGTCCGTCATTTTCGCAGCCACGAATTCGCACGCAGCCGAGAAATTGCCCCTCGACAGATTAAAACTCCCACCGGGTTTTGAAATTTCGGTTTGGGCAACAGTTCCTGATGCACGCTCGATAGCCCAAGCACCCGGCGGCAGATTTTTTGTCGGTAACCGCGCCAAAGACAAAGTTTACCTCGTTCAAAATGGCAAAGCCCAGGTGTTTGCGGAAAAATTGGATACACCAAATGGTGTCGCGGTTAAAGATGGCAAACTTTACGTTGCCGAAATTCCGCGCATTTTAGAATACGCTATTCCAGACAAGGTCAATAGCCCACAGAAATTCACTCGCGAACTTCCACAAAAGTTTCCCAAAGACACGCATCATGGGTGGAAGTTTATTCGCTTTGGTCCAGATGGGAAGCTCTATGTTCCCGTGGGTGCCCCGTGCAACATCTGTGACTTGGGTACGGAGTACGGGCGTATTTATAGCGTCGACGTAAATGGAACTGCGAAAGATATCGTGGCCGAAGGTGTGCGCAATACCGTGGGATTTGACTGGGATCCCGTCAGCAAAGATTTATGGTTTACGGATAACGGTCGTGATTGGTACGGCGAAGATTCTCCACCAGACGAGATCAATCATCTGACAAAAGTGGGGGAGCATTTTGGTTTCCCATTCTGTCATGGCAAAAATATCCAGGATAAAGAGTTTGGTAAAGGCAAAGACTGCAAAATCTTTAAAGCTCCCGAGGCAGAACTTCGTGCTCATGTCGCAGCTTTAGGAATGCGTTTTTATAATGGGAAAATGTTTCCTTCCGAGTATCAAGGCGGTATCATTTACGCTGAACATGGTTCTTGGAATCGTACCATCCCTCAAGGATACATGGTGGGTTTTGCGCAAATTACGAATGGCAAAATCACCAACGTGAAACCCTTGGTGGAGGGTTGGTTGCAAGCAGGTGAGGCATGGGGACGTCCCGTGGATGTCGAAGTGATGGAGGACGGTTCCGTCCTAATCTCTGACGATAAAGCCGGAGTGATCTATCGCCTGACGTACAAAGCAAAAGGAAAGTAAAGTTTGGCAAGGTTCCACTCATCAGTCGATTTTCCAGATCCGCGCGATACGATGGCCGAAGGGATTTTGGCCGTCGGCGGAAAGTTAGATGTGGGAACTTTGTACACCGCTTATAGCATGGGAATTTTTCCGTGGCCGCAAGTAGGCTTTCCCATGCTCTGGTTTTCTCCTGAAAAACGTGGAGTTTTAATATTCAAAGAATTCCACGTACCTGAAAGTTTAGAACGCTTCCGTCGTAAAAATCCGCAGATCACCTACACCGTGAACAAGGATTTCGATCACGTGATGAGTGAATGTGCGAATCAAATTCGTCCCGGTCAGGATGGCACTTGGATTTTACCGGTGATGAAACGCTCTTATCATGAATTCAATAAAGCTGGTTTCGGTTTGTCCATTGAAGTTCGCGAAAACAACATTTTGATCGGTGGCATTTACGGTGTTTTGGTAGAGGGCGTTTTCAGTGGTGAAAGCATGTTTTATAAAAAGCCCAATGCTTCGAAATTAGCTCTGTGGTTTTTAGTTGAACATTTGACTGAGCTTGGACACGAGTGGATGGACGTGCAAATGGTAACTCCCGTGGTGGCCCAGTTCGGTGGACGTTTGATAGATCGCGAAGATTATCTGCGCATGCTGGAAGAACGCCATCAGGATATCGGCTGAGTCAGTTGACATATTCTTTTAAATGCGATTGCGATAAATCAAATTACACAAGCCCTTGTTGGTTTCTTAAGCGTTTCGCCGCAGAATGAATGCAAAGCACTAAAATCAGGAGGAACCATGCGCACAGGACGTGTGATAGGGTTGCTAGTCTTACTGTTTTGCATTTCAACGTGGATCACTATCTCTGAAGCCCAAGAAAAACTTGCTAGGTCTGGATGCTCTTTGGTGCGAGCGGGGTGTTAGATCCGTATGTCGCTTGAAAGTTGACACGTTTCAGCGTAGGTTGGCTCCATGCCATTACTTAGTACCTATAAGCTCGAAAAATCATTCGCGGGAAAAACTCTTTTTAAAAACGTCAGTCTGGGGATTGATGAAGGCGACCGCATTGGTTTAGTCGGACCAAATGGTGCTGGTAAATCCACGCTTTTAAAAATCATCGCGGGTCGTATGAAGCCTGACGGTGGTGATGTCACCATGAACAAAGGTTTGACGATTGGTTACCTGGAGCAAACGCCTTCCTTTGAGCCGGGCGTTTCGATCCTGGATGCGATCATGGCTGATAACGATTATAACGAAGTGATTGGACCTGCCTATGAGTGGATGGCGCGTTTAGAACTTTCCCAGTTTGGCGACACCTTCCTGGTTGAAGATCTTTCTGGTGGTTGGAGAAAACGTGTGGCCCTGGCCCGCGAACTTGTGCGCAACCCCCAGCTGTTGTTGCTGGATGAGCCGACGAATCACTTGGACGTAACCAGCATCATGTGGTTGGAAGAATTTTTGGCCAAAGCGCAATTTGCGACGTTGATCATTACCCATGACCGTTTGTTCTTGCAGCGTGTGACCAACAAGATCTTTGATCTGGATCCAAAAAATCCTAACTACCTGTTTGTGACTTTGGGTGATTACTCGGCCTATGTGGAATCCAAAGAGTTGATGATGGCGGGACAAGAAGCCAAAGAATTGACGATGAAGAACACTCTTCGTCGTGAAACCGAGTGGCTTCGTCGTGGGGCAAAGGCCCGTTTGACAAAACAAAAAGCCCGCATCGATCGCGCACACACATTGAAAGATGACGTGTCAGATCTGGTTGCGAAAAACGCCAACCGCACAGTGAAAATCGAATTTAAAGATGCCGATCGCAATCCGCAAAAGCTGATCGAGCTCTCTCATATTACGAAAGCTTACGATGACCGCCTGTTGTTTAAGGATTTCACTTATCTGGTAAATCCAAAAACGCGGATGGCTCTATTGGGAGACAACGGAAGCGGTAAATCCACTTTGATTCGCATTATGCTCGGCCAAGAACAGCCGGACATGGGCGAAGTGAAACGTGCGGAAAATTTAAAGGTCGCGTACTTTGAACAAAATCGCGAGACTTTAAATCCGCAACAATCTGTTTTAAAAAATATCTGTCCTGATGGGGACTACGTTCACTATCAAGGTTCTTACGTGTATGCCCGCAGTTATTTGGAGCGATTCCAATTCAACCGCCAGCAAATGGATATGCCCGTTGAAAAACTGTCAGGCGGGGAGCAAGCTCGTTTGCGTATCGCTCAATTGATGTTGAATGAAGCGCAAGTCTTGATCCTGGATGAGCCTACGAATGACTTGGACGTGCAAACTTTGGCTGTCCTGGAAGAGTCTTTGCGCGAGTTCAATGGCGCCGTGATTCTTGTAACACATGACCGTTATTTTATGGATCAGGTGGCGAAAGACATCATTGCCCTTCATAAAAATCCAGATGGCAATATGACCATGGAGCGTTTCGCCGGATTCCTGCAATGGGAAGAGTGGTTTGAAGATCTAAAAGAGATTGAAGCCGCTAAAAAGCAGGAAGAAAAACAAGAGGCAAAGGCAGCTTCCGCGAAACCTAAAAAGCTTAGCTTTAAGGAAAAGTTTGAGCTGGATAACATGGAAGCGACGATTGCGGGTCTTGAAGAGAAACTTCAAACTGCGCAAACTCAGAGTATGCTTCCAGAAGTGGCTAGCAACGCTAAGAAGGTGCAAGAGCTTTACACTGAGATCGCGACCCTGCAAAAAGAAATCGAACGTCTCTACGACCGATGGTCGCAATTAGAAGGCAAATCTTAAAAACTGTGTTCTCGGTACTGCGGTGAAGGCGGCAAGCCGAAGCCTGCAGTTCCGCCGACACGCCATCCGGGCTCAGCCGTGGCTCGCCTGCGGCGAGTGCGCGCCGTCGTGGCGCCCACGGAGGTCGGCTGCATGCAGGCTTCGGCTTGCCGCCCTCACCGCAGAACGATATTTAATTTTTAGATTTGTCTTCTAATTTTGCTGGTTGAGGGCTGGGACGTTTTGGGGAATGAAAAACCCAGCTTTTTTAGGAGCTGGGTTTTTTTGTTTTTAGGCTTTGGATTTTTTCTTAACTAGCGTGATACGTTGGCGCATTTTGCTGGGTAGGATTGGCCTTTTTTGAAGTACATTTTGCCTTCGATACCGCGTGTGGAGGATGCGAAGTCTGCGATGTATTCACCGTCTTTTGATAGGCTGCCCTTGAAGACTGTTTGGTAGCCGACTTTGTCTCCGCGGTATTTACCGTTGAGAGTCAGAATCGCTGGAACCAGGTCATTACGGTATGAGCCAGTCAGGTCAGCAAGGTAGGCATCGATCGTGTCGTAGTTTCTTTTGAAGATACCTACAAGTGTTGGACGAGTTGTTTCGTCTTTGCCTTCAGATACTTTTTGCTCGAACAATGACAATGTGATTTTCGCCTTAAAGCTTTGTGAGCCTTTTTGGCTCATTTCTTTAGTTGGAATAACACAACCAGAGTACAACCCTGCGATCTGAGTGTATTCCTTACGAAGACGCTCATAGTATTGCTCATCGGAACCGTTGCCATCGTTTGATGAACCACCCACGACGAATTTCAAAGTCATACGGCCAAGAATGCCGGCTTTGGATTTAACCACGCCGCTCATAACGCCATCTTTGATGGTCGCCGTGATCGAGTGAATGTCATCGTTCTTAATCGTTTTGTCCGGATTCGTGATCGTCAATGCACCGACTTCAGGAGTGTAGTTCGCTGACAAACCCGTCAGGGCCGCGGAAGACGGAGACAGGCGAGTGTAAACCGCTGTCTGCAAGTATTGATTGATCGCAGAACCGTCTTCGTTTTTGCCGACTTCTTCCACCAGGCCGACAAGTGTGATTTCGATAACTTCAGTAGCGCCATTTTCACGGATCAAGTTTCCTTGGTAGGAACCTTCAACTTTGGAAAATGTTGCAGCAGCACGAGCGTTCTCTTCTGCTAATTTTTTATTTCTTTTATTAGCGCTCGACTCGTCATTGTTGAACGCGCAAGCAGCCAGGCTTAATACGCTCAAAATTAGAATAAGTTTCTTCAACATAAAAAAATCCCCTGCCTATTTCTTGTCTTCTGACGGCTGTTCGTCAGGAATAAGTTCGTCTCTTGATGCTGCCCACTCATTTAGAGCGATGTGGTAGTTACCTACTGCAGTGATGTATTGAATCTCTGCTGTAAATGAGTTGTTAAGAGCAATGATCAAGTTATTAATATCAGTTCTTCCTTGAGAGTAGGAACGGTTCAATTCCGTTACAGCTCTTTCGCGGAAAGCTTTTTGCTTCTCGGCGCTTTGGGCGATCGAGTAAGCGGCTTGAGCTTTACGCTCCGCCTGTGTATTCGCGTCTACGACTTCAACCATCTGACGTTGCAAACGAGTTTGCTCGAGGTCGCGGTTCAGTTTGTTGTATACGATACGTTCGTTTTGGATGTCTGATCCAAAGTTGTAAGCAAATCTCAATCCGATGTAGTAATCAGGACGGGAGCCACCAGTCACCTCAGAGTAAGAATCTTCCGATTTTTCACCCACTCCCGTCGTATAGGCTTTACCCACAACATTCAAAGTAGGGTAAGACAAAGACTTTGAAGCTGTCAAACTTTCCTCTGCCGCAGAGACTTTCAATTTTTGCGAACGGATCGCACGCAAATCATCTGTAGCTTTTGGTGGCAAGCTTGGCATTGCCGGAAGCACGGCACTCATTTCAAATTTTACTTCAGACTTCGGATCCAAAGCTAACGCCGTCAAAAGATTCTCGACCGAAGCCAGATAATCCGTCGAAGTCAGCTTCACAGTTTGCTCACGAGTCTCAAGTTCGGCTTGAGCTTGCGGCAAGTCTCCGGGGTTGGAATAACCCAAAGAAGTTTTTCTGCGAACCGTGTCCACTAATTTTTTATAGCGGTCACGGGCGCTCACAGCTTCTCTGAAGTTTTCTTGAGCGATGTAAGCTTGCCAGAATTGGCGAACGGCTTCCAAAACCACGTTTTCCAAATCATTCGCACGAAGGATTTCAGAAGCTTGGTAGTTTTGTTCTGCTGCGTTCACAGTCCCACGATCAGCCACACCGAAGAAGTTACCCAAGATCGCTTGCTCCAGGATAATCCCGGCGCGATCCAAAGTTTGATTGCCCGGAGGAGGCGTCGTAATTGCTGAATCATAGTCTGCATTCAATGACAAACGGTTCAATTCAAGTGTTGCCAACGTTCCTGAAGTGAAAGGCTTTTGCAAAGAGAACGTCGTGTTGTAACGCTCGATTTTATTATGTGGATCTAGTGATGGTGATGTCAGAAGTTGTGCTTGCTTGTCTTGCTCATAACCTGTGGCTGCGTTTAGTAGCCAGTCGTAGCGAGCCAACGTTTCCACATACGGAAGTTTAAATTGTTGATACTGAAGATTTACTTCTTTCGTGCGGTAACCTTGCTGCAAAGCCAACTCTGCCACTTTTTTCTGTGTCAGAGTGATGACTTTAGGAGCGGCAACAGGTTGTTGCGCCCAAGCAGTCGAAGTTGCACAAAGAAGAAGAATGATTTTTTTTACCATGACACTCTAGTTCCTAATTCAAAGTTGTCTTTTTCAAGAGCGATCTCCTGATTTTGATCACGCAATTCTCTTTGCGACCATTCAGTGAAAACCGACCATTTTTTTGTCAAACGGAAGTCTAACCCATAGTTCAACGCCAAGTAAGAAGCTTGTTTGGAGAAGTGCGCAAAATCGTTTGAAGAAGTTTGCGTGTAGTTCAAGTTTCCGTATTGCGGAGTGAACGTCACTGCCAACCAAGAAATTTTCGCGTGGCTAATATTCAAAACCGGTCCAAGTGATGCCATCGTTGTGTTTAAGCGTGCGTCATCAATTGTTGCGCCCGAAGGCAACGTCACCGCTGAATTTTGTGTCGCCATGGAAGCATCGAAACGAACTCCACCGCTGATCAAAATATTTTTGACGTTCCACTCCGGTGTCATGACTCCGAATGTGAGGCCTGGCATGAATGTTTGATCGTTTTGGCTTAAATCAAAAGTTCCTGCAGTTTCAGTCGTCACCGTTCCTTTAGCTTGGAATTGTTGAGCTGTGAAACCAGCAAAGTATTGCCAAGGACGTGTGACGATTTCTGGTTTTGGATCTTTCAGAACCAACATTCCAGTCGTTTGAGCATCAGATGCATATTTTTGAGCTGTACCTTTGGCAGTTGTTTCTGCAAGTGCAGCGTCCCTTAAAGAAGTGGAAGTCGCTTGCGACCAACCCATTGCGGATACGAACGTTAGAGTAGCGAACAAGAATGAACTCGCATAACGAGCAGTCGACATGAAAGCCTCCAGAAGTGGCACAATTGCCGAAAAGAAATAGTCCGCCAGACCAGTCATGTCAATCACTGATTAGCCACCTAAGTATTGCTTAGGTGGCCTTATGAAGGCTGAGTAAAATCAAAGTCTTGAGTTATCTTTTGTTGAAAGATGTTCATGGTTGGTTAGGATGTGCTGAGTTACACTGTTCGAGTCTTTTGTTCCAAGGAGAAGGAATGCGCATTTCGGATATTTCCATCAAGAACCCAGTCTTCGCATGGATGTTAATGTTTGGATTGATGATTTTCGGTTTGATCTCATTTTCAAGAATGGGTTTAAGCCAGTTGCCGGACGTGGATTTTCCCACCGTTTCGGTCAGCGTAACACTCGATGGTGCTGCTCCAGAAGTAATGGAGACTCAGGTTGTTGACGTGATTGAAAGTGCTTTGATGGGTGTCGAAGGCGTCCAAAGTATCACTTCCAGCAGCAAAACTGGGTCTGCAACTATTACCGTAGAATTTAGTTTGGACCGCAATATCGATCTCGCTTTGCAAGATGTTCAGGCAAAAGTTTCAGGTGCGCAGCGATTACTTCCTGATAACGTCGATGCTCCGACCATTTCGAAAACGAATCCCGATGACCAACCCATTTTGTGGTTGGCACTTACTTACGACAAAGGTGACCTCGAATTCTTGATGAGATATGCCCGCGACTATTTGAAAGATCGTTTCACAACAGTGGACGGCGTGGGTGATATTTTCTTGGGTGGTTACACGGATCCTGTTCTTCGTGTCTTCGTAAATACTAAAAAACTTCCTGGTTACAATATCGCCGTGAATGACGTGATCGATGCGATCAAGTCCGAGCATTCTGAAGTTCCGGGTGGTTACATTGAAACCAAGAAAAGCAACTTTAACGTGCGTACGATGGGTGAAGCAAAAACCATCGAAGAGTTTAAGAACATCGTGATCAGCCGTCGCGCGGGTTCTTTGATTCAAGATTCCACAAATATGGTGAAAATCGGTCAGGTGGCTGATGTCAGCATGGGCCTTGATAACATCACTCGTATTTCTCGCTTTAACGGTGAGCCTGCATTGGGTTTAGGTATTCGTAAACAACGTGGTACGAATGCTGTCGCTGTTGCAAAAGCGGTGAAAGCTAAAGCGGAAGAAATTCAGTCGCAGTTGCCTGAAGGTATGAAAGTTCATGTGAACTTTGACAGTACTCAGTTCATTGAAAAATCCGTGGGTGAGTTGACGCATCACTTGATCTTAGCCGTTGTATTGACGTCTTTGGTTTGTTGGGCGTTCTTGGGTTCTTGGTCTGCGACGTTTAACGTTTTGCTTTCGATTCCGACATCATTATTGGGTGCCTTCATCGGTTTGTATTTCTTGGGTTACACGCTGAATACTTTCACATTGCTAGGTCTAACTCTCGCCATCGGTATCGTCGTCGACGATGCCATCATGGTTCTGGAAAATATCTTTAGGTATAACGAGGAAGGACACGGACAAATCGAGTCCGCGATCCTGGGTGCTCGTGAAATCTCGTTTGCCGCGATGGCAGCAACCGCGGCCGTAATCGCGATCTTCCTTCCGGTTGCTTTCATGAAGGGGATCATCGGTAAGTTCTTAATGCAATTCGGGGTGACAATTTCGATCGCCGTATTCTTGTCATTGGTTGAATCTTTGACGATCACACCAATGCGTTGTGCAGGTTTCGTTCACCACGGAGAGCGTACAACTAAAATCGGTAAAGCGTTCGAAGCCTTCATGGACTCTTTGAAAGTGGGCTACGAAAGATGGTTGCGCAAAACTTTGCTAATGCGCTGGAAAGTTATCATCGGTTCCTTGGTATTCGTGGCGTTGTCGTTCATCTCGGTTAAGTTCCTGGTGAAAGAAATGTCTCCTGCGCAAGATCAAAGCATTTTCTTAGCGCGTTTGATTTTGCCAGTGGGAAGTTCTTTGGCATACACGGATTCCCAAGTGAAACAGGCGGAGGAGTGGTTGCGCTCTCGTCCTGAAGTGAAGCAAGTCTTTGCCAGTATCGGTGGTTTCGGTGGCGGTATTTCCGATGCCAACACCGCGATGATGTTTATCACCATGAAAGAATTTAAAGAGCGTCCGATTGATCCAAAAACGGGTAAACGCATGACACAAACTGATTTCATGCAAGTCACTCGTGAGGCTTTCGGAAAAATCCAAGATGTGCGTCCGGTCTTGATGGATATGTCACAACGTGGTTTCTCAAGCGGTCGTGGTTATCCGATTGAATTTACGGTCATGGGTTCTGACTGGGAAAAACTTGCTGGTTACTCGCAAAAGATCATGGATGAAATGACTAAGACCGGCCTGATGGTCGACGTCGATTCCAATTACCTTTTGGGTATGCCAGAAATCCAAGTGAAACCAGATCGCGTTTCAGCCGCTCAGCATGGTGTCAGCATCGCAGCCGTTGGAACAACAGTGAATGCCTTGATCGGGGGAGTGAAAGCCGGGGAGTATCCTGACGGGGGTCACCGCTATGACATCAAAGTGAAATTGGATAACAAAGAAGACGCGATGGTTGAGATCAAAAAGTTGTTGATCGGAAACAATCGCGCGAACTTGGTTCCTATTTCTCGCGTAACAACTCAAGAGACGACAAAGGCTTTGCAAAGTATCTCGCGTATGAATCGTCAGCGTGCGATTACGATCACTGCGAACTTAAAAGCCGGCGCTTCCCAACAAGCAGCAATGGATAAGATTCTTGAAATCGGTAAGAAAACTTTGGAGCCCGGTTACATGATCGAGCAACAGGGTTCTTCGAAAACGTTCAAAGAATCTATTCAAAGTTTCTTCTTGGCGTTTATCTTGGGTATCGTGATCGCCTACATGATCTTGGCTTCTCAGTTTAACTCGTTCATCGATCCTGCGACGATCTTGTTGGCTTTGCCACTAAGTTTCTCGGGTGCGTTCTTTGCGTTATTGTTAACAGGTCAATCATTGAACATGTACTCAGCGATCGGATTCTTGCTCTTGATGGGTATCGTGAAAAAGAACTCGATCTTATTGGTTGAATTCACCAACACAGTCCGTGATCGCGGAGGATTGAACGCCGACAACGCTTTGATCGAAGCCTGTCCGATTCGTCTTCGTCCGATCCTGATGACATCGATTGCAACGATCGCCGCAGCCGTTCCCTCAGCTATGGCAACAGGTGCTGGTTCTGAAACAATGCGCCCCATGGCCTTATGCCTGATCGGTGGAGTTTTGGTTTCCACAGTTCTAACATTGTTCGTAGTTCCAGCCGCGTACTCGATCTCAGACAGATTCAGAAAACGCGATAAGGTTCGTGAACAAACCAAGCAAGCCTTCGCCGCCGTCGGCGACTAAAAAGGTGCCAGGTCCTCTTTACGGACGCAGCGCAAGGTGCGAAGATAAGCCTGTTCAGAAATGAGCGGGCTTTTTACTTTTTAGGAGTGAGCGTTGAAGCATCTTACCTCCGCTGCGGTAACTGGATGCGTTGAGGGTTCGAGATAATTCAAATGATTCCATGATTTAAAGGCACAGACTGAAAATCTGTGCCTTTGTGTTTTTAGACTTACGCGCTCCACATAACCGTGCGCATAGAGAGTGATCCCATTTCGAAGCCCTCAAACGGATAGGATATTTTATCCTCTTCATCCGAAGCTCCGAAGGTGTACAGGAGTGGCCAGTAGTGTTCGGGCGAGGGAACGGAGAGTTCCGCAGCGGAGCCGAATTTTTCCATGTACTGGGCCAATGTTTTTTCGTCCCTTGAATCCAAAGCTTTTTTGATGCCAGCATCGAACGCTACCGCCCAATCGAATTTTGCGTTGGGATCGCGCCACTGAATGGTGCGCAGGTTGTGAACGATGTTGCCACTTCCCAGGATCAGAACGCCTTGCTCTCGTAACGAACGCAAGTGGCGGCCCAGCTCGATGTGTTTTTCGGGAGGAGCATTCACATCAAGGCTTAGTTGGAACACTGGGATATCCGCTTTCGGAAACATGTGTACCAATACCGACCAGGTTCCGTGATCGAGGCCCCATTTTTCGCTCAGTTCTGAACCGGGAATCAATTTCTGTGTGGCTTGCGCCAGACTTAAAGGACCACGGGCAGGGTACTGAACATCGAACAGGGCTTTCGGAAATCCATAAAAGTCATGGATAGTTTGTGGTGTCGCATTGTAAAGAACTTTCGTTCCTTCGGTTTCCCAGTGAGCCGATACCACAAGGATGGCCTGTGGATGCGGCAAGCTTTCACCCAATGCTGACAAAGCATCCGTGAACGGAGTCTTTGCCAAAGCATTCATTGGGGAACCATGAGCAGCAAAAATCACAGGCATGCGTTTCATAAAAATTAACCTTTCTTTTCAACCGGTTTGTTGGCCTCAACACGGATTGTAAGAGTGATTTCGTCACCTACAACCGGGCCGGCTTCAACCGCTTTACTCCAGCTTAAACCGTAGTCCTGACGATTGATTTTACCAGTCGCCGTGAATGCGATTTTGTGATTACCGAATGGGTCGTTTACGTCACCCAGGTATTTCACTGCCAAAGTCACTTCTTTAGTTTTACCTTTTAAAGTCAAATCACCAATCAGTTTCAAGTCATCTGCAGTTCCGACAACTTTTTTAACGACGAAAGACATTTTAGGATTTTTCGCGACGTCGAAAAAGTCGGGACTCTTCAAGTGACCATCACGATCAGCATTGTCAGTATCCACACTGTTCACATCGATATTCAAATTTGCTTTGGACTTCTCCAATTTCGGATCGATTGTGATGGAGCCGTCAAATTTTGTGAAACGGCCTTCGACAGTGGCGATCACCAAGTGGGGAACTTCAAAGCCAACTTTTGAATGGGCAGAGTCAATTGCATAAGTTCCGGCAGGGATGGTTTTCGCAAAAGCAGCGGAACTAAGTAACGTAATTAAGGCAGCGGTCATTAATTTCATAGGGTTCTCCTCTTTTATTGTGTTTAGCACTTAATCAGTATCGGGCCGAAAGGAGTGTTGCGGTAGGAGACATATTCACGATATACTGTTGCATATATGGAACAATTAGATCTGAACCAAATCCGCACTTTCGTAAAACTCGTTCAAGCTGGCAGCTTTACCAAGGCGGCCGAAGTGCTACATCAGCCCAAATCCCGAGTCAGTCGCAGATTAGCTGCCTTAGAACGAGACCTGGGAATCCAGCTGGTGTATCGCACGACGAGGCAGTTCCAACTCACTGACGCCGGTCGAGCTTATTATGAGCGTTCTCGAGGTTTGGTCGAGGGGCTGGAGAGTCTTTCTGCAGAATTAAGTGAGGAAGTTGCAGATGTTTCGGGTTGGCTTCGAGTGACGGCTTCGGATGATCTGGGTGTGCTTCTGCTACCAGATATTCTGGCTGACTTTGCAAAACAGCATCCTCGGGTGCGTTTTGAAATGCTTTTAAGTCAGGCCTACGTGGATCTCGTCAAAGAGTCCATCGATGTGGCCGTTCGTATCGGTATTTTGAAAGACAGCAATCTACGCGTTAAAAAAGTGGCGACTTTAAAAAGCGTCATGGTCGCAAGCCCCGGATTCCTAGAACGCTATCGTCAAGCGGAGGATTTGGAAAATCTAAGCACTCTGCCATTCTTGTCTTTAAATTCCCAGAGCAAATTGGACCTGTGGCGAACGGCTGACAGCAAGAAGATGACCATGAAAGTGGATCCCGTGTTTTCCGCAAACAATCCGAACATGATTGTGCAAATGGCGATTCAAGGGCGAGGCATTTGCATGGTGCCGGAATTCATCGTGGCAGAACACATTCGTTCCGGCCGCCTTGTTCACATGTATCGCAGTTTGAGAGGGCAGGAAATTCCAGTGAGCCTGGTCTCACCAGAGCAAAAAGAAGTTCCGATGAAAACGAAAAAGTTCATCGACTTTGCGGCGAAAAGATTGAAAGAAAAGTTTGAGAGCTTCTAAAAGATCAACGCGTTTTTAAAAGAAACGCGTAAAGAACGAAAACAAATCTTCGTACTGGAATTTCAAGGCACCGAAAATAACCGCGCCCCAAAGTACTGCGATCACGCCCATCATCATCAGCTGTGGGAAGTGGAGCAAACTCATCGGGCCGGGTTGCTTATTTAGCATCTCATCGATTTGCCCACGCTCTTGATTTTCTTTAAAGCGGCGGGCAAGACCTTGAGCCAAAACAATTCTTTGGGTCATTTCCATTTTATAGAAATGCACTCCCACCAAAGTCGTCGCATTCGAAATGCTATCAAGACGAGTGACAATTCCATAGCACGCCATCTGGCGTGAGCCGGGCGGAGTGAATTGAATTTTTATCACTTCACCCAAAATCGGGCACAGATCGTCTGGCGCAGTAAACGCAAGACCCGTCAAAGATACATTTTTAATGGAAGTGCCTTCTTCCCAAGGAACTTGCTTGGGACCGGCTACGCGCACGATACTTTCATCTTCGGTCTGAAGAATGAATCGGGGAGATCTGCCGTGGTAGCGTGCGAGTGATGTCATGTAAAACTATTCGGACAAAAAGCAGGGTCTCTTAACGAAAGGTCGGTAAAAATACTGTCTCAAAATGATCCTGAAACCTGTTCGACTTAAAAATGCTTCCAGCCCTTAAAAGACTCGATCTCTTCCTTAGCGTCACCATGAATTAAAAAGACTCCAGGGCTTTCTGTGAACTGGCCAACTTCTGTCCATTCGGGAAAGAGCCCACGATGTTCCGGAGAAAGAGTCATCAAAAGCTCATAATCTTCTCCACCCCACAGCGCATACTCGTAAGCTTTTGCCAGATGAGCCATGCGGATTGTTTCATCTTCCAAAGGAAATTGATCAGGGAAAAAATGAATGCCAATCGCAGATGTTGCTTGGCCATTGTTATAGGGTTTGTTTGCCAAGATCAGAGCGTCATTCACCAAGCCATCACTGCAATCCATCAAAGCGTGAATTTTATCAGTGTGCTTGCGAAGTTCTGGCAGTAAATCTAAACGCGGCATAGGGCGCAGGTGTTTTTCCACGGCTTGTGGAAAGTCATTTCTGCGATCTTCGTGAAGTGCTCGTAACCCGGTCGTGGAAATTCCCAAAGGACCACTGGCTAATAAAATATCGCCCGGTTGAGTGCCATGTCGGGTGAGTGGTCTTTCGCAAGATCCATGCACGCTGACATCAATGATCACTCCGCGAGGAGATACACACAAATCTCCACCTGCGATTTCCATTCCGAAGCGATCCGCGAGCGCCGTCATACCCTGATAGAATTCGTCAAGCCAGGATTCGGTTATTTCTTTCGGTAGAGCGAGCGACACCTGGGCAAAGTGGGGTTGTGCGCCCATGGCAGCAAGATCACTTAAGTTAACGGCCAGGGCTTTATGTCCCAGATCAAACGCAGAGGCGTAATCCAGGCGGAAATGCACATCTTCCACCATCATGTCTTGTGCAATCACTGAAAGACCTGGGAAGTTTTTAAAAACAAATCCATCATCACCCAACGGCACCACGGTGTTTGGATTATGACGCTGGACCTTATTGCGAATCTGCTTAAGAACTTGCCATTCTTTCGGAGTATTTTGCACGTCGTTGTTCCTCTAGGAAGACATTGCCAAAAATAATGCTTTATTGTGAAATATACCTCCAGGGAGTCAAGGAGGATTCTTTGAACACACCGAAGGCGAAGTCGCCGACCAGAACGTCTAAGAAAAAAGCTGCCACTCGCAAGGTCAAAGTTGTCGAGCATCCATTGTCATCTGAAAGTTTATTCACCAGTCGCGAGATTGGTTGGTTGAATTTCAATCGCCGTGTTTTGACCGAAGCCGAGGACAGCAGCAATCCACTTTTAGAGCGAGTTAAATTTCTAAGTATTTCCGGATCGAATCTGGACGAGTTTTTCATGAAGCGCGTCGGCGGTTTAAAGCGCCACGTGGCTTACGGAGTTTCCCCAAAGTCATCCGATGGTAAAACACCGATGGCTCAACTTCAGGAAATTCGTGAAGTCGTTCAACCCATGATCAAAGATCAAGGCAGCTGCTTTACTAAAACTTTGAAGCCAGCTTTGGAAAATGAGGGTATTTTCCTGCTCAGCTGGAAAGATCTTTCCGAAAAAGAACGCGAGAGCGTAAAAAAGTACTATAGCAAGAACGTGTTTCCGGTTCTGACACCGCTTTCGGTGGACCCGGGACATCCTTTTCCATTTATTTCAAACCTTTCGGTTTCCCTGGGCGTGACTTTAAAACATCCAAACTCTGAGGAAAAACTTTTTGCTCGAGTCAAAGTTCCTAAAGTTTTGCCACAGTGGATTCGTGTCGATGTCGATCCAAGCATTAATCGCTTCGTCAGTCTTCAGGAAGTGATCAAGGCAAACTTGTCGGATCTGTTTCCTTCCATGCAAGTGATTGACGCCATGGCTTTCCGCCTGACTCGCAATGCGGATTCAGATCAGGATCAAGAGGATGCGGAAGATTTATTGGAAGCGATTGAAGAAGAACTTCGTCAGCGTCGTTTTGCTGAGGTCGTGCGTCTTGAGCATGGACCAAATCCTGACACGTGGATGCTGAAGTTTTTGATGGAAGAGCTTGAGCTCAACGAGGAAGACATTTACGAACTTCCCGGTGAGCTGGATTACGGCGACCTCGGCATGATCGCGGATTTGCCGCTGCCTAAATTGAAATTCGACCCGTACATTCCAGTGGTTTCTCCGGCCTTTGCCGAAGAAGGCACCGGAATTTTCAGTGCTATCCGAGCCAACGATCAATTGATTCATAATCCGTTTGAAAGTTTTTCGGCTTCTGTTGAAACTTTCATTCGTATTGCAAGCGAAGACCCCAAGGTCTTAGCGATCAAAATGACGTTGTACCGCACGGGTGATAACAGTCCGTTTATTCGCTCTTTGATTCGCGCGGCCGCCCAAGGCAAGCAAGTGGTTTGTCTGGTCGAGCTAAAAGCTCGCTTTGATGAAGAACGAAATATCTATTGGGCCAATGAGCTTGAAAACGCTGGCGTTCACGTCGTGTACGGTGTCGTGGGTTTAAAAACTCACGCGAAAACGGCCTTGGTTGTTCGCCAAGAGCAAGAGGGGCTTCGTTGTTACGTTCATATCGGCACTGGTAACTACAACGTGGCCACCTCCAGATTTTACACAGACTTAGGCTTGCTTACAGCGCGCGAGGAAATCACCAATGACGTGGTTGATTTTTTCCATTATCTGACGGGCATTAGCTTGAAAGGCAGTTATCAGCATTTGCTGATTGCGCCGGTGAATATGCTTTCAACATTCAGAACTTTGATTGATCGCGAAGCCGCCCATGCGAAGGCAGGGAAGCCTGCACACATCGTCGCTAAGTTTAATAACTTTGAAGAAAACGATATCGGTGCTTCTTTATACTCGGCCTCGCAAAAGGGTGTGGACATTGAAATGATCGTCCGTGGTTTTTGCTGCCTTCGTCCCGGGGTGGCTGGTATGAGCGAGCGTATCAAAGTCATTTCGGTGATCGGTCGCTTTTTGGAACACTCTCGTTTGTTCTATTTTAGGAATGGAAAAGAAGATCCTGTAGATGGGGATTTCTTTTTGGGGTCAGCTGATTGGATGTATCGTAACTTGCATGCCCGCGTGGAAGCGATTGTCCCCGTATTGGATCGCAGTCTTAAAGAAAAGTTGTGGGAAATCCTGCAATTTTATCTGAAAGAGAACCGTCAAGCCTGGTTGATGAACTCAGACGGAAGTTATACGAAGAAACCTTTTAAAGCGGATGAAATCGGAGTTCATCAAACTTTGATGCAATTAGCGAAAACAAGGGGTAAACTGGTCGAGGATTCACACTCGGAGTAAAATGGAAATCATCATCGTCCGTCATGCCCTTGCTGAAGAAAGGGAAGACTTTGCAAAAAAAGGTCTGGAAGATCAGTTTCGTCCCCTCACTTTGAAGGGACGTAAACGCATGCAGAAAGTTTGCATGCGCATGAAAGACTTTATCAAAGACGTTGATGTGATTGTGACCAGTCCGTTTACTCGTGCCGCCCAAACCGCGCAGATCTTAAGTCAGTTTTATCCCGGAAAAAAGGTTATCGAGATTCCAGAAATGGTCCCGCAAAGTCCACCGCAAGCACTGTTAAAATGGTTTCGTACTCAAGGTCGCAATCACAAAAAAATCATGATCGTGGGGCATGAGCCACATCTAAGTGTCTTCGCAAGTTACATGCTGACGGGGAAAGCCGAAAGCTTTATCGATCTTAGAAAAAGCGGCGTCCTGTCGTTAGAGCTGGAATCTTTTGCTCAGGCGAATGCCGGCGGAGCAGAGCTTATGTACTCTATCCCGCCGAAGATTTTTGATTAGTACCGCGCCAGATAAGTTTTTTCTGCGTTGCTTCGTCGTCGCTGCACGCTTGTGCAGCTTCCTCCTTGCGCCTTGAATAAACTTGTCGACACGGCACTAATATCTCTAATACCTATTCAATATCATCAACTTCAAGGTGGCACTGGTAAGCGCGTTCATTGTAGTTAAGCACGCACTGGATTTTGTTTGCGGTAAGATAGCGGCTGCCTGCAGCGCCTTCGAAAGCTGCAAACGGTGCCAAAGCTTTTGCCAAAGCCAAAGAGTTTGGACGAGCAGTGTGATCGTTTTTTGTGTAGCACTGAACAGCATTCATCCACTCATCGGGCCCGTCAGCAGCTGAATAATGGCAAGTTAAGTTAGAGACATCCAATGTCATTGGGTGGGTGCCATATTCATCGTCATCAATATGTTTTACTGGAAAACCAGCAGAGTACAGAGCCTCCATAATGGAGCATGCAGCGTCGCCTTGGACAGCAACGTTTTTGGCTTGAGCCAAGCTTACGAAAGACAGGAATATACTGATAGAAAAAATAGCCAGTTTCATAGGAATCTCCGATTCAAGAGAGTTAATTTCGTTGAAAAGAGATCTATCGCGCCGAGTGATTATTGAAAATTAGATGTTTTGGAAGGTTGAGTTCTAAATTTTGGAATCTTTAAACCATCGACCAAATAAGACCATCGCGTAAACCGACGGCAGGAATAACGATTTTTTCCACCTCTGCCTGACGCATGATTGTTTCCACCAGCATGGAGGCAGGCATAATCACGTCGGCGCGGTCTGGTCGCAGTTCTAATTTATCGATGCGGTCTTTAATCGACATCGCTTTTAGGCGGGCGATGATTTCCGCTAGCTCCGCAAGTGTCACAAATGTATTGGGAGTTTTTTTAAGCAAGCGAACCTTAAGCTCCGCCATGCACTCCAGGTTTCCCCCGGTCCCAATCGCAAAATCCACGGGATCATTTTCGGTGTTGGGATAAATGTGCGGTCCCAGCTCAGACAAAAACTCGCCCATGATGATACTTAAATGGCTTTCATTCATGCGGCGTTTGCTTAAGTTTTCTAAAACCCGAACCGTTCCCATCGGGAAAGACTTGGTTGCCAAAAGCTTACCGCCTTTAGAGAAAGTCACCTCAACACTGCCACCACCGATATCGATTAGCATGGTTTTTTTGTTATCCAGTTGAACTTCTTTGCGGACGGCAAGATGGATCAGGCGGCCTTCTTCGGTGCCATCGATGATCTCGATATCGATACCGGAAACTTTCTTAATGGTTTCCAGGAACTCTTTTTTGTTTTTAGCTTCGCGGCAGGCACTGGTTGCGACCGCTCGGCACTTTTCCACTTTCAGCTTTTCGTTGGTTTCCGCAAAACGACGAAAGGTGGCTTTAGCTATCTCCATGGTTTCCGGAGTGATGGTTCCCGTCGTAAATACATCATGCCCCAGGCGAACCGGAGCTCGCTGCTTTTTATTCACCCGGATGAAGGGAGCTGTTTCATTGATATCAGCGACCATCATGCGAATGGCGTTGGACCCGATATCGATGGCTGAAACTCGACGTGACACGGCTAAAGTTCTCCTTTGGCAATAGTATATAAAAATGCGAGCATCATAGACATGAAAAAATCATTTTTTATCACCTTGTTGAGTATTTTTGTTTGTGGGCATGCTTGGGCTTTGACGGATATCGAAATTTCCGGGGAAGCTGACTTGAATGCCTTGGTCTATTTGCTGCCAACGGGCCAGGCTGGTAATAGTGAATTCCGTGTTCCTTCTTTGTTATTGAATTTCAGTGTGCCTTTGAAAGAAGGCAATCTTTTGTATGTCTCATTCGAAGGCGCACAAAAGCGCAGCGACAATCCGACTTCAGAAAGTTTCATGGTTAATACGCGTGAAGCCTACTTAGACTTGGTCAGTATTTTTGAAGGTGTTTCTGCTTTACGCATGGGCGTGGTGCCGCAACCTTGGATGGAAGCGCAATACGAAGACATGAATTATCGTTTTTTGGGTGAAACCGCATATGCTCTGACTGAAAAATGGAAATACGAAACTTATTCTGACTTAGGCGTGGGCTTTATGTCTGAACTCCCAGCGGATTTGGGGGAGTGGTCTTTGTCTGTGGTGAATGGCGAAGGGCGCGATCAGGATTCTGCGGGACCCCACAAAGAGGGCGCATTGTTCCTGCGTTTTACAAGTTTGAATCCGTTTGCAATCACATTGCAGTACATTCACGGGACTTACGAGCAATATGGTGATGATGTTGCAGCTAAAGAGCGCATTCAGGCTTCATTCCTTTATAAACCGGAAGACAGCAAAACCAAATTCGGCATCGAGCTTTTGGATACCCATGATCCGGCAGGTGCGATAACGGATGGAAAAATGGCTGACGGAGTCGATGTGGTGAGCTTGGCCGGACAAGCGGTTCATGGCTTCGGGGGCAGTGCTTTCACGATTTTTGGTGTCGGCCCTAAATCTGAAGTGATGCTTCGTTATGATTACTTGGATGCCGCGGTAGGGGAGCCGGATAAAAACCTACAGACCGGAATCGTGTCTTTCGCTTACCAGGTCACTGACGATGTAAAAACTGCTTTGGCAGTGGATCACACATGGTATGCTGATAACTACGGAAAAGGCATCCGCGACGCCTCGAAAGTAGAACTAGCCGCCCAAGTCCTGTTCTAGAGGGGCGGGCAGCTCGGGAATCTGTTAAGATTGTGTTAGTTTTGCTTTTAGTGCCGTGTTAAGCGGTGTTTTTTACTCTGAAAACCTTTATACAACCAACAAACGGGGAATACGTATGGAACGTGCCATCGACACTCAGCTTGAAGACCTTAAAAAAATGATTCTGGTAATGGGTGGTCATGTTGAAAAAGCCCTCTCGCAAGTAACAGCTGCCCTCCTTTCCCGTGATGTGAATGCTTTTCAAGAGGTTCATGAAATTGAAAAGCGCATCAACGAAGACCACATCCGCGTGGACAATCACTGCATGCACATCCTGGCAAAGCAAGGCCCGGTGGCCAAAGATCTTCGTTTGATTATCTCTGTTTTGAAAATCAACAACGACCTTGAGCGCATGGGCGATCAAACTGTGAATATCTCATACTCCGGTAAAGATTATTTGGGCCGTAAACCTATTCAGGCGCAAACCGGTGATATTCAGAAAATGTCGGAAATCGCAGGCCGCATGGTTAAAGGCTCCTTGGATTGTTTCGTTCGCGGTGATGCCGTGGAAGCTAAAAACATTTTGCTGATGGATGATGAAATCGACACGTTGAAAAATAAAGTTTTCAACGACGCCATCAAACACATGAAAAGCAATCCGGACGACGTTGAAGCAAGCATGGATTTTATTTTGATCGCACGTAATTTGGAACGCTTGGGTGACCACGCGACCAATATTGCGGAAGACGTGATCTTTGCATTTACGGGTAAAGACGTTCGACATGGGGGCAAGTTTGGCTGATAATTCAATTCAAGTGATGGTGGTTGAGGACGAACAAGAGATCCGCGAACTGATGGCTTTGCATCTGCTACGTCAAGGTTATCGCGTGACTGAATGTGCCTCTGCCGAAGAAGCCCTCGCTGAAATGAATGCCAAAAACTACCAGTTATTCGTGTTGGACTGGATGCTTCCGGGCCTTCACGGTGTCGACATTCTGGATCGTATTAAAGCTAAAAATCCAAACGCAGCCGTTCTTATGGTCACGGCGAAAACGGAACCCCAAGACATCGTTATGGGTCTTGAGCGCGGCGCGGATGACTATTTGACGAAACCATTCAATCCTTCGGTGCTAATCGCAAGAGCAAAAGCTTTGCTTCGTCGTGCAAGCCCGAAAGCTGAAGAAGTCATCAAAGACGACAGCGAAATCAGTATCCACGGTTTGAAAATGAATTTTAAAACCTACGAGATCTCTTATAAAAATGATCCACTTCATTTGACTCCCTCAGAGTTCAAACTATTAGGAACATTGGTGCAAAACCACGGCGTGGTTTTGACTCGTGAAAAACTGATTGAGAACATTCAGGGTGAGGGCATCAGTGTGGTCGGTCGTACGATTGACACCCATGTCTTTGGCCTTCGCAAGAAACTGGGCGAGTGGGGCGATCGCATTGAAACCATCCGTGGCGTGGGCTACCGGGTGAAAATGGAACAGGCATGAAGAGTTTCATCCGATTTCCGTCACGTCTTTTCTGGAAGTTATTCTTCTTTCAAGTTGTTGTTTTTAACATCTTAGCTTTCGTTATTGCGGCCTCTTTGGATTCGCAGCATCGCATGGCTGATTTCGTGTACACGGACTTTTTGCTGAACTTTTTCATGTTCAGTCTGTTGGTGTCTTTGATCATCGCATTCCGTTTTGTTCGTCCCATTCATAAGGTTATTCTGAAGGCTTTGCGTATTTCCAATAAGCGCGCGTATGGCGAGATTTTCTCGGCGTCTGATGCCGATGATCTTTTGGATGACGACGCCGATGATTTGTCAGAGCTGGAAGTGGCTTTGGATAAAATCCATAAAAAGATGAAACGTCGTAAGGCGAACTTCCTGCAAGCGCAGGAGGAGTCTCAGGCATTTATGAGCTCGGTGGCCGAGGGCCTGGTCAGTGTCAGTCTTGACGAAAAAATCTTGTACTTTAATTCTCAGTTCGCGGCACAGTTTTTAAAAGGACCGCAGCTTTCGACTGAAAATCTGCGTCTGAAAGATGCGATTCGCTCTCCAGATGTTCTGGAAGGTTTTGCGAGCACGATAAAAACGGGTAAGAACACTCGCTTCACGGTCAAGCTGCCAACGCTTATTGATAATCAGCCACGCTTTTTCTCTGTATCCGTGAATCCGATTCGCAACGAAAAAACTCGCGAAGTCTACGGTATCGTCGGGATTTTCCATGATATCACCGAACTAAAACGTGCCGAACAAATCCGTATCGAATTCGTCGGCAACGCTTCTCACGAGTTGCGCACACCTCTGACTTCGATCAAAGGTTATGTGGATACTTTGAAAGAAGACATCAACAATGGTCAAATGGAGCAAGCCGGTAAGTTCATCAATATTGTTTCTCGCAATATCGATCGCTTGATGGACTTGGTGAATGACCTGCTGTCATTAACATCGATGGAATCATCGAATTCGGAATTGAAATTAGAATTGATTCATCCACTGCAAATTTCCGAACACGTCGTTTCAGAAATGGCCGTCCTTGCTGCCGAGAAAAGCATCGCCATCCGCGTGGTGGGCGAAGTTCCGCCATTTAAAGCAGACTCCCGCAAAGTCGAACAAGTTCTGCGTAATTTGGTTTCAAACGCTGTGAAGTTCATTCCAAACAACAAGACAGTGCAAATCCGTTGGGAACGCGACATTAAAGAATACATTATCTTACGCGTGATCGACGACGGTCCAGGAATTCCATCCGAACACTTGGATCGCTTGTTTGAGCGCTTCTATAGAATCGATAAGGGCCGCACCAGAGACGCTGGCGGCACAGGCTTGGGCTTAGCAATCGTTAAACACATCATGCAAAGCCACGGCGGCACCGTTGCCGTAAAATCGGAATTGGACAGAGGCACCGAATTCATCTGCTCTTTTCCAATTAAGTAAGAACGAAAGTTTTTATTGCTGCCAGCAAATCAGGGCGATTGATCGGTTTGGTTAAATGGGCGTTGCAGCCAGCATCTAACGACTTTTTAACTTCCTCGCGAAGAGCGTGGGCTGTTAATGCGATGATGGGCTTTGTGTAGCCTTGCGCGCGCAAAGTTCGGGTTGCTTGAAGTCCGTCCATGCCTGGCATTTGCACGTCCATAAGAACGATATCGTAATCATTTTCTGTAGCCATTTTTACGGCTTCAAAGCCATCGTTCGCATAAGAAACGACGAAATGCTTCGAACGAAGATAGATTCCGATCAGGATCTGATTGTCCTTCAAGTCCTCTGCCAACAGCACCTTGATTGTTTTTCCTTCAAAATCTTGCAAGCTAACAGGTGCTGGGGGAGTTTGAGTTTTGCTTGGTTGTTGCGCCTTGGCCTGTTCTTCATCAGAAGAAGTTATAGTGAACAAGAAGGTGCTGCCCACATCTTGTTTGCTTTCCAGGAGCGATAAGTTCCCACCCAATGCGCGAGCAAAGTGGCGTGATAAAACCAAGCCCAAGCCCGTGCCGCCGAATTTTCGAATAATGGACGTGTCGGCTTGACCGAATGCTTGAAAAATCTGGCGCTGGCCTTCGTCGGAAATCCCAATGCCAAAATCCTGAACCTCTGTGGAAACCAGCGTTTTGCCTTCGAGCTTTTGCGAATAGATTCTGATTTTAATAGGCCCCTTATTCGAGAACTTCACAGCATTACCAATTAAGTTCACAAGGATCTGGCGTAAACGCACTGGATCTGAATAAATGTGCGCCGGCATTTCGCTGGCCTTTGTGACTTCGATTTTGATGCCTTTTTTCAGAGCCAGTAAAGACAACGAACCGACGACCTCATCGACCAGTTCTGTATAAGACAACAAACTTTTTTCGATAGGCATTTTGCCTGCTTCGAATTTCGTTAAATCTAAAATATCATCAATGATGCGCAGTAAAAGTTCACCATTCGCTTGAATGCGATTCAGATATTCTTCTTGTTCTGAAGTCAAATTTTCGGAACTGAGCAGCTCTGCAAATCCTAAAATGGCATTCATGGGCGTGCGAATTTCGTGACTCATGTTCGCCAGGAAAGTCGTTTTGGCCTTGGTCGCTTCCTCTGCCAGTTCTTTGGCTTTTTTCTCGCGGATCAGGGCTTGTTCAAGGTCTGCGGTTCTTTCTTGAACTCGAGATTCTAATTCGAACTGTGTTTTCAGGAGTTCATTTTCGATGGTTTTTAAGTCTGTAATATCCTGGGTAGTGCCGAATATCTTTACGGCTTCGCCTTGCTCATTTAAAGCAACCTGACCCCGGGTCTGAACGTACTTGGTTGTGCCGTCATTCAGTTGAATCACATGATCAAAATTAAATTTCGATTTGTTCGTGACTGCATCTTCCAGATATTTTCTGATCTTTTCGCGATTGGGAGCGTCTGTAAAGTTCAGAAGCATCTCGGCCGTCACCTGAATGTTTTTATCAAGGCCGTAAATGTTGTACATCTCTTCAGACAAACTAACCTGAGTTCCGTTGATGGATCTTTCCCAACTTCCCAGGTGTGCGATCTCTTGCGCTTCTTTCAAAAGAATGTCACGGCTGTTGATGGCGTCTTTGGCTTCATTCGAGCGACGAATCAGAACTCGCGCGAAACCCGAGGCGATCAAAGCCACTAACAAAATCATGAACGTCGTGCCGGTCACGACATAGGCGACTGTCTGCGTTCCAAGAACGACGCCTCGGTGAGCGGGTAGGAGTTGTTCTTCATGAATGAATTCCGCGGCAAACATTCCCACATAGTGCATGCCGGAAACCGCAGCACCCATCAACAGACTTGAGAGGATGTGCAACAGAGTCACTCTTTTGGTGGTTCTGAAAAGTAACGAGACTCCCAAGGCTGCAAAGGAGGCAAACGCTGCAATGAAAACTGACAGTGCGACCAGGTTCCAACGCCACTCAATTCGGGCTGCCATTTCCATCGAAGCCATCCCGATATAGTGCATTCCGGAAATCGCGACGGCCATCGAGATTCCTCCCAAGACCACTCCGATAATGGACACACGAACTCGGCTGACAATATAGAACGCAACTAAAGAGGCACCGATGGCGACAAGTAATGAAACAACAGAAAGGAAAAGGTCATAGCCGATGGTCATTCCTGGCATTTCCATCGCAAGCATTCCAACGAAATGCATGCTCCAGATTCCCAAGCCCATTGCGATTGCTCCGGCGAGTAACCACAGACGATTGTTTTTTCCTAATGATTCTTTGATGCGAAGAACGATGTTTAATGCGACGTAGGCTCCCACGGTCGCAATCAAAACCGATAATGCTACAAGATCTTGATTGTAATTATGGGACATTTTCATTCCCAATTCATATCCGCACAAAGGTAACCCCGAGTCGCTATGGATTCTAAAGTAATGAAGTGGAAGTAATTTGGCAAATATGATGACAGAAGTTTAATGCAAGTATCGCAATAAAAGAAGAAAGCCCGGTGTTTAGTACCGGGCTTTCTTGATTGGATATTCACAAAGACAAACATTGTGGGGAACGTCGTCTTTTGAAATTAAGAATTTAGATTAGTAGCGCTCTACTGCGAACACTCCGCGGCAACCACGATCAACCCAGATATAGTTTCCAGAAAGACCGAAAGTTCTGTTGGCGTCGCAACGAGTGTTGGAAAGCTGTCTTGCCAAGTAAACTCTGCGGATACCGTAGGGATTCACATAGCACGTGTTGTAACGGCTGCCGTAGGATTCACAAGTTACGTATTCAACACTTGGTTGGTGTGGAGGAGGGTAGCCTGGGCCTGGGTGAGGGTAACCTGGGCCGCCATGACCGGGACCACCATGACCTGGAGGGCGTGGACCTGGGCGAGGACCGCCGTGACCGGGAGGATAACCAGGGCCGGGACGACCGGGACCGTGACCAGGACGACCCCAACCTGGGCCTCCGCGACCTGGGCCGCGACCATCACCACGGCCACCACCGCGACCGTAAGCTGCAACGTCATCCGACATCATTGCTGCTTCGTCTTGGCTCATTTCGGCTTCTTGGCTGTAAGCGGATTCTTCTGCTTGATAACCATCGAAATCAATAGCGTGAGCAGTGTGTGCAAACGCGCAAAGTGCGATCAGGGATAGCATAAATTTATTCATGAACTTTTCCTTTGTTAGTGGTGTCGTTATGACGATTTCTTCGTTCCAGCAATCACTAATGCGAATAGCGTGCCTAACTAAATCGGAGTCATTTAGACACTTTTCCGATGACGCATAGGGAAAAATGCCCTATAAAACATCCTCTATGCAAACCACACATCCTTTTTATCTGCACTTTCAAAAAGTTTATGGTGACCGTTGGGCCACACTTTTTGCTGCATTACAAAATTCCGAACAACAGGTCGCGCGCGTCAATAATCTCGGGAAACAAGATGACACTGCAACTCGTTGGAAAAATTTTGAAACAAAGGAACAACTCCCAGGATGCTTTTGGATTCCGGCGAGGGAGGGCAGTCATCCCGAGCGTCGCGCGGATGAGTTGTTAGATACCTATGTGATGGACCCGGCCAGTGTCATGGTGGCTCGCGCTCTGGATGCTAGGTCTGGTGACCGCATGCTGGATATGTGCGCGGCGCCCGGTGGAAAAAGTTTGATTCTGATTGAAGCCATCGCGGAAGAGGGCGAGATTTTTTGCAATGACCTTTCCCCAGAACGTCGAGAGCGTTTGAAAAAAGTTATTCAACAATATGTGCCACGACACGTGCGTGACCGAGTGTGGGTCACGGGTAAAGACGGCGTTCAATTCGGTTTGAAAGAGCCGAACAGTTTCGATCGCGTGTTGTTGGATGCTCCCTGTTCGGGTGAGCGCCACATTTTAGAAAATCCGAAAGCCCAGGACGAGTGGAGCCCACGTCGCACGGAACATCTGGCGACTCGTCAGTACTCTTTATTGAGTGCGGCTTTGCTCGCTGTGAAGCCGGGCGGTCGCATCGTGTATTCAACCTGTTCAATTAGTCCCGCCGAAAATGACGACGTCATTCGCAAACTTTTGAAAAAGAAAAAAGGCGAAGTAAAGTTGTTGCCAGCCGAGCTGGGTGTTGGCGGAGAAGCCACAGAGTTCGGTGTTGCGTACATGCCAGATCGTTGCGGTTTTGGGCCGCTGTATTTTGCAGTGATTGAGAAGGTTGAGTAGCGGTCCGTCCACGGGTTTTGCGATTCTTATCGGATGGTCTTCCTGGTTCCCCACATTAGTAAACGTCACAGTTCTTGCGAATATGGGAAGGTTGAGTAGCTGGTCGGCGAAACGGTGTTTTCGATTCTCATCGGATTGTCGTCCTGCTTCCCCACATTAGTAAACTTAACAGTTCTTGCGAATATGAGAGTAATCGGGGAGTTTCCCGCGGATTTGTGAAAATCGTCTCGCAACTATGAGTGACATTACGACATTGTTTGCTGCTAGAGTTCCTACGCCACTTCCAGGAGCTCTTATAAGAGTGCAATCTTCTACCAAAGAGTTTTTTTAGCTCCAAAGCTCCGTGAGTTGCTCTTGCGTCAATCCTCGCAGTCGCGATTTTGAATAAGGTCGGCCCTGAGCCTCACGCTCATTAAGTTGAATATAATCACGCACAATTCTATACGGCCTGTAGCCTTTGACGACTCGAGAAAAAGGCCGATGCTTCCAAATTTTCTCACCCTCATGTTTGGTATCGAAGGTATCGGTCAACCTCTGCGCAAACTGTCCAGCCAACACTCTGAAAAAACTCTGCATCTGAGAACGTTTCCCTCCCCGCAAAAGAATATGGATGTGATCATTCTGAATAGAATGTTGCTCCACGCGGACGTAAAATTTCCGTGAGTATTTTTTCAAAAGACTATTGATCAGAGAAAACGTCCGAGGAGTGCGAAGCCCACCCCGAACCGCCGTTTTATTCACTTTGAAAACCAGATGAATTGGTTCCTTACTGGAAAGTGGACGAGCCCTTCGTCCTTTCGAAGATTTTCGAAGCGTGCCCCCATGGCAGTAACGATATTTCCAATTAGTCTGCAGGGATGAAAAGGTTTGTTGTTTCAAGGTATCTCCTATTCGCTTGTGCGGCGTGCGGGGGGGCGGGAGGATTGGACGGGCGTTTCTGGGCATCTGGTTTCTGAAGTTATCTCAGGGTATCTCGGGGTATCGGTCATGCTTGAAGTTCATTTGCAAAAACCACGTAGTGCTCAGACGCAGATCGGTTTGCTCTCATGGAAAATTGTGTCCGACGTTTGGACGTGGATGTGCGTTTTTATAGTTGCGGAATGGACGACCGATACCCCCAGAAATATGGGGTTTCTATAATTAGGTATTCGGATTCGTTGTTGCTCCAAAAATCTAAGGAGTGCGGTTGATTTGAAAAAACTAAGGAAGCGTGTGGTTGACCGATACCCCAAATTTGACCGATACCCCAAATTATAGTGAGGAACGGTTTGAGTGAAAGGGAAAGGGAAAGGGAAAGGGAAAGGGAAAGAGAAGGAGAAAGAGAAAGAGAAAGAGAAAGAGAAAGAGAAAGAGAAAGGGAAAGGGAAAGGGACAGGGACAGGGACAGGGACAGGGACAGGGACAATTTGGAGAACGCGGGATCAGGTGACCGATACCCCCAGGATACTGTTGAAAGGCCCAGGATGCTGTCGAAAAGATGGAGGAATGGGCTGACCGATATCCCCCCTGATGATTCTGGATGTGAGGGTGAAGAAAGAGGGCTGACCGATACCCCAAAATTCGCGGGTGATGGGCGTGGCGCCTCGAGGAAGAGTGTGAAATAAAAAAAGCCAGGGGCATGCCTGGCTTTGGAGTTTCCAAATCGATGGAAAAACGAAACTAGTTGTCGTCGGCTTGGCGGAATTTGTGGCGGCGGTATTCTTCTAAAGTCAGGAAGCCGTAGGTTTTTTTGCGGTACATTTCGATGGCTTCGGCTTCTACGTCGGCTAAAACTTCTTCCATGTAATCCAAAGGGATGTTTCCCTGACCCATCAGTTGCAGTGTGTACAGTTGCACGACACGATTGATAAAATCAGACGTTTTCTCGCGCATGTACTTGGTTTCTTGAAGTTGAGTTTCGACGATCTTTAGCAAAGCATCATTTTTCATAAACAAATTATCGGTACGCCGTTATGGAACCTAAGTACTAGTTGGAAATTTGGCCCAAAGGATGACACAATACCCAGGATGAAAGCCATAACCCAACTTGAACTGAACGATTTTGTGAATCACTTTGAGCAAGTCCTCAAAGGAGCCCAGTTGCAAGAGGTCTTAGCAAATGACCGAGGTCTGGCTCTCTCGTTTCACAATCGCACTCAGTACTGGCTGATCCTGGACCTTGTTCCTAACACGCCGATGATGTTGGTTTTTGAGAATCATTGTCCGTTCAAAAAAGGCCCCAAGCCAAAACCATTGGGACTCTTCTTAAATTCAAACGCTAAAAATCTGTATGTGCATGAATTCAAAGTGCTCCAAGAATACGGACGAGTTGCGCAGCTAACCTTAGCCAACACGACACTTAAGTGCGAGCTTGAAATTCGCCTGATTCCCAAACAATGCAATTTGATCGTCAGAGCCCAAGGCAAAACGATCGCATGGGAAAAACCCCTGGATCTAAAAGAAGCACCACCCGTGGAAAATCCACCGGAGCCGCGCTCTTTGGTGGAGCTGCATGAGGAATGGCTGTCTGAACAAAAGCAGGACAAAAAACCTTCATTGGATCCTGTGGTGCAATGGGAAAAACAAAAGCAAAAAGATTTAGAAAAAAAACGCAAAGCCTTGGATGAAATCCAAAAGCAGATCAATGCTGAAAAGCATTTAGAATGGCAAGAGGCCGGAAACTTTCTTATCGCACATCGCACGCTCGACGTTCCAACTCATCTTGAGCCATTCGTTAACCGTCGTGAATCCATTAATTGGAATATTGAAAATGCCTTTGCCAAATCAAAGCAACTGGTCGCGAAAAAAGATGGCGCCCGAGAGCGCTTGGAAGAGCTCCATCAAGAGATCGCAAAATTAGAAAAGTCCCAATATCGCGAAAAGCAATCGTCAAAACCCGGACTGGTGGATTTGATGCACAAAGCAGATGCCCGAGGTCGAAAGTTCACCTTGGACTCTGGCGCGTTAGCGTATTGTGGAAAGTCAGCTGCCGACAACCTAGCGCTGCTTCGACAAGCCAAGGCCTGGGATTACTGGCTTCACTTAAAAGATTACCCCGGCGCTCATGCGATTATTCACCGTCAAAGGGATCAGGAAATTTCTCAAGCGGAGATTCAAGAAGTCGCTTCCTGGGTTGCAAGGGAATCCTTATCTTCCAAATCACTCATGGTGGGGCAAAAAGTCGCTGTCGTGATGGTGGAGTGTCGATTTGTTCGTCCCATCAAGGGCGATAAACTCGGTCGCGTGACTTATCATTCAGAAAAGACCTTTCATTTTTCTTTGCGTCAATCTTGAGGAGTCTTGACTGAATCGTGGTGGGGTCTAAAATTTCCCTATGATTCAAGTAAAAGATCTTACCAAAGATTACGGACCACGCAGAGCAATTGATCATCTGAATTTTTCAGTTAACAAAGGTGACGTTGTAGGCTTTCTTGGACCGAACGGTGCTGGAAAATCCACAACTATGAAAATCATCACGGGCTTTATGGCGCCAAGCCACGGCACGGCCTCGGTGGCAGGTTTTGATGTTTTTGAAAATCCCATCGAAGTTAAAAAGCGCATTGGTTATCTGCCGGAAACTCCACCTGTGTATGGTGACATGTACGTGCGAGATTATCTGCGCTATGTAGCGGCCTTGAAGCAAGTTCCTAAAGAAAAAATTGAAAAGTCTGTGGACTTGGCAATTGAAAAAACAAATCTGGGCGAAGTTCAAAAACGCCTGATTCAGCATTTGTCCAAAGGTTTCAAACAACGTGTGGGTATCGCCCAAGCCATCGTGTCTGATCCTGAAGTTTTGATTTTGGATGAACCGACCGTGGGACTGGATCCCAAACAAGTGGCCGAGATCCGTGATTTGATCAAAGCCCTGCGTGGACAACACACGATTATCCTTTCCACGCACATCCTGCCTGAAGTTCAAGCGACCTGTGAAAAGATCATCATCATCAACAAAGGTAAAATCGTTGTTGAAGACAGCATTCAACACCTGGCTTCAATGGAACAAGGGCAAAACCGCCTGATGGTGAGAGTGGCCAAAGATGTTCCAGATATGAAAGCAGTCCTTTCCGATATCCGCGAAGTGGTTTCTGTTCATGAAGGAATTTCTCACAAAGAGTGGCGCATCGATGTGCGTGGTGGAGATGACATCGTCGCCGCAGTTTCTTCGCGACTGGTGAATCAAGGTCTGGGACTTTTGGAATTCAGTCCGAGCAAAATGGATTTGGAAGATGTCTTCTTAAAACTCACTTACGGTCAAGAAAGAGGTGAGTCATGAACGGTTCAATGATCATCCTTAAAAAAGAATTAAAAGGTTTTTATTTCAACCCGACATATTGGATCATCTGCTTTTTAGTAAGCCTGGTGTTTAGCTGGATTTATCCTTTGCAGCTTTACGGTTTCGCGCAGCTCTTGATGAACTACGTGGCGCAACAGGGGATTCCCGCAAATCAATTGAACATTCATTACGGTGTATTCCTTCGTCAGCTTTCGTATTTGAATCTGATTTTGATTTTCGTGGTACCAGCTTTAACGATGAAATTATTTGCGGAGGAAAAAAAGCTTCGCACCTTTGATCTGCTTTTGACGTCACCTGTGACTTCTTTGCAGATCGTGTTGGGAAAATACCTGGCAGCCTTGGGAGCAGTGGCCGGAATTGTGTTCCTGGCTTTGTTGTACCCACTGGCAACAGCAGCGTTAGCAAAACTGAACTGGGGACCTTTGCTTGTAGCCTTCCTGGGAATCTTTATCGTAGGCGGCGTCTACGCTTCAATGAATTTATTCTGTTCCGCTCTTACCGAAAACAGCCTGGTCGCTTACGTGATGTCAGTGATCTTGAATGTGTCGATCTGGTTTATCGGTATCGGTGCTGAAGTTGTCGATAGCGAAATTGCGCGCAAAATATTTGAACACGTTTCCCTAAGCACGCATTTGTCGAGCCTGGTTGAGGGAACCATCCGAACCAATGGATTGGTTTTCTTTGGCAGCTTAATTGTATTGTTCTGCTTCCTTGCAGAACGCGTGGTTGAATCTTCCCGTTGGAGATAGTGATGAGCAAGCTTAGTAAAATTTTATTTCTGATGTCGGGGATCTCTTTGGTTTGTATGACCATCACTCGCTACCTTTTGGGCGAGTGGGTTCCATTTTGCTGGTTGTCCCTGGGCATGGCAGTTTTATTCCTGGTTGCTGGGATCATTAAAGATCGCGCCTTCTTTAAAGAATTCCTGACGATGAAAACCACCAAAGAAGGCATGAGCATGGGAGTTTTGATTCTCCTGATGTTAGCAGTCCTGGCGGTGGTGAATTATATCGGCGTTCGTCATTACCTGACTTTCGATTTTTCGACGGCTCAGTCAAATACCTTGGCCGAGCAATCGATCAAGCTGGTAAAAAACCTGGATGAGGAATTAAAAGTTTATTTCTTCTATAAAAAAGGCGTCGAGGGCAACGAAGAAAACCGTCGCTCCTTCCGCGACCTGATCAAAAAGTATCAGGACATCAACCCCCGCATTCAATTGAACTTTGTGGAAGTGAACGAGCAACCGGACCTGGCGAAAGATTTCGGTGTTGATAAAGGCAGCGGCACGGCCTTCCTCGAATACAAAGGCCGTCGCAATCTGCTCCAAAAAATTGATGAGCAGGAATTCACAAGTTCCCTGGTCAAAGTAACCCGTGAGAAAAATAAAACCATTTATTTCACCGTGGGCCACGGCGAAGCGAACCTTGAAGAAGTCAAAGAAGGCTTGGGTCTGAACGCCCTTAAGGTGATGCTGGAGCGAAATCGCTACACGGTTAAACCATTGGCCCTAATCACCGAACCGAAAGTTCCAGCCGATGCAGATGTGATCGTTATCGCGGGACCGATTCAAAATTTCCTGGCTCACGAAGTGGAAGCTTTGGAAGGCTATTTGAAAAACGGTGGAAACTTATTTATAGCACTCGAATCCCAAAATCCAGCAAACCTGGATAAACTGATTCGAAAAATGGGCATTGAGCTTGGTAACAACTATGTATTCAACATTGTTGACACCGTGATGGGCCAAGGAATCAATCAAGGACCTGTGATGGGTTCGGTGTTTTCTCCACTTAATGAAATCACTAAGGCTTTTGGTCAAAGTGAAGTGACGTTGTTCCGTCATCCGCAAGCGCTAAAAAAAGTTGTCGAACCGCCAGGCATGTCGATTGATGAACTAGTTAGAACAAGTCCGAAATCCATGGCCTTCAAATCCATGAATCTGAAAGAGGACGGTCCTGTAGGCAGTTTTGCGTTGGTGGATCAAGTTGTTGGTCAATGGGATTCAGATCCCCAAGCTAAAAAGTTCGCAGCGATCATCGCCGGGGACGTGGATTTCATGACGAACCAAATGCTGTATCAAAATTTGAACCGCGATTTGGTCTTGAACTCCCTGGCATCTTTAGCGAAAGAGGAAAACCTTATCAGTATTTCTCCGAAAGAGCCGCAAGCAACGCAGCTGATTTTAACGGAAACTAAATTCGCAGTGTTCATTTTCGCCTTTTTAATTCCCTTGCCTTTGCTGCTATTGGGCGCAGGCATCACTCTATATTCTAGAAGGAGAAGTGCGTGAAGAAGATCAAAGGTCGCGGCATACTGGTCATGTGTCTTTTGGTATTTGGCGGTTATGCCTTGTATGATTTCCTTGCGCAAAAAAAAGCTGAGGAGTCTAAAACCGCGAGCGCCAAACTTTTTACCATGAACACCGACCAGATCGATGCGATCGAGATCTCGAAAGCCGGCGGCGAGTCCGTCGTCTTAAAACGCTCCGTGGAAGGTTGGAATCTTGAGCAACCGTTAAAAGACAATGCTGACGACGCTTCTGCAGAGGATCTGATCAAAATGACCTCCTCTGAAAAAGTTTATGATGTGGTGAAAGAGGGCGAGGGTATTGATTGGAAGTCCTTTGGCCTTGATCAGCCCGCGGGTTCCGTAAAATACACAAACTCCGCTGGTGAATCCACGACACTGCATATTTCAGGTAAAACCAATTTTGAAAACAATCCTTTTGCTCGTCGTGACGGTGAAAATCGAGTCTTGGTGGTGAACAACAGCTGGACTACTCGTCTGGAAAAGCCCGTAGGCGAATTCCGGGACCGCCGTTTTCTGCGCCATAAAATGGCTTCGATCGAACACTTCCGTTTGAAAAATAAGTCAGGTCTTGTGGAAATCGCATTGAAAGAAGGCAAGTGGATCGATGCGGGTTCTAAAAAAGTAGAGCTTGATCAGCAAAAAGTACGTCAGCTGTTCCGTGATATCGCTGATGCCCGTGCTTCCACATATGTCGATGGCAAAATGCCAGTATTAAAACATCTGTTCACGCTGGATTTAAAATTAGGAGAGCAAGCTTGGAAAGCAGAAGTGGGGCAGGCAGCAGATAAGAAAATTTATGCCTCAGTTTCCGAACCGAAATTCCAAATGCTGATGGGGCCGGGGGCTTTGGATAATTTGATTGATCTTAAAACTGAGGACTTGAAAGTAGGGGGCACTCCGAAGCAAGATAGTAAAGATCAATCAATCTACTCCGGCGGCGCCGGAGTGCAGAGCGGCGCTCAACTCGCCCATGAGAAAGACAACTAGTCATGCAGAAAATTATCGTTAAATCACCAACACGTGTGGATTTGGCAGGGGGCACTCTTGATTTGTGGCCCCTTTATTTATTTATCAACGGCGCCTCCACCGTGAATGTTGCCATCGACGTTTATACAAATGTGGAGCTCACTCCGCATGAGGACTCTACCATAGTCCTGGAATCTGCCGACTTGAAAGTTCGTAAAACTTACTCCAATTTGGTGGAAGCTTTAGCGGACACGGATCCGCAGATGATTTTACTGCAAACACAGCTTCGCTATTGGATGCCGACGAAGGGTTTTAGTTTAAAAACGTCTTCGGAAAGTCCCGTGGGTGGAGGCTTGGGTGGCAGCTCCAGTTTAACGATTGGTTTGATGAAAGCTTTTGCGCAATTCTGCAATAAGCCTTTCCGTGATGTTCACCATATGGTGCATTCGGCTCACAATATCGAAGCAGAAATCCTGAACACACCAACGGGAACTCAAGATTACTATCCTGCTGCCTCTGGCGGCTTGAATATTCTTCGCTATGGTTACGATGGAATTCAGCAAGAAGTGATGGATGTTTCCAAAACTCCGCTGGCTGAAAAGTTCATGCTGATTTATACGGGGAAAGCTCATCATTCAGGATTGAATAATTTTGAAGTGATGAAAGATTCCGTCGCAAAAGATCCTGGCACGATTCAAGCATTGCGTGATCTGAAAGTGATCGCAATTGAAACGGAGCATGCGGTCCGTAGTGGAAATTGGAATGAACTCGGAAATTTATTTAAACGTGAATTTGAAGCCCGCGTAAGACTCGCACCAGAATTTTCCAGTCCTGAGATCCGCCGTCTGTCTGAACTCTCTTTGCAGAATGGGGCAGAGGCTGTTAAGATTTGTGGAGCTGGGGGCGGTGGTTGCGTGCTGGTATGGTGCCCTCCTGAGAATAAAAAAGGAGTCGCAGACGCATGCCAAAAAGCCGGGTTCCAAGTCATGGGCGCAAAGCCCGTAAACCCTCTGTAAAGAATAAGGCCGTCAAAAAAAAGACGAGCAAGAAGGTTGCGAAGAAAACCGCAAAACCTCGCTCGTCGGTTGTTAAGACGACGCCTTTGGCTTCGGAAAATCATGCGGGTGAAGTACATCGTTTCGTCGGCGTCTCTTTGGGCGGTGGCAAAATGGACAAAGCCTGCGTCTCGGTTATCGAATATTACCCCAAGCACAATAAAGTTTTCCTGTCGCGTTTGGTGGAGAAAATCAAAAGCGATGAAGTGCACTCTGCTGACTTTAAAATTCATGAAATCATTGAACAGTACGACGGTATCGATTTGCTGGCTTTCGATGTTCCATTTCAATTGCCCAACACCCTAAGAAATCCCTGCTGCGGCGAAATTGAAACCTGCAATCACCAGCCGCACATCAAATGGATGTGGGACTATACTCGCAAGCTTCATAAAAAGAAAAAGCCGCGCAAATTATTTACGCCCTACACGCAACGTTGTGTGGAAATGTATCTGTCGACGGAAATCGAAGAGCCTTTCCATTTACAACATGCGATGGGGGCGAACATGGCGCCGCTTTTAGCTCGCGCAATGTTTCTAAAACAAAAATTAAATATGAATGTTATTGAAGTGTTTCCGAAGCTGTCGTTGTGGCGCATCGGTCGTTCACTTCACGTGATGAAGAGTCATCTTCTGTTTCACAAGCATGCGATTGGGGGCGATGAAAGTCGTCGCGCCATTTTACATGCGCTTAGCACCCACAATATTGCTTTCGTTTATGATCAGGACGTCAAACTAATGATTGAAAACAGTCATGCTTTTGAGTCCTTCATATGTGCGCTGACGGCTTTCTTAAGTTTTAAAGGTCTGACCGAGCCGCGTCCCGAGGGCTTTCCTTCCAATGAAGACTGGGTAGAATTCCCCGTGTCATCCATCAAGTGGAACTCATTCTAAACTGTGCTATAGTCTTCTGGAATCAGGAGGCCGCACATGGCAGGCGAATTTCCTTATCTTCATGGTTTTAGCAAAGTCGAACAAGAGCGTTTACGTAAACAAGCTCGCTTCGGTGAATTCACAGTCTATCAAAACGTTAATCTCTCCGGAGTCAGTCAGCTTCTGGAAGTGGGTTGTGGTGTCGGTGCGCAAAGTGAAATCATTCTTCGCCGTTTTCCTGATCTGCATCTGACGGGGATTGATCTTAGCACCAATCAATTAAGTTCTGCTCGTCATCGTCTGGCAGCTTTGCCGGGATTTGCGGGCCGCTTTGAAATGAAGGAAATGGATGCGACCAACATGTCCTATGGGGCAAATTCTTTCGATGGAGCTTTTCTTTGCTGGATTTTAGAACACGTTCCAGATCCGATTCGCACCTTATCAGAAGTGCGCCGTGTGCTTCGGCCCGGTTCTCCGGTTTATATCACTGAAGTCATGAATGCTTCCTTCTTCCTGGATCCGTATTCTCCGAATGTCTGGAAATATTGGATGGCCTTCAATGAATATCAGCTGAAACAACATGGTGATCCCTTTGTAGGAGCAAAGCTTGGGAATTTCTTAATGCAGCTGGGATATCATGATGTGCAGACCGAAGTGAAAACCTGGTTCTTAGATAATCGCCAACCGCAAGCTCGTAAAGATTGTGTCGAGTATTGGACAGAATTGTTACTGAGTGCCAGTGATCAGCTGGTGAAAGCTCACTGCGTTTCCAAAGAAGTCGTCGAAGGCATGAAAGAAGAAATGGCGACCGTGGCAAATGATCCGAACGCGGTTTTTTATTACAGCTTCATTCAAGCCCACGCGCGAACATAGGAATAGAAATGTCTGCGGGGGATTGGAAAGAGATGTACGGAGCAGCGGCTTCAGGGAATCTGGAGTTGGTTCAGTATCATATTAAAAATGGTGTGAATCCGAATTACCAGCATCCTGAAATTATGTCGACGGCTTTGGTGGCAAGTATTATCGGGGGTCATTCGGAAATCAGCTTATTTTTATTGGAAAATGGTGCTGATCCCACTTTGATTTCAGAATTTGATAATCTCACTCCGCTCCAGGCCGCAAAGATGTTCAAGCGCCAGGAGTTGGTTGAAATTCTCTCGAAAATGATTCCGAAAAAATCCCTGTGGCAAAAGTTGAGTTCAATCTTTAAGGTTTGAAGTCATCTTTACTAAGCCAACCCTTGTGCCATACCCATGCTAAAATTCCGATCGCGATAATGACCATGGCGCCAAGGACCGTATAGTAACCGTAATAATGATCCAATTCCGGCATGTGTTTGAAGTTCATGCCGTAAACTCCGGCCAGGAAATTCAAAGGCAGGAAGAAAATCGAGACCACGGTTAAGATGCGCATGATTTCATTCGTTTTGAAAGATGCTTCATTGGTTTTTTGCGACATCAACGCCAGATGCAAATTCAGTAGTCCCGTGATTTCCTCGACGATGTTATCGCTATCAAAAATCAATCTTCCCAGCGGATCGCGAACCAAATCATAGTTTAAAGAATGAATACGCGAGTGCTGCTGCAGACTGTTGATCACGGCCTCAGTGAATTTAAAAATCTTTTTAAATCCGGAAGCTCTTCTTTTCACATGATAACCTTCACGCAGGATGCTTTTTCGGCGAAGCGCATAGATTCGACCTTCGATAGCATCCATTTTCGCGACCAACTCATCCAGTGGATTTTCGAAACTTTGGAAAGCCTTCACGAAAATACGCCCAATCAATTGCGGCATGGTGATCTGTTCAAAAGGAACTTTGTCTTTTTTCTCTTCAATGCAAGGCAGGGGAGTGCGGTGCAAAGTCAGCACGTACTTTTTCCCGACAAAGAAAACTAACTTCGTTGAAAGTTCTTGAATTGTTCCTGCGGCAGGGCGCGCGCGATTGTCAAAGTGGCGCAAGATAATCATCGTGCAGTGATCAAGATATTCCACTCGAGGCAAGTGTTCAGGGTCCATGCAGGTGGCAATGGCTTGCATGGGAATTTCTAATTCCTCTGCGAGGTTTACGAAGTCTTCCTTCTTGGGGTCTTCGATATCGATCCACTTATAATCTTGCCAGGCATGTTCAAAGCGTTTCATGATTTAATTATGACGAAAACCAGAGGACTGTGCTTTAAAATTCTAAGCCTCGCTGCGTTGGCTCTGCCGTTATGTGGATGCCAGTCATTTTACTATTATCCAACTCAAGGAAAGTACTACGATCCCGCTCGCTTGAATTTGCAATACGAAGAAGTGTTCTTCAAAACCGCGTCGGGTTATAACATTCACGGTTGGTACTTTGCGAGTCGACAAAAGGAAAGCAAGGGTACCATCTTGTTCTTTCATGGAAATGCTGAAAATCTAAGCTCGCACTTCATGATGTTCTATTGGCTGCCTAATGAAGGTTATAATTACTTGATTTTTGATTACCCGGGTTATGGTGAAAGTTCCGGCACTCCTACTCCACAAAGTACGGTGGAGGCGGGGGTGGCAGCAGCAGCTTGGTTGAAAGCCAACCGAGAATCACGTCCTTTGATTTTATACGGGCAAAGCCTGGGTGGCATCGTCGCCATGCAGGCGGCCTTGAAAATTAAAGACCATCAAGCGATCCGCAACGTCATCGTCGAGGGGAGCTTCTCATCCTATCAGCAGATGGGAAAAAGAGTCTTAAATCGATCCTATTGGACTTGGTTATTCCAACCCCTTAGTTACGTGCTTCTAAGCGACGCCGAATCCCCTGAACCCATCGCGCGAATCTCGCCGATTCCGATGCTCTTTATTCACGGAGAAGACGACCCGGTGATCGAGGTTGAAAGCTCCCGGGAAATGTTCGCAGCGGCGCGTGATCCGAAGGAATTATGGATTGTCCGCAATGGACATCATGGCGATCTTTTTCAAGTTAACAATAGTGAGCTCCGTCAAAAGTTCCTCAATTATTTGCAATAGTAATTTAAGGTTTGATTCTTTTTACCATCCTTACTAAAAAGCCTACAAATTCGTAACCCCCGGAACCAATTCGGTGCCTTAAATGGCCGCCAAATGGTACACGACGGGGCAGTACTAGGTTCATTTTTAGGGGTTACGACAAATACAAAAAGGAGTTCCTATGAAGTGGGGTAGAATAGGTTTGGCAGTGATCACTGCTATTCAATGTAAGGTGGCTTTCGCAGCACCTGCAAGAGTCGACTCAGGTTTCTTTCCGATCGACATCAATACAACGACAACTTCTTCTGTAGATGATCTATTCCCAACTCAACCACGCATCGGCACGAACCCTGGTCAACCAGGTGGCATCGTTCCAGGTCCAATCCAAATCAATCCAGTTCCAGGCACTCCAGGCACAGGTCTTCCGACAGTTCCGGGTACTCCTGGGCAACCAGGCCAACCGGGCACAGTTCCAGGTTTGCCAGGCACAGCGAACGGCACTGGTGGCAACGGTCTTCCAGTTATCGTTAAAGACTCTGTTGGCGTAGCTGACGATTTCAAATGTAACCTGTTCACAAACTCTGAAGACAAAACTTACTCTGACATCTTGTCAGCGGTAAATGCGTTGAACCAAGCGGTAAGTTCTCCTTCTTGCGCTGGCAACCAAATCAACCAACAAGCGGTTATCGACAACAACAAGAAAATCACTGACGCTATCGAAAAGCTTCAACCTTTCTTGCACGCTGAAGAAGAAATCCCTAAAGAAAAAGTTCCAGAGATCACAGCTAACGTGGATATCGCTATCCGTGCCGCTTCCTCTTTGGCAGCTTCTTTCTCTAACACAGACCTAATGAACAAAAACTGCCGTCAACAAATGAACGGTGGTCAAGTGGCGTTGGCAATCAACGACATGATCAACGGTTTGACTCCCTATGCATTGATGGCAGCATCAATGACAGGTGGTACAGCAGCGATCCCATTCATCGTGGGCGGTCAGGTTTTGACTAGCGCTATCGGTTCCATGGAAAAAATCGTGAATGAAAATTCCACTAAGATCCAAGATCCTTTGGTTCGCCGTGCAGTTCTTGAGAACACATGCCAATACATCCGTCTTGAGCAAAAATACCGTTTCTTGACTAAGGGTCGCGACGAGCAAGTTGCTAAGATCTCTAAAGAGATGTTGGTAGCTCGTAACTACTCTGTGAAATACTCTGGTGTTTCTAAAGACACTAACGCTTTGATGGTTCGTAAGAACGAATTGAGCCAAGCTGCTTTGGAGTTGAACACGACTCTAGCTGCTGCTTCTGCTCAATCTGAGTTGGATAAAACTTTCGTTAAGAGCACGACAGCTGATGCAATGATCTGTGAGTTGGGTATCAACCTGGCAGCAGTGGCAACAGACTCTAACTCTTACGTGGCTAAACTTTTGGGTTCTGTGAACTACTCTTTGGCGACGACTGGTTACAGCGCGACGCCAATCACAAACACTTTGAAATCTGCTGGCAAAATCTACGTTCAAAATCTTCAATCAGTGACGGCACGTAACAACGCCGCACAATGCGCTTTGACGACAAAGTACTTGCTTGAAGCAATGGACAAATCTGCAGTGGCTTCTAAAGACATCATGAAGCAAGCTCAAGCTGATTTGGATAAACAATTGAGACGTTCTCCAGAGTACAACCAAATCCAAGCTCGTCTTGCTACATTGGCTGAAAAACAAGCTCAAGCAGCTCGTATCACAAACTCTTTGGATAACTTGCGCAAATACGCAAACAGCTTCTCTCAATCTGAAATCGATTCTGAAATGTCTCGTTTGAGATCAGGTTTGTTCGAGACTCGTTCTTTGGGTATCAGCTCTCCAGTAATGGCGTGGTTCAAATACACGACGGGCCTACACAGAGCATCTGTTAAGCAATTCAACGAAGGTCTTAAATCACTTCAAGAGCGTGCGTTCCGTCTGACTGAATCTGGTAAAGCGGTTCAAGCGCCATACAACGGTGGTTACACAAACCGTGTTGACGATAAGACTGCAGCTAAATTGCAAGCGGCTTTACTTCGTGACCGCAACGCTGCAAACAACCTAGAGACGCTGGTTCCAGCAAACTTGGTTAAAGATTCTCGTGCGTACGCAGATGCTTGCCGCGAAACTCAAGACGTTTGGAACCGTTGGGTTTCTGCGATTGACCACTTGGCAGCTATCGAATCTTTCTGCTTGATGATTGACAACTACATCTATGACAACCGTTCTGAAGACCAAACGATTGTTCAAATGTGCCGTGGTGGCCAAGCTGCTCGTGGTGTTGGTAACAACCTTTCTGAGTTGGGCCGTATGAAAGCGGAACTTTTGAGCGTTCATACAAACAACTGGGCTGCTCTTGTTAAGAAAAGAGTGACGGCTTTGGGTTGCCAAACAGTCACTACTTTCTAATGTCCTGTCTATCCATCAGATAGCCTCTAAAAGACCGATCCTTGGGATCGGTCTTTTTGTTTGTGGTTCCGCGAATTTGGGCCCCTGTCCAACTCTTAGACAGCCTTAAACCCCCTCTATTTCAATACAGCCGTATTTCCCGGAGCACAGATCCTGCAACTAGGACCTTTGCTATGGGAAGACTGTTATCGTCACTACTCATTTTAGGTTTGATCGTTTCAGGGTGTGCCCCTCGCGGGAACAACAGCCCTGCCAGTGTCCGTGATACTTGGGCTCCGCCAGAGGGTCAGATTCGCCAGGTTGGCGATTATGAAGTGATCGAAGGCGCGACTAAGAATGACGGTCTCGAAGTCAAATTTGATAAGGGCACAAAATCCATGTCCCTTACAGGTCCCATGACTCTAAAAACCTATGACACGAAGAAAACCATCCAGCTTGAGCTGAACTTGGCAGGTACCTCGGACGACAAGGGCTACGCGGTTTTGAAGCCTGTGGGTTCCACTGGTGTCGTTGACCTGGTGGTTGCAGCTAAGGCCACTTGTTTGGGCGTGGAAAGCGATTGCTCAAGCAATTTCGTCGACATTTATGTGTCTTACGAAGACCGTATTTATCACCATCAAATTGAAGCTCTAGAAGACACATTGGCGATGCCAATGGAGCCTAAGGAAGCTGACGCTGCAAATATTGATGAAGACACGACAGAAACGGGCGGTCAGTCTCAGAGTGATGAATCAGGCGATGATGATCATGAAGATGAGCATGATGAAGTTCTTGATATGGATGAAACTGAAGGTTCCTATGTCGGGAATGTTGAAAAGGATTTGGAAAACATTTTGGAAGTGAAGCCGAAGCCAAAAGCGGGCACTCCGAATAAAGAAGAACCTAAGAAGGATCAGCCAAAAAAAGAAGACCCTAAAAAAGAAGTTCCTGCGAAACCCGAAAAGAAGCCCGAGGTTCCTCCAAAAAAGGAAACTCCTGTAAAGCCGGAAGTTCCTCCTAAAAAAGAGGAGCCAAAGAAAGACATTCCGAAGAAGGACGAACCTAAGAAAGACGTTCCTAAAAAGGATGAGCCTAAAAAAGAAGAACCGAAAAAAGAGGAACCAAAAAAGGAAACTCCAAAAGTTGACGACAAAGACGATGATAAGGATGAAACTCCTGTCGTCTCTGCTCCGCCAAAGTTTGACATGTTGTCAAAACTGGATCAGGCCGTCGGTCCGACGGGGACAGTGCGTTTGAAAAACGGAACTGTTGTTTCGGGCTCTTTGGAACATGCGACAGATATTTTATCTTATCAAAAGGCTTATCCAGATACGAATTTCCGCGTGTTAAGACCGGATCGTAAAACTTATTACGGAACGATCGAACTTGCTTATCTGATCGCTAAGATGGGTAAGTTCACTCAAGCAGTTGTGCCATCTCATACTTTGCGTTTGGGAGATTTGGCCAAAAAGAAGGGCGGCCCGCTGGGATCGCACAAATCTCACCGTAATGGTCTGGATGCGGATATCGCCTACTACTTTAAGGCAGATAAAGCGATGACGGGTTTTTCGACGGCATTGAAAGGCAACAAGCCGATCGGTGACTGGATGATGGCTCAGCAGTGGAAGCTATTTAAGTACACAGTCAGTTCCAAGTTTGTGGATCGTATCTTCATCCATCCAGCTTTGAAAAAATCTTTGTGCTCCTATGCTCAAAATCAGGGTGAGATCGGGACAGATTTGGCAAAAGAGACTTTGCGTCGTCTGATCCCTGAAGTAAATCACTACAATCATTTCCATTTGCGCATCAAGTGCGCGAAAAGCCAGGAACGTTGCTTCCAAATGGCAGAGCCTAAAGCGGGAACGGGCTGCTAGGACTTGCCAACGTCTGCCATCCTCTGACAAAATGTCAGTATGGCAGACTGGCGTGAACTCAGTGAAATGAACGGCGATGTGGTGTTTTTTCGATATGTCTCTGAAGGCATGGAGAAATCTCACGACGAAGTGTTCTTGTGGGACATCGATAAAACCTACCTCGATACAACCATCGATTCATTATCCGGTCTGTTAACCACAGTCCTTGAACGTGCTTTGAATAAAAAGAACGTGCCGGGGACGAACACCTTGCTGCAATCCCTCAGTGAATATCGCAAAGCTCAAAAGGGTTACATGTATTTTCCGATTTATTTCATCACGGCTTCGCCGCCGCAGATGGAAGAAAGAATTTCGGAAAAATTCGCGCTGGATAATATCCGTCCCTTTGGTTGTTTCTATAAAGACAATCTGGCAAATCTTCGTCCCGGTCGCTTTTGGCGTTTGACGAAACAAGTGGGCTACAAACTGCAGGCCTTGATGCAATTAAGAACTCGTCTGGCGGAAAATGTTCGCCAGATCTGTTGGGGCGACGACAGTGAAACGGATGCGATTATTTATAATCTGTATTCAGATATCTGTTCGCGCCGCTTAGGTCCTCACGATATTCGGCTGACTTTGGAAAAGCTCAATGTGACCGGGGAGCAGGTCGACACCATTCTGGAGCTTCAAGCACAGATTCCGGAAAACGACCCTGTTGAAAAAATCTATATCAATCTCGCGACGGATACCGATCCCGATTACTATCTGAAATTCGGTCGCAGAACGATGGCGACTTACAATACGTTTCAAGTGGCTTTGGATTTGTATCAGGATAATCGCATCAATCTGGATGGCGTGTATGCTGTCGTCCAAGATATGATCTATAACTATAGCTACACACCCGAAGAACTCATGAAAAGCTTCGATGAATTTATTCGTCGCGGGATCATTGGGCAAACGGCCTATGAAACGGCTCGGGCTTTCTTTATCGAAAAAGGTTTGTTGTATCCGTCGTACTCGCCAACGGTCGCGCCACTCAAAGAGAAAACTGTGGTGGAGGGGCGCGTGTACGAAATGGAAGGAATCCATGAACCTTGGATTCCCGACCGCATCGATTACCTTCACGATTATCGTTAGGAATATTTCAGCATGGATAAGCGACTTGAAATGAAAGAAGATGAAAATCTGAGATCTGTTCCAGTCGATCCGATTGGCTTACGCAAGTATGTCATCGATTTGTTGGGATCTTTGCCCACGGCTTCCAGTCACGCCAAACGTGTTAGTATTTTAGGTGAAGCTGGCGTGCACCTAAGATGTTTGGGAGATTTAAACGAGGCGGAACAAGTTCTGCGCGAAGCCTTGCGCATTGTGGACGAAGAGCAGCTGGGGCTTCGCAAGGAAGTTCAGCAAAAGATTCGTCTGGCCCATGTTCTGCAATATAAAAAAGAATTTAAATTCAGCGACAAGCTCTTTAAAGAAGTTATCGAAGTTTGCAGAACCCACGAGAGTGCCTCCAAACTTTTGCATTTCGCTCTTCAACATGCGGGTAAAAATCTGTTTGATCAAAATAGATTCACGGAAGCCTTGGCACTATTTGAAGAAGCGATGGAGTTAAGACTTAAGCTGGAAGCACCCGAAGATCAAATCAAGTCGACGGCGCAAGCTATTGCGAGAACCAAGGCTCTGTTGCAAAACTAGCGTGCAAAACTAGCGCGCATTCTTTCTTTCGGAGCCAGCGGTACTGACCTATTCAAATTTCAGAGGAAAAACAGTTGAAATCGGATCACCGGCAAAGGATTTAAATTCCACGCGGCGAATTGCTTCTGTCAGACATTTTTTAAAAGGCACATCGTTGATGGTCGATGATGTCACAGTGGGATTGCTGACTTTGCCGGTACGCTCAATCGTAAAGCCCACGGACGCTTGTCCTGAAACTCCCGGCGTTCTTTGCAGCAACAGAGTGTAGCATTTAAAGAACGAATTTCTGTGCGTGCGCAGGGTTTCTTGAATGAACTCTGAAGTCAGCCCTTCGCTGCCAGCCTTCTTGCCAGTGTAACCTTCAGTCGAGGGAGCCATGTCAGGAAGATTTGGGGAGTTGGCTTGCTTGCGATAATTTGTTTCATAATCTGTGGCGGTCCAGCGAACGCCATCACGTGAGATCATAACAGAGCCGTCGCGCCCATAGCCTTCAACCTGCACGTCACCGCGCTTAATAAGGATCACCTGGCGGTCGTACTCCTCGTCCAAAGTGACCAGGGAGTTTTCTTGAATGCGAATGCGGTAAGCTGAATCAAATGTCATCGTCGCGTCGCCATCGGGACCTGTTTCCACAGAATCCAAAGCGTATAAAGAAGCGGAACGAGTCAGGGCTTCTTTTTGAGTCATGTTTTTACGAAGGACAAAGGCTTTGCCAAGATTTAAATCAACGCGCGCAAGTGGGCGAGTGGCAACTTTTTGTTTTTCTGTGAGAGTGGAGACGACTAGAGAAAGAGCTACGCTCAATACACCAAGTCCAATAAGAGAGGGAATTAACCAGTTGTTCTTCTTCGCCATAGAAAAACTATAGCGAAGAACGAAAAAATTGTAACCGCTTATTTTCCAGGAGCTGCAGTCGCAGGTGCTGTTGCTGCAGGAGCCGTTGGGCTTGCTGCTGGAGCTGCAAGATCTTGAGGCTTGTTAGCTTCAGATCCCGGAACCGGAGTAGATGCTGCCGTTGGAGCCGCTGTTTGAACAGGAGCTGCTGCAGGCAAAGTATCAACAACAGATTTAGTTGCAGAAGATGTGAATACTGACAAAGCCAAGCAAGTGACTGCGAAAATCACAGCTGCCCAAACAGTCATTTTTCCAGCCAAAGTTTGTGCGCCAGTTGCGCCCAAAAGGCTGTTTGAACCAGAGCTGCCGCCCATGCCCAATGCGCCGTTGCTTTTTGAATCTTGGATCAAAACAAGAACGATCAAAACTAGGGCAACGATGATATGGATAATTCCAACAAAAGTAGTCATTTCAAGTATCTCCCAAAGTCCCACAATATAGGGATAAAGGCTGGGCTTCGTCCACCAAAACTGCCTGTTTTGGGGTTAAATAACGCAAATAGTCATGCGTGGTTGTCTTTAAATCCAGCCCATTCATACTGAATGCTATGAAAACAATTCTTCAGACCCTGACAGTCCTGTCTTTGGCTTTTCTGGTTTCTTGTACTTCAAACGAAAAAGCTTTTAAAAACGCCGCCGAAGAAGCCGCTAAGACCCGGTTTTCTGCAACGGTCGAGGAGGAAGCCCGGGGTTACCTCACTCAGTCCGACCATTTCAAAAACGCCTACGTAAGCTACATGGTGAAGTACGCTGAGTTTTCCGCAGAGGAAGTCAAAATGAACGGAGAAAGCTCCGGAGTAACGACGGTCTTTATCACATCGTATCCACCAGACGTTCGTAAAAAACTATTAAGCGTTGCAAGCACCGTGAAATCATCCTCGACGGGGCAGTTTAATTTTTCCAACGCTGTTCAATTGATCGCTAAGGAAACAGGACTTCCTGGGGAACCAATGAAATACCCGTTCGTGACCCTAAATTTAAAAAAAGATGCGAAGGGCGACTGGATTGTTTTAAAATAGGCAAAAAGGGGTGAGTGAATGCGATTCTCTTCAGTCTTGTTTGTGGCAGCGATGGTCGTCGCGATTCAAAGTAAAGCAGCGAATGTCTGCGTGAACAACATGGCTGATTTCGAGCAGCGCAAAGCTCAAATGCCCCCGATGATGCAAAAGTTGCCGGTGATGTTTACGGTTGATAGTTTCGCCGTCACTGCGGGTTTAAAAATCGCTCCTGCGGGAAATAAATTGCAACTGGAAGCCAACGTCAATGCCATCGGCAGTGGCGACGATTATCAGCAAGTCGTTTATATCAAAGAGGTCTGCATTATTGGCGACAAAGTGACAATGAAACTGGAGGCTGGCGCAAGCAAACGCAACGAACCGCCTCCGACAATTTCCCTTGTTGATTCCGGCAGTGTTAAGATCAACAGCATCACTTTTAAAAAATCCACAGAAGCCCAATTTCGTTCCATCAGCAATAAAGTTAGCAAAGATCTTGGTGGTTCATCAGGATCTGGCGGCGTGAAGTAGGAGTGGCAGTTATGAATAAAATGAATCTTATTTTCGCAGGATTTGTGTTTTCAAGTGCTGCTTTTGCAGCGACGACTCCGGCACCTGTTAACACCAAAGAAGACGTGGTCTTTGCCAGTAAAAAAGATCACAAAATGTTGGGATTCGCGAACGCGGAATCCTTTCTGGGTTACTTCACTCGCACCGCTCAAGCTGACAAAAATATGCGGCAGGCAGAGCTTTATGACCTAGGCGCGATTAAAGAATTAAACATGGACGAAAAGCTTTGCAAAAAAGCTTTAGCCGAGATGTTTGGTCCCCTGGATGAGATCACGTTGAAAGTTCAAGACATCAAAATTTGGACATCTCACACCGGGAAAACTTGCGAGGCGGCGATGATGGACCCTTATCAACAGGCGATCATTCCCGAGCGCCGGGTGCTGGTGGGATTCGTTAAGGCCAAGCCTTATGCGGTGGTTTTTAAGCTCTCGCAAAAATCCACGGCAGAGCAGCAATCCAATATGCGTAGTTTTTGGGACAGCCTTCGCTAAAAGGCTGATTGCCGCCCCTTGTTGTAAGTCCTTTTGTTGACCGGGCTTGCCGAATATCTGACAAAACTAGGCATGTCTTTTCTGGTATTTGAGGGCCTTGATGGCTCCGGCAAAAGCTCACTGATGAAGGCTCTGGAAGCAGAGCTGCAAAAGCGTGGAATTCCCACATACATGACTCGTGAACCGGGCGGCACTCCTTTGGGAGATGAAATCCGTCACATGATTTTGCGTAAAGAAGGTCCCGCACCAACCGCACGCACGGAATTGCTTTTGTATGAGGCCAGCCGCTCTCAGCACGTGGATCAAGTGATTCGTCCGCAACTGCAAAAAGGTTCGTGGGTTTTGTGTGATCGTTTTTCTGCAAGCTCTGTCGCTTTCCAAAGCGGTGGGCGCGAAATTTCTGAAAGCGAAGTTGTGATGTTGAATAACTTTGCAACCGGGGGACTTAAAGCTCACCTGACTATTCTGCTGGATCTGCCGGTGGAGGAATCACGCAAACGTCGTCAAGGACGTGGCGAGCAAAATGGTGAATCAGAGGACCGTATCGAATCTGAGGCGGACACCTTCCATGAAAAGGTTCGTCAAAGCTTTTTGGCTCAGGCCAAAGCAGAGGCTACTTCGTGGTTGGTCTTGGATGCCAAGGAAACTCCAGCGGTGTTGTTTGAGCAATTGCTGAAAGCCCTGACTGAGAAAAAGATTTTGAATTAAGGAAATAAAAGCGTGGCAAGGTTGCTGGATTTTGTCTTAGGACACCAGGATGTGATTAAAAAGATGGTGGATTCCTTCGAAGCAGGGAAGCCCGGCCAGACTTTTTTATTCGTCGGTCCTTCCGGTGTTGGCAAAAAACTGACAGCGATTGGTTTGGCGCAAGCTTTAATGTGCCCGCAAAGTCCTCGTGGCTGCGGCCGTTGTCCTTCTTGCTTCCGTGTGGCTCAGAAAGATCATGCTCACGAGGGACTGCGTATTATTTCTCCTTCCGGCGCCAACATCAAAATCGAACAAGCTAAAGAAATTTTAGAATTCTTGTCTTTGAAAAGTTTGGGCGGCAATCGAGTGATCATTATCGATCAAGCTCAATTGTTGAATCCGCAAACCGCCAATGCTTTGTTAAAAACTTTGGAAGAACCGCCAGATGGGACTTTCTTTTTTCTGATTGCTCCAAGTGTCGCAGGCATCATGCCCACCATTCGTTCTCGCTCTCGCATCGTGCAGTTTAAGCCACTTACGATGGAAGAGTTGGGAAAACGCGTGAAAGCACCGACGTGGGCATTACGTTCTGCCGGTGGCAGCTTTGAAAAGCTCGCGCAACTGCAAGATGGTCCTGAGCTTGAGCTGCGTGAAAAATCCGTCGAGATCTTGAGCGTGTTTATGCAAGATCCGAACTTCCTGCTGAATGAAATGTGGCGGGCTGAGTTCAAGGATCGCCAACAGGGGATTCGTCTGTTGTCGTATTGGGTTTCGTTTTTCAGGGACGCCATTGTTCTGCAAGAGGGTGCTAAAGCTCAAATCACCAATCTGGATCAGGCCCCGTTGATTAAGACTTTGGCCGAACAGACTCGAGAAAGACTTCTTAAATTGATCCAAAAGGGCCTCCAAGCGGAACAAGCTTTGGGTGCTAACAGAGATTCTCAGCTTGTGATGGAAGAATACTTCATCACCAGCCAGGATTTGGTGTAGAATAACCCCATGACTGAATGGATTGATGTTCACTGCCATCTGAATATGCTCGAAGAGGGCGTCGAAGCGGCTATTCAAAATGCCAAAGCTGCCGGCGTTCGCAAAATCATCACTATTGGAACCGAGCTGAACGATCTGCCATTGGTTTTGGATCTGGCACACAAGTATGCGCCTGACGTTTATTGCACGTTGGGAATTCATCCTCATGACGGCAAAACCTATACCGACGAAGTTGGTAAATTCATTTTAGAAAATGCCAAAGACCCTGCAGTGGTCGCGATTGGCGAGATTGGTTTGGATTATTACTATGACCAATCTCCGCGAGATGAACAACAGCACGCCTTCCGCGAACAATTGAAAATCGCGAAAGCCACAGGCTTGCCGGTCGAAATTCACACACGTGATGCGGAAGAAGACACGATCAATATTTTAAAAGAGTTCAACGGCGAAGTGACGGGGATCATTCACTGTTTCACGGGCACATCGTGGCTGGCTGAAGAAGCCTTGAAATTGGGTTTTAATATTTCCATCAGTGGCGTGGTGACTTTCAAAAACGCCGATGATTTGCGTAACACGGTTCGAGGCTTGCCATTGGATCGCATTCACGTCGAAACAGATGCGCCGTTCTTAGCGCCCATTCCGATGCGGGGAAGAAAGAATACCGCAGCCTATGTCGTTCACACGGCAAAGTTCGTTGCGGACCTAAAAGGTATTCCAGTCGAGCAATTGGCTGAACAAACGAAGGCCAACGCTCTAAAAATGTTCCCGAAAATTCAGTGGTAACAGTTCCCTTTTTGGAATGCACTGCGCCCCAAGCGGTACGGCGTACCCGGCGGCAGAGTTGGACTCATAAGTGCATTAGTATATTCACGATTTTCCCAAAAGGATCGCGAACGAAGAATCTTCGGACTCCCCAGGGTTCATCTGTCATCGGATAGATAATTTTAAAGCGCGCTTTTTTCATGCGCTTAAAAGCCTCGTCAACATCATCTACCTCAATGGAAAGATCTGGGACATCTGTGCCGGAGCCACCTTCGCTCGCAAAGCTGACTTGCACGGACATCTTGGATGAATTTCCATAAGTTTGAATCCAGCCGTGATCCATGATCAGTTCCAGTCCCAAGATATCCTGATAGAACTTTTTGGCAGCGGAGGGCTTTTTGACTTCGAAATTGGCGACGATGCGTTTTACTTTCATTGGATGATTAAAGCATGAATCGTCGCTATGAAAAAACGAATTTAGCGATATTGCTCGAGAGCTTTTTTCTCTTCGCGTTTAAGCCACGCGTAGTTCACAGCGACTTTCGCAGCTTGAGAAAACTCTAAGCAGGAATGCTGACCGTTTTTCATGGCCTTGCCGTAAGTGGCAGAGGTCACGCCCACGATTTTAGTGACGCCACCTTGTGAGTAGAACTGAGGACCACCGGAATCACCCTGGCAAACGTGAGAGGGTGAAGCAGTTTGCAGGAGATAAAGATCATTCAGCTTATTGTAGTCGTTGCTCACCTTAACGACACCGCGGTGTAAAACGCCGACCGAATCACGCAGGTTTTGACCGACTCGGCCCGTGTAGTCTTTGGAACGTCCGTATCCATAGACATACAGTGTGTTACCCGCATAGTTCGCATTCACATCGGAATCCATTTTAGCCGGAACAAAGCCTGCCGGGGCTGTGCCTTCAAAAATGGCCAGGCCGATGTCGTAATTGTAGCGGCCGTTGGAGTTGTATTCAGGATGTTGCTTGTAAAACAAACCTTTGCGAATCAAAGCGGTGTTTGTCACGCCGATTTGGTTCGCGAAAACCACGCGAAAGCTCGTAAAGTCGGAAACGTGTTTTCGGTCAAAACAGTGGGAGGCCGTTAAGACCGTACGCGGGCCAACCAAGGCTGCTGAGCAGAAAGTGCGCGCGAAACCAGTGGGCCCCAGGATTTCGATGAAAACCAAACTCTTTGCCGCATCCGTGTTGCGAGAAGTGACTTTGCTGCCGTTGATGACCGCAGACTGTTGATCCGCTTGCAAAATCAAGGATTCTTGATTTTGACATGCAGCAAGCGATGCGATTGAAAGCGCGATAAGAAGGAGCGTGTTTTTCATAGGGCGGAATTTATCCAAGTCGCGATACTTGGCAACACAATTCGGAAATAATGGTCTGGTCGACGCGAAGTGCTTGCGCCAGTTAATGAATCAGTTTTAAGGTGGAAATGTGGAACGTCTTTTATCTGTGCAGCACGGTGAAAAATTTAATACTTTTAGTCACTTGATTGGTGCGCTTATCGCCTTTGTAGGGGTGATGTTGCTGATGTACTTGGCAGTGTCTCGACACGACATCCCACGTATAATTACATTTACGATATACGGTATCTCCACCGTTCTGATTTACATCATTTCAGTTCTATATCATTCAGCCCAGGGTGAGCAGAAGCGCATGTTTCAGCGCCTGGATTATATTGGGATCTATTTCAAGATTGCGGGCAATTACACTCCCTATATGATTCTGGCGATCAGTGGGATGGCAGGATATTCGATTTTGCTGGTGGTGTGGATTTTGGCGTTGATCGGTATTTATCTTGAAGTGTTCAGGAGACCAAAGAGCGCCACTTTGCGTAACGTTTTGTACGTCACGATGAGTGCCACAGTGATACCGGTTTTGAGTCAACTCTACCACGCAGTTTCGATGTGGGGTTTCGCGTTGATCATGTTCGGCTTCTTAGCCTATGCCGTAGGATTCGTTTTCTTTTTGTTCGACGAGAAAATCAAACATGGTCATGGAATCTGGCATATGTTTGTTATTACGGGGAGTATGTGCCAATACCTCTGCCTCCTGATGTTCGTAGCCTAACTCCGTTCCCGCGCCCATCCCCTCCAATTTCAAATTTCCAATCTCCAATTTCCATCAGGGTCATACTGACCCTGACTCGTTGGCACAAACTTTGGAATAGGACCTTTCCAAGTTTTAAATCCTTATCGAAAGGGAACCACATGAAAAGAAGACACCTGATCCTTGGCGCAGTTTTGATGACTACCATCGCGCAAACTTCCAGCATCGCTCACGCGGGCGGTTTAGATAAGGGCGATATCGGCACTATCATTGGTGGCGTTATCGGCGGTGTCGCGGGTTCCAATGTCGGCAAAGGGAACGGTAAAACAGCAGCGACGATCATCGGTGCTATCGCGGGCTCGGTCATCGGCAATCAATTGGGTCAGCAGATGGAAGAGAACGATCGTCGTGCTTATAACGAAGCACAACGTCGCTCTTTGGAAGGCCGTATCGGCGATAACTGTGAATGGGACGGAGCTCGCAATGGCTCTCGTTCAGGGGCTCGCGGTTCTTTCAATTCTGTTCAAGAAGGTTACAACGCTCGCACGGGTGAATACTGCCGTGAGTACGTTAGTGTGATCGAAACTCGCGGTCGCACGGAGCGCAATCAAGGTATCGCTTGCCGTCGTGACAATGGCTCTTGGTATGAGTCTCGTTCCTCTGAAGTTCAGTGGGGTGGTCGCGGTGGCGGTCATCATGGTGGTGGTGGTTACGGCCCTGGCCGTGGCGATCAAGATGGTCACTATGGTCCTCGCCCAGGTCCGGGACCTCGTCCTATGCCGCCTCGTCCGGCTCCGCCACGCCCAGCGCCTCCTTCGCGCTATGATCGCGCGGATGTGCAAGTTTCCAGTATCACTCGCCGCACAGGTGGGGAGTGGGTTCGCTTAAGCCTTTCTTACCCTCAAGCGATCGACCAATTGGAAGTTCGTACTTTGACAGCGGGCGCTCGTATCCATGACGCAGTCGTATACATGCAGAGCGGTCAACGCCAGTCCCTTTACAGCCTGCTTAACCGTGGCACTTTGTACGCGGGTTACAGTGCGGTTTCTGAGAACTTCTTCCGTGGCGACCGAGTCGTAGCGATTGATGTACGCTTGGAATCCATGGGCGGTTATGCGGACGTGCTTTTGACTGTGTACTCGTTGGATGGGTACCCGAATATCAACGTGTCGCGATTCTAGGCTTATCTACACTCCGGCTCCCCCCGGAGTAGGCTCCAAAAAGCCAGTCGGGACAGGGTGTCTAGACTGGCTTTTTTGCGTTCTAAGGCCCATATTGGGTGGGTTTTAAAACAAGGAGCTATTCATGGCAAAACTTCGCATTGGTATTAATGGTTTTGGTCGTATCGGCCGCGTTTTCTTCAGAGCTGCTCACGAGCAATTCGACATCGTAGGTATTAACTCTTTGGATAGCATTGAAGGTAATGCGCATCTTTTGAAATACGACTCTGCACACGGCACATTTGCTGGCGATGTTGGTCACGACAACGAAAACTTGATCGTTAACGGTAAAAAAATCCACGTTACTAAATTCCGCAATCCAGCTGAAGTTCCTTGGAAAGCTTGGGGCGTTGACGTTGTTGTTGAATGCTCTGGCGCATTCAAAAACAAAGAAGACTTCATGAAACACATCGAAGGTGGCGCGAAACGCGTTTTGGTTTCTGGTCCTGCTGAAAAGGGCGCAGACATCACGATGGTTTACGGTATCAACCACGAAGCTTACGATCCATCAAAACACCACGTCGTTTCCAATGCATCTTGTACAACAAACTGCTTGGCGCCTCTTGCAAAAGTATTGAATGAAAAATTCGGTATCGAGCACGGGACTATGATGACAATCCACTCTTACACGAACGACCAAAAAATCTTGGACGCTCCTCACTCTGACATGCGCCGCGCTCGTGCTGCTGCAGTTAGCATGATCCCGACAACAACTGGGGCTGCTAAAAACGTAGGTTTGGTATTGCCAGAACTTAAAGGCAAAATCGACGGTATCTCCGTACGTGTTCCAACTCCAAACGTTTCTTTGGTGGATTTCACATTCACTGCGAAAGCAGACGTAACGAAAGAAGCTGTTAACGAAGCTTTGATTGCTGCTTCTAACGGCGCTTTGAAAGGCGTGTTGGCTTGTGAAAAGAACGAACTTGTTTCTGTTGATTTCAACGGTAACAAATACTCTTCCATCGTAGACCTTGCATCCACTATGACCGTAGGTCCTCGCATGGTTAAAGTTCTTTCTTGGTACGACAACGAAACGGGTTTCTCAAACCGTATGGTTGACGTTCTTAAACACATGGCTGCGAAAGGTCTGTAATCAATGAGCGCAGGTCTTAAAGGCATTAAAACCGTTCGTGATTTCGCGTTGGAAGGTAAAGTTGTCTTCCTGCGCCTGGATCTGAACGTTCCCATGGAAGACGGCAAGATCACGGATGAAAACCGTATCACTGCGTCTCTTCCAACAATTAAGTATTGCATGGAACATGGTGCGAAGATCGTTATGGCTTCTCACTTGGGTCGTCCTAAAACAAAAGACGACACAGAGTTCTCCCTGGAGCCCGTTGCAAAACGTCTTCAAGAGCACTTGAATGCAGAAGTGATCTTGGTTGAAGAACCAGATTCTGATGCTCCTGTTCACTTGCTGCCTTCTTTGAAAATGAATCAATTGATCCTTCTTGAAAACGTCCGTTTTGAAGAGGGTGAGACGAAAGACTCTATCGAGTTCGCACAAAAAATCGCGAACTATGCAGAGATCTACATCAACGACGCGTTCGGTGCCTCTCACAGAGCTCATGCGACGATTCATGCCCTGCCGTCGGTGATGAAAGAAAAAGGCATCGGTTTCTTGATCGAAAAAGAAATCAACATGCTGGATTCTCTTTTGACGAATCCAAAACGCCCTTACATCGCGGTCATGGGTGGTGCAAAAGTTTCTGACAAAATGCCTGTGATCGAAAAGTTGATGGACATCGTTGATGGTTTCATCATCGGTGGAGCTATGGCTTACACATTCTTGAAAGCTCAAGGTGTGTCTGTTGGTAACTCTTTGGTGGAAACTGATAAAGTTCGCTATTGCAAAGAAATGATCGAGCGTATTGCTGCTCGTGACAAAACTATTTTGCTTCCGGTGGATCACGTTGCAACAAAAGCTTTTGGTGATGTGGCGAATGCTCACACGACTAAAGATGTTGTGATTCCAGACGGTGAAATGGCTTTGGATATTGGTCCTCAAACTATTCGCAACTATTCTGCAGCTTTGAAAGAAGCGGGAACTATTTTCTGGAACGGTCCTATGGGCGTTTTCGAAAACCCTGCTTTCTCTAAAGGGACTTTTGGGGTTGCGAAAGCGATCGCTGAATCTCAAGCGACTAAGATTGTTGGTGGGGGAGACTCTGCCGCGGCTGCTGAAATGTCTGGCTTCGCGGCTCAGATGACTCACATCTCGACGGGTGGTGGCGCTTCACTTGAATATCTTCAAGGGGATAAGTTGCCGGGCTTGGAGATCCTTCGCGCGAAGGCTCGTCCAGCAAGTAACTACGAATAACAAAGGGCCGCTTGATCTTGAGCGGATCCTTCGTTGCTTGGTGCAATGGGCTCCTGCCCATTGCCCTTCGGGCTACGCTTAAAAATAGCATCCTGCTATTTTTATCGTCGGCGTACAGGCGTACGCCTTCCTCCCTGCGCCTCGATTACGCTCAAACTTTAGCGAACTCTTGAAGAGGTGGCTAAGGCCGGGGTCGGAGACGGAGATGGGGATCGGAGAGCGGCTTTGCCGCTGAAAAAATGAGCCCCTTTGGGGCCATTTTTTTATGGGACTTGCAAAAGGTGCCTGCTGGTTTTTGCTAACGCATGCGGTTATCGCTGCGGAGGTGGAAATTGCTTCTTCGATCGCGTCGGCAAGCGCATTACTTCAAAGCGATATTAATCGTTTTCGAGTTTTGATAGCTGCCCTTTGATCGACTGTGTTTGATGCGGGTAGCAACCGGAGCGGCAGTGGAAATGGAATTTCTGTAATTTTTTTGAAGAGGATTTTTTTATGAAAAAGATTTTTGCTGGGAATTGGAAGCTTTTTAAGTCGCCTGCGGAGACTCGTTCTTTTTTGGGTAAGTTTAAAGAGGTTATGGGGTCGGTTACTGGGGAAGTGGTGTTTTTTCCTTCAGCTATTTCTTTGGAAGCGGCTTGTGAGGCGGTGAAGGGTTCTGCGATCAAGATTGGTGTGCAGAATGCTTATTCTCAGGCGCAAGGGGCTTTTACCGGTGAGAACTCTGCTCAGGTCGTAAAAGAAATCGGTGGAAATTATATTCTTATCGGACACAGCGAGCGTCGGTCTCTATTTGGGGAAACGGATGCGTTGATCGCTGACAAAGTGGCTTACGTCCAATCTTTGGGCCTTACTCCGATGCTTTGTATAGGTGAGACTTTGCAGGAGCGTGAGGCGACTCACACGTTCCGTGTGCTGGAAACTCAATTGCTTTTGGGCCTCGCAAAAGCTGACAAATCAAAACCCATCGTGGTGGCTTATGAGCCGGTTTGGGCGATCGGTACTGGCAAGGTGGCAACGCCGGAACAAGTGGCTGAAACTCACACGGACGTTCACGGTATCCTGACGAAAATGGGATTCACGGCACCGATTCTTTACGGGGGCAGTGTGAAACCCGACAATGCGGCTCAATTGATCAAGCAAGCTCACGTGAGTGGCTTCTTGGTTGGGGGAGCTTCGTTGGAAGTTGATTCTTTCCATAAGATCGCAACTGTTTAGTAAGTCTAATTTAAAACTTCAAAAGCGCGCCTGAACAGAGCGCGCTTTTTTTTTGAGTATCGCGCACTTTCTCAATTTTGTTTCATAACATCGCTGCATGAATTTTTATCTGTTCGAAAATTATTTTTGCGATAAAAGGTCAGGCATAAATGAAAGAGGTGAGAATGGAAACTTCCATCGCAAATCCCAAAGTCAAAAATCTATTAGCAAATCTTTATAAAGATGCCGCGGACAATGATCCGATCAACCGCAAAGCCGCTATGGAATTGCCGGAGACGGCAACGCGTGATGAGTTTTACTCTGCCATGCGCGGAGTTTACATGGCGATTGGACCTGAATTCGGTCACTTGCTTTACACGATGGCCCGATCTGCAAAAGCTAAAACGATCGTGGAGTTCGGAACTTCATTTGGCGTTTCTACAATCTATCTAGCTGCTGCGATGAAAGATAACGGTGGTGGTAAAGTCATCACGACAGAATTTCACTCTGAAAAAGCTGAACGTGCGAAAAAGAATCTGACAGAGGCAGGACTGGCTGATTTCGTCGAGTTCCGCGTGGGCGACGCTTTGAAAACTTTAAAAGCAGACCTGCCTCAAAACGTCGATATGCTTTTCTTGGACGGTCCTAAAGGCATGTACATGGATGTGTTAAAATTGATGGAACCGCAAGTGCGCTCGGGCATTATCGCGAGCGACAACACCGACCACCAGGGCCTGGAAGAGTTCCTGGCATATCTCCGTAACAGCGAGAACGGCTATATCTCTTCGCCGATTCATACGCGAAGAGGGGACAGGCACCCCGCTCACGAAGTGAGCCTAAAGATTTAAATAATAAAAAAAGCGCACTTGATAAGAGTGCGCTTTTTTCTTTTCCGAAAAAGGGGATTTTTATCCGCCTTCTTCAGAGTAGCGATACTGATTCTGCGTGGATTTCATCAGCTGTTTGGCATCTGTCGGGGAAAGTTTGCCCACTGCCTTTTCAAAACTAGTTTGTAAATCCTTATTGGGCTTTTTCTGATTATAGGCTTTCTTGTAAATCGGAACAAGTGCCACTGAACCTGGTTGGTAGCCATCTTTCTTATTGTATTCAGATGCCGTCAGCACGATCTCTTCCAGCAGACGTTGGTCCTCAGGTTCTTTCAAATACTCCGTCACCGCTTCATTGAGGCTGCGATTGATTGAAGCTGTCGATTTCAATACAGGATCGTTATCACCCTTTACTTTGTAGACACGCATATCTGGAAGGCTAGAAATCATTTTCTTCGCTCCGTCCAAGGCGTAAAGGGATTCGTCGGCTCCCGCTTGCGCGTGGAAGCTTGTCATAAAAATAAATGTCAGAGCCCATGCAAACATTTTCATATAAGTTCCTATGGCTTAATCATGACGCCAATGATTTTGTACGGGTTGCCAATTGCTTTTTGATCTCTGGCCCTTTTAGAACCGGTCAAAAAGTCATTGGGAGTGAAGAAGTCACTGACGTAGCCTCCATCAGTTCCCCAATCCGTTTTAATCTGAATATCACCGTAATGTGTTCTTCTTTTATTAGCATAAACTATGATGGCTCCCTTCGGAGCATCATCAGCACTTTTAATAATGCCTTTGTATTTTCCTTCTAACAAGTTCACAAAACCATGCTTCTTAAGGGTCTCAACGGCTCCTTGTGCGGGCACACCATTAGGACGGGTTTTTACCAATCCGCCAGCGAGCATCGCATCTTTGACGTACTGATAACATTGGCCTTCGGAATCACGTTCAGCGTTCCTAATACCGGATTTAATAGTTTTTTGAACCGCGGCACTTGTGGAGTAATTCATAATCTCGGGGAATTCTTTCCACTCATTGCTGGTCATCGTGTATTTGCGTTTTTTAAACTTCGCAAGAGTCGCAGCAGCTTTTTTCTCAGCCGCTTCTTTTTTGTAATCGACCACGTTTTCAGAGGCCTTTTTTTCTTCGGCTTCTTTAGTCTTGCGGTTCTTCGCTATTTCATCATCCAGAATCTTGTCAGCGACGGATTTCATGGCCTCGTGATTCGCGCTGGTGCCGCAGGAGTTATTCAACAAGCAGTTGTTGCCTGTGCCAGCCTCAGTCTGACTGCGATCGCCAGTTGGCATCGCCTCATTCGGGTCGATACTTTTGTCGTCTGCAGGATTTGCAGGGGACGGAGCAGGGATTCCTTCACCGGATTGTCGAGCTTTAGCAGTCAGAGCGTTCTCTGGATTTTGTACTTCCATGTCTTTGGTATCACGGAAAGTAATCCACGGATTTTTCTTGTTATAATAAACCCAAACTTCATCTCCAGGTTTGGCATTGGTTTTACCTTTGCCAACTTCAGTCAGGCGGATTTTCACTCCGTAGGACCCCGGGGATTTCATACGACGAGATTCAACAACGGTTCCTTTTGAACCTTGAGTGACGGTCGTTTTGATGTTTTTTGAATTTTTAGAAAAATCGGCAGAGGAGCGACCAAAAAGATTTCCAGTTAACACGACTTCCTGAAGCTCTTCCGGAACTTGCGCAAACGCAGAACTCCAAACAAGCATCAAAGCTGTCGTTAAATTTAGAAATCTAAGTCGGTTGATCAAATTGATACCCCTCCCTAGACTTTTCGGTGATTTTGCCGAAATCATGAGTCCTTTTGAGTATTTCCGCTTAATATATGATAACTATGAGACATAATATTTCTTGAGTTTTCCAGCTTTAAGACGAAAAACTGAGTAATTACGTATGTTTGGAGTCGTTTTGCATGCCCACCCGCAGAGGCATCACCTCTGTGAAACCACCTTGCCCACGCCCCGATTTTAGAAGAAAGTAGGCGAATCAACAGGAGTTCCGGTTTCTATGCCCAACGATATGAAAGTAACTTTCGAAGACATTCAGAAGGCACGTCAGCTTATCAAAGACATCATCAGCCCAACAGAGATGAGTCATTCCATCAGTGCCAGCAACCTGTTAAAGAGCGAAGTTTACTTTAAATTCGAAAACACTCAGCGTACCGGAAGTTTTAAATTCCGTGGCGCCTACAATAAAATTTCAAACCTGAGTGCTGAAGAAAAAGCCCGCGGTGTTGTGGCAAGTTCCGCCGGAAATCACGCGCAGGGCGTGGCCTTGTCAGCGCGTTTGGCCGGTGTTCAATCCACCATCGTGATGCCAGAAAATTGCTCTATCAGCAAAGCCACGGCGACTCGCTCCTATGGCGCGAACGTCGTTCTAAAAGGCGAAATTTACGACGAAGCTTACGAGCACGCACAGAAACTTGAAAAGGAAAACGGTTTCACTTTCGTCCATCCATATCAAGATCCTTATGTGATCGCAGGACAAGGTACGATCGGTCTTGAGCTTCTTGAAAAAGTTCCTGATCTGGATACGGTGATTGTACCTATCGGCGGTGGTGGACTGATTAGTGGCGTGGCCCTGGCAGTAAAAACCATCAATCCTAAAGTGCGCGTGATCGGTGTCCAAAGCGATCGCTCCCCGGGGATGGCTTGTCTGTACAACAAACAAACTCAAGACCAAAAAAAGAAACGTGCGGCAACAATCGCCGACGGTATTGCGATTAAAAATCCTTCGCAAATTATCTACGACAACTTTATTTCAAAGTATGTCGACCAAGTCGTGACTGTCAGTGATGACGAAATTGCTGAAGCGATCGTGTTCTTGATGGAGCGTGCAAAAACCGTTGCCGAAGGTTCCGGTGCTGCAGCCATGGCAGCAGCTATGCATCGTGGTCTGGATTTGGGCAAAAAATGCTGCGTGATTATCAGCGGTGGCAACATCGATTTAAATATCGTCAGCAAAATCATCGATCGTGGTCAGGCTCTTCGTGGGAAATTGTGCGAGTTGTCCGTGATCGTCGATGACTTGCCAGGAAACCTAAGCAATCTGACTCAAGTTATTGCTTCTGAAAAAGCCAATGTTTTGGAAGTTCGCCATGACCGCGTTTCTCAAGGCTTGTCTTTGCGCGAAACGCGTATTGATTTCGTGCTGGAGACTTCCAGCATTGAACACGTGGAAAGAATCAAACGTGCATTGGAAGCCAGCGGCGCTAAGATTATTTAGTCGCCGTTTCTAAAGCTTCTTGTTGTTCCCAATCTGTCAGGCCGTACTTAGCCAAAATGCGAGCAAGCTCGCCATTTTGGCGCATCTCTGTGATGCCTTTCGTAAAGATCTTGGCATAGATTTCAGATTTTTTATTAGCGGGTGAAAAGGCGATGAAAAGTTTTGCGTCGTTGGCCACTTGAGAGCTGACCGGTTTGTATTCATCAGGACTTAGTCCCATGTTCGCCAAATTCGTTTTTAGCACCGTTTGATTTTCGATAAAAGCATCCAGACGTTTGCTTTCAATCATTTTGATAATTTGATCCAAAGGATGCTCGCCCGAGATGGAAATAAAAATGTCTTTGTTTTCAGAAACGATGCGATCCATGTCGCCACCATAAGCGTAGCCATTGATGACGCCGATTCTTTTACCAACCAGGGAAGCACTTCCTTTGTAGGTCCACGTCGAATCCTTTTTAACAAAGAAAAAGTCCTGACCGTGTCCCAACGTTTTTGTCGGGAAGACAAAGTCGGGGGCGTCGTTATAGTTTGCCCCGACAATCGCAGTCGCTTTGTTTCTGCGAGTCTCGCTGACTGCGCGAGCCCAATTGACCATCGAGAAATTTACTTTGTGCCCATTTTTTTCGAAAATTTTAGATACGACTTCCACCATGTAACCGGGATCTTTTGCGCTGTCACAGACGTACGGACACCACGCATCTGATCTGACCAAAATGGTATCCGCCATCGCGACCGATGTTCGGAATCCGATTGTGAGCATCATTGCAGCTATCAGCAGTTTCATTTCTGGAGCCCCTCTTAACTTACAGACTGATAATTCGTTACCGTGTCTTTTCGCAAGTTTCCAACCCAAACTCGCAAATTACGGAGTTGTAACTGGTACGTGGCACATAATTTGGAGTTTTTGCTCTCTGCAGAATGAGAGAGAAAATAACCGCAGATAGTGTTCCACGAAAGTGACTGAAAGTGGCAATTGTCCACTCGTTGAACACACCACACTGGGATGTATTTATGAAACATAAGATCTGTTTGTCGGTCCTTTTACTATTTTCGATGGTTGCGTGTTCAGAGTTGAAAAAAGTCGATGAAATGCACGACGCCACGGTGAAGATGAGTGATACCACCGAGGATATGAAAAAGAGCACAGGCGAGCTTAAGGATCAAACCGATGAGCTGTACGATGCTCTTCGCCAGGGGAATGCTTTGCAGCTTCGTCGTGAGGCTTATAACTCTGTTCTGCAAGCGCCGACGTTGTTCAAAAAAATCTCTGAAGCAACCAAGTACTTCATGTCCTACGAAGTCCAATTGTGGAATGGCCTGGGTCAGGATAGATCCTCTGCCAAACGAGAGCTGTTAGAACAACAAGCAGCCCAGGAATTTTTCATGGAAATCGAAGAGCTTGCTCAACGTGATAACAGTGTCGATCCGTTAGCTGAACCCGATGCCAAAGACATCACGTCCCGAGACAACTTGACGGCGTCTTTCAATGCGATGGCGGTCGCCATGGATCGTACGAACCGCAAGCAGGTCGAGAATGTGGATCGCCTGGGCGAAACGGAACTTGTCAGCATGTACAGTCTGATGGAAGAAGCTTTGCTGGCTCCGCGTGATATTCCCCAAAAAGGTTCGATACGCGAAGTATTGGCTCACGAAGAAAAAGCCATTCAAATTTTGCAGACCCGTTACAACATGTTCCCGCTTATGTTCATCGATATGGTTTCAAAACTGGGTGATAAAAATCTGGTGATGCAGGCAAAGACTCTGTTGATGGGCTGGGATCTGGATATGTCAGGTATGAATGCGACACAGGTGGAATATCTTAAAACCGAAGTTTTACAAAAAGGTATCGACGCCAAGAATCTTTTGATCAAGCTTGGAAAAACGCCGCAAATGGATTCCAAAGTGAAACGTCTGATCGATAAAATGAAAGTGCAAAAGGGGGCAGCGAAACTGAGCTTTACCGAAGCACAAAATCAACAGACTCTGATCAATATGCTTAAAGAAATTCGCGAGTAATAATTAAGCCAAAAAAAAGGTCCCCCGAGGGACCTTTTTTATTTAAAAATCAACTTTACGAACAAAATGGCAAGTATAGCCACCTGGGTTTTTCAGAAGATAATCTTGGTGATAACCTTCGGCGGACCAAAACTCAGGAGCCTTGGCAACCACTGTGGACGCAGGTTTGCCCCACGCACCGGATTTATCTACGCGAGCGATCACTTTGGCTGCGGTTTCTTTTTGCTCATCAGAGGTAAAGAAAATTTCGCTGCGATATTGAGTGCCGATGTCATTGCCTTGACGGTTTACCGTCGTCGGGTCATGAATTTTAAAGAAATAAAGCAAAAGATTTTCGAAAGAAAGCTGCTCAGGATTGAACTCCACCTTCACAGTCTCTGCGTGGTTTGTGGTTCCTGTTTTGACTTCGTTGTAGGTCGCGTTCTGAGTATTGCCACCCATATAGCCCACTTCGGTTTTAATAACGCCCGGAAGCTTGCGCAACAGGTCCTCCATACCCCAAAAACATCCACCAGCTAAATACGTGACTTCTGTCTTCATCGAGAACCTCCTGTGACTAAAGCAAATACCTGGAATACTCCGACAAAGTCGGAGTGCAACTATTCTACCACGACTTTTGTTTCCGCGCGACCATAGCCTCCGCCTGTGCCTGAACACAGACTTAGGACCTCACCCTTCAGGATTTTTTGTTGACCGGATACAGGCAGGTTCTTGGAGCTTTCACCATGTTCCAGCATCACTTCTGCGGCATCACCGTGAGAACATGTTTTGGGTAAGCGAGGGCGGTGTAATGTCATGTCCGTTAACCACGAAACTTCGATATCTTCCAACGCTTCCATTTTGAAAATCAAACCGCGACCGCCGGAATGTTTGCCTTTTCCACCTGTGGAATTTCTGCGATCCATGCGTTGCACACGCACCGGAAAACGACGTTCCAAAGTTTCAATCGAAAGACCTTCGATGTGGGCGTTTTGCCCATCGTGTTCCGCCGTCGCACCTTCGCCACCTTCAATATTCAGGTACGCTTTGGAATCACCATGATTCAACTGCAACATCACCGGAGTGTAAGCGTTCAATGCTTTTTCATGTTTGCTATGAATGAAAGTCAAAGCCAGATCGATCGCAGTTTGTACAGCGGCCACTCCGCAGGTCATACCCTTTAAAGTAGAAGCCGGATATTTTGCCATCAACCAGCAGCCCGCAGGTTTTGTCACTTGCAGAACTGAAAAGGAGCCGGAATTAGCGTAATTTTTAAAACCATAGAACTTGCTGATCGCATGGAAGCAAACTCCATACGTCGCAGATTCCGTCAGATGTAAAGTCTTGGCAGCCGATGTGCCCCCGAAATCAATCGCGACTTTACCGTCTTGAATTTCCAATTTCACACGCAGCAATTCGCCGCTGTCCAAAACCACATCCACGCGTGTTTCGCCCGAAGCCTTTTCAGAAATTCTTTGCACAGCCATTTTTTTGGAAAGTTTCACGTACTCTTCAATCAAATCACCAGTGACTGAAAGTCCGGTGCCTTCGATTGTGTCATGCAGGCGTTGAGCCGCAACAATCAAATCCGCACATTGAGATTTGATCCACTCCGTGAATTGGGGAGGGCAAGCCGGGTGCGCACTCATCGCTCCCAGGATCATTTCGTTCAACTGGCCTTTTTGGCGCAGGGGAGTGGGCGGAATACGCAAGCCTTCTTCCTCGACACTTTTTACCAGCTTCAGATACTTACCCAAAGGACGGCGCGTGACCCATACCAGATCTTCAGAAACGGCCATGATGAAAGTGATTTCATCTAAAGTCGTTCCGCCGCTGTAAGGATCGTTCAGAAGCGCAATATCGCCTTCGTTCAATTTCAAATATTTGGTAACCGTGCGAGCCGCTTTCACCAGAGTGTCGTAAGAAACAGGATTGTTTCCGCGAAGTAACAAGACATCGCCTTCGTTGGTTAAAAGCGCTGATTCACCTTGAAGAAAATCAGAAAGCAAAGAGTGAAAAAGTTCGATTTGATAAGACATAGCTTAAACCTTTGCCTTCGTGTCGGATTTGCTGAAGGCAGCCTTGGTGCCGACGGCAATCACCGCGCGGGCTTCTGCGAAATCTTCGTTATCAAAAGAAGCATTCGGATCTTTTTTGAAACCATTGGCGAAAAGATCCGCCAAAGGACCCGTAACTTTGACTTTTTTATTCTGACGATGCATCAATGATTCCATCACGATTTTTTGCATGCCCAGACTTTGCAATTCTTTGATCACGGCCGCTGTTTCCAGGTTGCGGTCATAGCTGGCTTTAATCAAAGTCAAAAGGCTGTTTTTGAATTTTTGAATGCCCGCTGGAACCATGCGATCCTGCAAACCATCCAGTTTGCCCAGTTTTGCATTCTCAGTCCAAAGATCCATCAAAGTGGGTTTTTGCCCGCGACCAAAACTCATCGGTCCTGGCTCCCAACCTTCGTTACGTTGGTTGAAATCGAAATGATTGAAATCATTCAGTTCCAATCCTTGCGTCGGTTGCACCGCCAACTGTCGGATTTTCAGGCTTCTGTTTTCAACTTTGCCCCAAGGACTTTCCCAGATCTCACTCCAGGATTGCGGAGAAATTAAAACGAAATCTTCAAGGCCTAAATGCAAAACGTCGGTTTTTGCGTCTTGGTACTGAAAACCCAAAGCGCTGTAGGAAGCAAAAAGACTGCCCACGCGTTTGTGATTTTCATTTTGGAAAACTTCGCCTTCAGCACCAACAAAGTAAACTTTGTCTTCAGTAACGGCATCTTTCAAAGCTTCCAAAAGGTCTTTTTTCAAATCCTGAAACAGACTGGAAATCGTCGCGTTCAGAGCATTTTTTCTCCAGCGTGTGACTTCGTCCTGATTTTCAGTTTTTTCAGGGATAAAGACTTCGATATTTTTCGATTGGAAAAATTCCTGCGCCTGTTTTTCGTGGGCGGGATTGATCGTCGCATGCAAAAAGTGCAGGCACACTTTTTTGATCTTCATCAATTCAAGTTTTGCGGCGATGCTTTCAAGTTCTTCGTTTGCAAGGGGTTGAATCACTTGCCCTGAAGCCTGGATTCTTTCGCGAACGGAAAAATGCAACTCCTCAGACGTTAAAGCAGAACCTGAACAGCCACGCAGTTCCAGCCAATTTTCAAAACCTTCGGTCGTCACGTGAGCCACGGCGCCGGAAAGTTTGTAATCCATGAGTCTGTCAGAAATTCTTAAACTCACGAAGGTTTTTGCGATCACTTTATCTTTGTGAGCAGAAACAAATTGTTGAAGAGAATTTTTTAAATTCTCGCGGGACAGGTAGGCGCGTTTGGCAGCAATTGTTTTAGAACCATCCCACAGAATGTATTCTGCGAAGGATTCACCAACACTTACCCCGAACATGAAACTGTTTTGCATTTTTAAACGCTCTCTATTGAAATCGCACTAGAATGTGTTAAAGCTAGGCGATCAGATATAGCAAACAAGTCCCCATAAGAAAAGGATTGTTACGTGAAGATTTCTCCAGAAATTTTAAACCTCGTGCCTTACAAACCCGGTAAACCGATTTCAGAAACTCAGCGCGAGTACGGATTGTCTAAGGTTTATAAGCTTGCCAGCAACGAAAACCCTTTGGGCCCAAGCCCAAAAGCGATGGAAGCGGTTAAAAAGGCACTGGAGCACCAAAATCTTTACCCAGATCCTTCACATTATGAGCTTTTGCAGACGATGTCCAACGAGTGGGGCTTTCCTAAGCAGCAGTTGGCGATTGGAAATGGCAGTGATGAGCTGATCGACTTGTTAACGCGCATTTTTTGCGAACCAAAACAGGGTGTTTTGACCTCTGTGGCGGCATTTAATGCCTATGAAGTGAGCGCAGGCGCCAACCGTGCAGCTCTTCATAAGGTTCCTTTGACGGAAGGCTATTGCTTTGATTTGGAGGCGATTGCCGATTATTTCATGGCTCACCACCAGGAAAAAGACATCCGTTTGATCTTTATTTCGAATCCAAACAATCCAACGGGGACCTATGCATCAAAAGAGCAGGTGGAGTCTTTCCTAGCCCGACTTGGAAACCGTGATGATGTGATGATCGTATTCGACGAGGCTTATAACGAATTCGTTCGTGCTGAAGACTACGCATCGGCGCAAAATTACATCAACAAATACAACAACCTTATCGTTTTACGCACCTTCTCAAAAATCTATGGCCTGGCGGGTTTCCGCGTGGGTGCTATGATTGCGCCACCTACGGTGGTTGAAGTTTATAACCGCGTGCGCAAGCCTTTTAATGTCAACGATTTAGCGCAAGTCGCAGCAAATGCGGCTCTGCAGGATAAAGAATTCCTACAACGCTCGCAGCAAATTTGCTGGAAAGGGCTTGATTACTTCTACAAGAAATTAGAAGAATTAGGCCTGCCGTACATTCATTCCCAAGGTAACTTCGTCATGTTTGACACACTTCGTGACGCGGTGAAAGTCAATGAAGCTTTGCTTCGTCGTGGGATCATCATGCGACCTGTTTTGAACTATGGTTTCAAAACGCATATGCGCTTGAGTGTCGGTTTGGAGCATGAAAACGAAGCAGCTATCGCAGCTTTGAAAGAAGTGCTGAAAGAAATTCCTGTCTTGGCGGGGACGCCAATTCCGACAGTTTAAAGAATTTTAAGTGCTGGTGTAGATAGGATTTTGGAGTGGAAATGGGATTAGTTGTAACGATCGATGGACCTGCGGCATCTGGTAAATCTTCAGTAAGCCGTGAACTTGCCCGCCGTCTTGGCTGGAAATGGGTTTCTACAGGTGCCTTCTATCGTGGACTTGCCTATGCTGCTATTCAATTGAAAGTGAACCTTGATGACGTGCAAGCGTTGTCCGAGTTAACTCACAATCCTATCTGGAGTGTTCGCCTAGAACCAGATCGCACGCGGGTTTATTTTCAAAATGAAGATGTCACAGATGCTATTGCTCACGAAGACGTGGGTAACTTTGCTTCCAAAGTCAGCCATTACCCTGAAGTTCGTAAAGCTCTTTTAGATGCGCAACGTAACTGCAGCAAAGGCGAAGACGGTTTGGTGGCCGAGGGCCGCGATTGCGGAACTGTGGTTTTCCCCACAGCTGAAGCAAAAGTTTACCTGACAGCTTCCAGCGCACACCGAGCTGCTCGTCGTGCGACTGAATTGGGTCTTGATGAAGGCGACATGGCCAAAGCTCAAAAGCAACGCGACCATCAGGATTCCACTCGCAAAGTGGCGCCCATGACTGTGCCTGCAGATGCTTTCGAATTGGATTCAACAGAGTTGGATCTGAATCAAGTCGTCGACAAAGTCGAAGCCTTCGTAAAAACTAAAATCTAACGCAAGCAGTTGCTTCTCGTCGGCGTACAGGAGTACGCCTCCTTGGCGTGCCTCGCATAAAACAATTTTCTAGCGTTCGGTTGCAGAAATTTTCTTCCAGATCATTTTTAAATCTTTGATCAGCTCGTGGCGGAGTTGATCGGCTCGTTCGCGATCAGGGTTGCGCAAAATCGCCGAGGGATGCCAGCTCACGTAAATTGACGGGGAGTCATCTGACTCTGCAAGATCTTTTCCGCGTTCAGTGGAGATTTTTGGATTCCTTCCTAAAACACTTTTCCCCGCAGTTACACCTAAAGCTAAAATCACTTTCGGATGAATCACGGAGATTTCGTCTTCCAACCAATGATGGCAGGCATTTATTTGCATGGCATTGGGCTTATCGTGGATGCGACGTTTTCCCGGTGCTGCTTGTTTAAATTTGAAATGCTTAACCGCGTTCGTGAGATAAACTTCTGCCAGAGGCACACCCGCAGCCTCCAGGCATTTTTTTAGCATCGCCCCCGCAGGTCCCACGAAGGGCTCACCTTGCAGATCCTCTTCGTTGCCCGGCTGTTCGCCCACGATAATCAATGAGGCCTTGGCACTGCCTTCTCCGAAAACAACTTGAGTCGCGTATTTATACAAATCGCAGTCACGGCACTTCTCCGCAGCTTTTTTTAATTTATCAATACCACCCAAGCTTTTTGCCATGAGGATATATTGCCGAAAGAGGAACTTGTGGCATTCGCTAATATGTTATCCGTGTTGAAACTCAATCACCGTAATTCCACGAATGTGCAGTTTTAGGCCAGGGGCTTTCCTTTTTTCATTAAAAAGGAAGGGAATCGCATTCTACTCAAACGAATGCGATTTGGTGTTCGGCCCGGCATTTGTATCTCAGGTGGCATTGGTTGTCCCGGAGGTCCTTATGACGAAAATTCTATTAATACCCGCATTGCTTCTTATGAGCTCCCTGGCTCACGCTGAAAAAGATGTGGTGGTAACTTGTAAGGGGTCTGTTAACGCCTCCATGAAGCCTCAAGAAACGTATACCGTGAATCTGACTGAGTTCGGCGACGTGGTCCTTGAAGGCCAATCACCCAAGTCTTCGCAGATTTATGTCAAAGTCGATTCCATCCACGTGATTCAAAAAAATGACGACTCTGGATTAAAGCTGGAAAGTACCAAACGTCAGATGGGTATGACTTTGTCTCGTCAGTCGATTGATATCGACTATAAAACGGGAAAAGGCCTGGCCCAGGACACATTGACTCTCAATGCGGCTGGCTCCAAGCCTCGTTCGATCTATCTTGCTTCTTGCGCAAGATAACTATTTTTTAGTGAATACACAGGTCCCAAGATCTTTTTGATCTTTCTTTTGGTTGATCGTGATAGTTTGTGCCGTCACGATCACCGATTTCAACGAAGAATTTTTGATACTGCCTTTGCAAACTTCTTTAACTATTCTCGTAAGCTTCGTTGAAGTGTCATTGTCTTCGCGAGTGGAGATCAAATGATCTTCGCAGCTTGTATCGAAATCAGAAGGCTCTTTGAACTCCTTATTCGATAGAGAGAATCTGTCCTTACCAATTTTCAAATAGGTGTCGGTAATATCGCTTTTTTTAACTTCAAGCTCAGAGCAGTACTCTTCATCACCGGAAGTCAGTTCGTATTTCCCCAATGATAAAGTGGGAATACTTTCAGCTTGCGCAACAGATGAAAAAGAAATGACCGCAAGACTAAGAAGAGTGATTACTTTTGAAAACATAGTCTGAACCTTTCCATATGAGGCATCATTTGTCTCTGTACACGTTTACCACGAAGAGGGCCCCAGTAGCTACCAGGACTTGTTGCATTGCTAGAACCAACCAAATCCTTACGCATGATCGAAATCGCGCATCGGGCTTGTCCTTCAGCAGTTGCGACGTTGCTGCATTCCGGTCCGCGTGCATTTTCCCGACGAACAGCAGCACTTTTTTCCATCGTCCAAAGACCGATACCGACATCTGGATTTAGGATACGAGTTCTACCACTGCGATCCACATAAGTTTCACCATGCACTGTGGAAGCATTGCACGTCACGTTTTCCTCGCGAGCCAGTGCGGTCCAGAACCATGTCCAAGCCATCATCTTGTTTTGATCACTGAGAGAGTTAAAACGAGGGCACAATTTTCCTAAAGCATTGGAACTTGTAAAGTCCTCTTTATAACCGGGACGGGACATCAAGCTGATCATCTTTTGCCCCAAAGAGCCTGGGCGACCCTGTGTGTTCATGATCTTCATACAAGCATTAGGAATCGTACGTTTCGCAAGAGCTTTGCCGCCAGAACTATAACGAGTTCTTTCAGGAGCAATTGTTGAACGTTGACCTTCTGTTGTTGGGGCAGCTGCCGCCACAGAGCAAGCGGTGCAATTAGATTTTTTAACAGCTTTATTCGCTTTATTCACAGCTTCTACTGCTTCAGCAGTGCGTGCCGATTTCTTTTTGGTGCTTTCCGGATCTGCAATGGCTGGCTTGTCGGTTTCAACACGCGCCGCTTTGGCTGTGGAAACACTGGAAGCGCTTCGGGCTTGATTCCAGTTGCTTGGCATTTCTGCATACAAGCTCAAATCAGATGCGCCGTCTTTATGATAGACCCACATCTCGTCGCCCTGGAATCGACCATTCAATACGCGGATTTTAATCCCGAAAGAACCAGAACGAAGCTTCTTGGTTTCAAGAATTTCTCCACGAGTTCCGCGTGTTAATGTCGTCACAATATTGTTATCACCACGAGTGAATGATCCCGAGCTGCGACCGTTTAGCATACCTTTTAATTCTACATACTCTTCCTTGCCGGTAAAACCCGACAATAAAGAGATACATAGAGTCCCTGCTAAAATTCTTTTGTAAAGCCTAGTGATTTCCATATCCAAAAGGTAGTGCAAGGACCAGGCACAGTGGGCATTGTGAAACTTCCGAGTGTTTTCACAACGTTACCCTGGAGTGACCTCATCTCATTTGTTAACTGTTTTGGAGGAATCGGAGGATTGTCACCGGGGTGTCAACTGAGTGAGCACCCTCGGTGTTTCTCAAAATGAGACATGTGATTTACTGAAGGCTCGGAAGAGTCTTTTCAATCCAAGGAAGGATGGATTTGGAATACATGCCGGTCGCAGTTCCGTGGCAGATCGTGCTTTCCGTCATATTGGATACATAGGAAGTAACAGCCAGAATCTGCTTTTCTCCGTTTACTTCAACAAAGATAGGTCCACCAGAGTCACCCGAGCAAAGACCACCATCCTGTTGTTGAATCGTTACTGTTTCAGTGGAAACTCTTACGTCGCGAGAATAGCTTTTCAATTTGGAGCGAAGAAACGCAGAATCTTGTTTTGTTTCGGAGGTTTTACCGTAACCAACCAACGTCACTGTATCAGAGCTTAGCTGATCACCCATATAAAGTTGGCTGATATCATAGTCTGCGGGGATTTTAGATTTCAGGCGAACCAAAGCCACGTCATTTTTGATTCCTGAATATTTGGAATCTCTATAGTTATGATCATAAGCAAAAGAACTTGCAGCGACACCAGTTTTTGAAAGTCTAAAGCCTGAAGAGCAGGTTGCGTCTGTGACGAAATAAGCCTTCATTTCCGTATTGCCTTTTACGCAATGGGCGGCAGTTAAAATCACATCGTCAGTGATTGGAGTCCCAGTGCAAACAGAACTTGCGGGATTTCCGTCTGAATCGACAGTGCTTCCTATGAGCATGACGACCTTTTTAGACAATGGATCGGACTTGGATGTCGAATAGCCACCGACGATGCCTGGTATACACTCGCCAACAAGGTTTTCTTTACTTTCTGATGAAGCAGTACATCCGTTAAGTAACGCCAAACCCACAAAAAGACTTACAGAAGAGATCATTGTTTTTTTCATGGAAACAGCACAAAGCAATATGTAGGCCCGTTATAAAGCAATACCTTCAGTTTAAATGCCGTAGGAAGCTGCAAATCTGACTAGTTCTCAAACAAGTAAGGAATTAAATTCAACGGAGGAACCTTTAAGGTGGGGCCATCTCATTAAGATAGCCCCATCCTGCTAGTGGTGTTGCGAACTGATCTGATCACTCAAGCGACCTTTATTTCGGCCCGCCGTGATTTCAGATTCAGCACCGAAAAACTCCAGCAGATCCGCATTGAATCTTTCAGCATGGGTTTGGGGAAGTCCGTGGGGAGCGTCGTCATACACTTTAAGTTCCGCGTTCGGTATGAACTTCACGGCCTCGATAGATGAAGCAATAATAGGAACAATCTGATCATCACTTCCGTGAATCAACAAAGTCGGGATGTCCATTTTTTTAAGATCTTCAGTGAAGTCCGTTTCAGAAAATTGTTCGATGCAATCATACTCCGCCTTGATTCCTCCCATCATTCCTTGCAACCAAAAAGAGTCACAGGTGCCTTCGACAGTTTTGTGCATCATGCGGTTGAAGCCATAAAACTTTTTAGAAAGATCCAGGAAAAACTGCGAGCGGTTGTCGGTGACACCTTTACGAATGTCATCAAAAACCTCAATCGGTAGACCTTCCGGATTCTGGGGAGTTTTTAACATCAATGGAGGCACCGCTCCCACAAGCACAGCTTTGGCGACACGAGTGGAACCATGGCGACCGATATAGCGAGCCACTTCGCCGCCACCCGTGGAGTGACCCACCAAAATTAAATCCTGCAGATCCAAGTGATCAATCAATTCTGCCAAATCATCGGCATATTGATCCATCGTATTGCCTTCGAAAGTCTGAGACGATCTCCCATGGCCGCGACGATCATGAGCGATCACGCGATAGCCTTCGTTGAGTAAGGCCAGCATTTGTCCATCCCACGCATCGGCTGTTAGAGGCCAGCCGTGAGAGAACAAAACGGGTTGTCCCTTGCCCCAGTCTTTATAGAAAATTTTAGTGCCATCGGAAACAGTAAAGAAAGAGGAACTCATAGGATATCCTTTCCCATATAAATAACTGTTGTGAGTCACAATTAATTTACCAGTGGGTAAGGACAAGATCATGCAATAGGCGCCTCTTTGAGAAAATGCAGAAGCCAAAGGTGTGTAACAGCAATTCGAGAATCCCAGACTTCACGTAGCGGAAGGAAATTTATCGCGAAAGACACGTAAGGCATAAGTCAAAACGAACACAATGGTTTGGGTCACAAGCTTCAGCAGAAAGTTATAAATTTGCACCAAGACCGGGGCCTGATGGGTTAAAGCAAGCTCACTCACAATCAGGATTATGACTGCAACAATAAAAGTTCCGATGACCAGATAGTAGTTAAGCTTTCGCAGGAAAACGACCGGGACTAGGGGAACTATTGCGAGGGTGATGTTCGCTTCCAGAGTCGCCGGTGCAATGTTAAGGGTGATAGTGATTCCGGCCAGCATTAAAACACACTGAGCGAGAACCGCCGCAAAGTTATGTCTGTCCTGCTTAAAGAATTGTGCACCGAAAATTCCCAGGCACGCACAACCGAAAAGCAGCCATATTTTTAACGGGTCCACATCAAAGATAAGATAAAAGATGCAGAACGCCAGGCAAGCGAACCAAATACTTGTTAACACATATCGAGCGGTGGCATTTCGGTTGTTCATTAAAATCTCTCCGCAAGTAAAAGAGCTTTAGCCGCCACAGCTGTCGTATACGCAGATGATCTCCACACCACCGGATACCGAGCGACAAAAGTCGCCGCAAAATAAACTTCACCTGGCCAATACACAAAACCATTTCTGTCTTTGGTGCTCATTCCGGACAAATAATCAGCGCCATCGCGAACCGCCTCACGGTGTCGGGGGTTTTCAGGATCACCTAATTGCGCCAAGGCACTGAGTGCCCAGGCGGTGGACTGAATGCGATCAGGACGACTCATGTATTTGTTTTTCCAACCGCCGTTGCGTTTTTGTTTTTTCAAAAGAAACGCAATCAGATTATCGCGAGAGGGCTCCAGGCAACTTCCACCTTGGTGAATAATTTCCGCCATGGTGTAGGGTAGAACATAGCGGCTGGGATAATACATCCCGCAGTAAAAGAAATCTTTTTTGATCGCCATCCGGTTTAAGTGATTGCAGGCCGCTTTGTATCCAGGCCCGTCGGTGCGTTTCGCCATGGTCAGCATTTTTAAAACATTCGCATTCACCACGCAGTCCACATCATTGCGGTTGAAAGGCACGCGCGTCCCGTTGTTCGGCCGGGCAAAAAGATTGCGCGGCATTTTGGGATCCATGTCATCCCAAAGCCAGGTTAAAAAGGCGCCGGTGTTTTTCTGTCCTTGTCCCGCATTGTAAATATGCGGCTTGCGATTCATATCCCGCGCCGACGAGAAGGCTTCCATCACTGAATCAGGCAAAGGTTGATAACTGTGCTCGCCCTGGTGAATTTTATGTCGATACTGCAAAGTCGTGTATGAAATCGACGTGGTGTCTGCATCGGGCGGAATATTGGCAAAGCCCTTAAAGCGGGGAGCCAGGTACATGTAACGCGGCTGACGAACTTTCACGCCTCGGTAAGTTGTGGGTGGATAAAAGTTAAAAAGCTGATCCCAATAATAATTTTTAAATCCCGCCACAGTTTTTTCAATCATCGGCGGAATGGAATCATATTCCGGTGCTAGAAAATAAATCTCTGCCAAAACATTGGCGACCGAGGCCGCGACAAAAGCGGTGGGTTCTTCATAAGGGTGATTAAATTTTCCCACTCCTACATTCGAGGGTAGGTAAGAGGTGACTCGCGCCACCCATTGTCCGGGGTCATAACCTTCCTCCCCCGTGGTCTGATAGTGCTCAATAAACCGCAGGGCCGAGGAAATTTGGCCTCTGTATTGGGGTCCTGCGAAACAATACGTTCCCGCAAGCGAAATTATAAAAAGAATGAATAGCGCTCTCATCGGGCCTCCCACGCTCTCAGATCAAATATGTTCGAGATAAGGTGGGAAAGCACGGGGTAGGTAAGGGCTGCTGTTAGCTTACAATTGTCACCACTTTGAAAAGGCTAACGAACCGCGCAAAACCTTTGACTTCCGCCCCCTTAGCTCGCTACACCATTGGTTCGCCAAAGAGCGAAGAAAGGTACGGGTAAGGTCCTAGAGGCTTTACTACGTGGAGGTATTTAAAAAACGATATGACAAAACAACTTAACAAGGCCGAACTTGAAAAACAGAAAGTGCTAGCTTTCTTGGATGCAGAAGATTCTAAAGTCGCTGCTAATCCTGGCATCTATGGTGCAAAAAAGTCTGACAAAGGCGAATTCGATTCTCTATTCGAAGCGTCCATGAAAGAGCAAGATTTCAAAGTTGGCGACGTTGTTACTGGTACTGTAGTAGAAGTTCAATCTGACTACGTTCTAGTGGACATCAACTACAAGTCTGAAGGTTTGATTGCTATCAATGAATTCCGTATTGTTGACGGCGTTCGTGAAGTAAAAGCTGGAGACAAAGTAGAAGTTCTTATCGACCGTATCGAAAACGAAAACGGTATGATCGTTCTTTCTAAAGATAAAGCAGACATGCTACGTGCATGGACTGATATCTCTAAAGCAGCAGAAAACGAAGAAGTTATCGAAGGTACTGTTGTTGCTAAAGTTAAAGGCGGCTTGAGCGTTGATATCGGCGTTAAAGCATTCTTGCCTGGATCTCAAATCGATCTACGTCCGGTTCGCAACATGGACGTTTACTTGGGCAAAAAGTTCAAATTCAAAGTTATCAAATTCAACAAAAAGCGTGGCAACATCGTTCTTTCTCGCCGTGCGCTTCTTGAAGAAGAACGCGACAGCTTGCGTTCACAAACTCTTGACACTATGGCAGAAGGTTCTGTTGTTACTGGTATCGTTAAAAATATCACTGACTACGGTGCGTTCATTGACCTTGGTGGCATGGACGGTTTGTTGCACATCACAGACATGTCATGGGGCCGTGTAAAACACCCTTCTGAAATGTTGAATGTTGGCGATGAAATCCAAGTTAAAGTTCTTAAATACGACAAAGAAAAAGAACGCGTATCTTTGGGCATGAAACAGTTGCACAACGATCCTTGGGAAACTGTTAAAGCTTCTTACCCAGCAGGCACTAAGCTTAAAGGTAAAGTTGTTTCTTTGGCAGAATACGGTGCATTCATTGAGCTTGGCGAAGGCATTGAAGGCCTAATCCACGTTTCTGAAATGTCTTGGACTAAACGTGTAAAACACCCTTCTCAAATCGTTAACGTTGGTGACGAAGTAGAAGTAGTAGTTCTTGAAGTTGACACTGAAAACCGCCGCATTTCTTTGGGCATGAAACAGCTTCAACAAAATCCTTGGATTGAACTTAAAGAGTCTTACGCTCCAGGTACAATCATCGAAGGCGAAGTTAAATCTGTTACTGACTTCGGTATCTTCATCGGCATCGAAGAAGGTATTGACGGCCTAGTTCACATCTCTGACTTCTCTTGGACTAAACGTGTAAATCACCCAAGCGAAATGTTCGCTAAAGGTGCTAAAGTACGCGCAGTTGTTCTAGGTGTAGACATCGAAAACGAAAGATTCTCTTTGGGTATCAAACAACTTGAATCTGATCCTTGGGCTAACATCGAAAACAAATACGCTATCGGTACACAACACGACGTTAAAGTAACTAAAACAGCTGATTTTGGTGCTTTCGTTGAGCTTGAGTCTGATATCGAAGGTTTGATCCACATTTCTGAACTTACAACAGACAAAATCAACTCTGTTGAAGACTTCATTAAGCCAGGTCAATCTGTAAAAGCTGAAGTTATCTCTATCGACAAAGACGCTCGTAAGATCGGTTTGTCTGCGAAACTAGTTAAACTTCGTGAGTCAAAAGCTGACGTTGATGACTATGTTAAGAAAGCAACAGCAACTTCTAAATCAACTTTCGGTGACTTGTTCGCTGACCAGTTGAAAAACATGAAGACTGACGGCAAGCAATAGTCTGACTCCTCCGGTGTGAACCGGGGTGTCACATACTCCGACGCGAGTCGGAGTATGTAGCTACTCCGGCGCGAGCCGGAGTGAATCAGACGCTTGGCGTAATTGACTGAAATGTCGAAAAAGGGGAGCCTACCAAGGTTCCCCTTTTTTTATTTCAGCAGGAGTCAGCAGCGTGGCGCAGAAGTCAGGTTTCTTCAAAAAACTCATTATCATTATTTTGGTTTTCATCGGTATCGGCGCTGTCCTTAAAGCAGGATCCGGAATGTTCGGTGAACAAGAAAAAAAGCTGACGGCTAAGAACACCATCCTGCAACTTGAAATGAATGGCGTGATCCTGAACGGTAAACGCTTTCTTAAAAATCTAAAAAAATATTCTGACGACAATCGCGTAAAAGCGATCGTGATCAACATCAACTCTCCAGGTGGATCGGTTGGTCCTTCTCAAGAAATCTATCACCATATCAAGCAAGTTCGTGAAGAGCTTAAAAAACCCGTGGTTTGCGTGACGACCGGAGTGATGGCTTCTGGTGCTTACTACTCAGCCGTTGCATGTGACAAGATTGTTGTGGCTCCAGGTGCCTTGGTAGGCTCTATCGGTGTGATCATGGAATTCGCGAATCTTGAAAAGCTTTACGATTGGGCCAAAGTTTCCCGCTACTCTATCACATCTGGAAAATTTAAAGATTCAGGTGCTGAGTACCGTGGCATGCGGGCTGATGAAAAAGAGCTTTTCCAAAACATGATCAACGAAGTCTATGCGCAGTTCAAAGGGACTGTGGCAAAGGAGCGCAAGCTTAAAGAAGAAGTCGTATCTGAGTACGCTGACGGTCGTGTTTTCACAGGTGCCTTTGCCGTGAAAACAGGTTTTGCGGATCAAGAGGGTTTCTTGGATGATGCTATCAAGCTTGCTGCCGATATGGCGAAACTTGGTAAAGACTATGATGTCTTTGAAGTTCCTAAAAAGAAAATGAGCATCTTTGATTTCGGCGACAAAGAATCTGAAGACGATATGAATTCCCTGGGGGATTATGCAGACCTTCTTAAAGGCAAAGCGGCGGTAGCTGCTGGCATTACTCCGGGAGTGAATGTTGAAGGTGCGGTGAAGTACCTGCTTCGTGCAAAATACTTGAACCAGCCTTTGTACATGATGCCAGGCTACTGGGAGTAGTTGATGGCAAAAAAGAAAGCGCAAAAAAAGTCTTCAGCTAAAAAAGCAGCGACAAAAAAGTCGACGCCTCAAAAAACAGGCAAGAAGCTAAGTTCTTCCGCTGAAAAGGCTGCGATTTGTATTAATCAAAATGTCTGGCCGATGGAAAGAGATGTTCTGTTCCGTCCAGACCGCATGAAATACGTGCGTAAGTTGATTAAGCCTGAGGGTTGCGTTTTCTGTAATGCCGCGAAACACGAAGCGTCCTTTGATACTTTGTGTGTTTACAAATCTAAGCACTCCATGGTGGTTCTGAATAAGTTCCCATATAACAGTGGCCATGTTTTGGTTTTGCCACTTCGTCACTGCGGGGATTTGTTAAAGCTCAGTGATGCAGAATTCACTGACGTGCAAAATACGATTCGTCATACGATGGCAGCTATCAACTCGATTTATGAACCCGGTGGAATTAATCTGGGACTTAATCATGGGGCGGTAGCGGGTGCGGGGATTCCCGAGCATCTTCACTACCATATGATTCCGCGCTGGGCGGGGGATCTTAATTTCTTTCCGTTGATTGCTGAGACCAAGGTCTTGGTTGAAAGTCTCGAGCAGACCTATGAGAAGTTTTTGGAGTATTTTAAAAAGATATGAATAGAGGCGTAAGTTTTCAAACAGCTCCCATGACTCCTGCGGTGAAGTGGTTGCTGATCATCAATGTGGCGATTTGGTTCCTTCTGCAAGTCATGGTGGAGGGATTCGCTAAGATTCCTATCACGCCGTACTTGGCGCTTTACCCGGGTAAAGTTCTTTTCAATTTCGAGATCTGGCAGCTATTTACTTATATGTTCGTGCACTCTTTGCAGGTCACGCACATTCTGTTCAACATGCTGATGCTGTGGTTCTTTGGTGCCGAGCTTGAGCAGCGCTGGGGTACGAAGTTCTTCCTGACTTATTATTTCGCTTCAGGCATCGGTGCTGCGATTCTTTATTGCGTAGGTGTTTGGGGATGGGCTTTGGCGACGGGTTCGGAAACGGGCTTGATCGTTCCAGTGGTTGGTGCTTCGGGCGCGATCTTTGGTCTCTTGCTGGCTCAAGGGATCATCTTTGGCGAGCGCATCGTTTACTTCTTTATGCTCTTCCCAATGAAGAACAAATGGTTCGTCGCCTTGATGGGCTTGGTTCAGTTTGCCTCCATGATGACATCTGGCGTCACGGGTGGGGAAGTGGCTTACTTGGCCCATTTGGGCGGTATCGTAGCCGGATTCATTACTCTTCAAATAAAAGCGTGGTTTGTACGCCAGGATTTCAAAAAGAAGGCCAAAAACAAGGGCCGAAACCTTCGTTTAGTCGTTGATAACGAGAAGAAGAGCGACAAACCACCAAAGTATTGGAATTAAAGAAAGGGCCTGTAAGGGCCCTTTTAGTTTTTAGGGGCTGCCTCTGGACAAGGCGGGCGGAGTTCGCTATAAATTAGGGCGATTATCTATCTTAAAGGAGCACGCGATGTCTTTGGCTGAAGCTAACAAAAATCTTAAATGGGATACTAGAATGACTGAAGCTAAGGTTAACTCTGGTGAGCTTAAAAAGGATGAATTGCAAAAGCACCTTGAACAGCTTCCTGACCTTGCTCATAACGTTGAGAAATTCACGATCGACGGTAAATCTTCAACTTCTAACGAAGAATCTCACTAAGATTTTTCGACAAGTTTGAATCTGAAAAGCAGCCCCCAAAAGTCTGCTTTTTTTATGTCTTTTTTGACCGACCAGTCCGTGGACACACGGATAAATGCTGCCTGTTGCCTCCTCCGCAACAGTTTAAAACCAAATAGAGCCATTCCGGCTCCGATCTGTTTGGCATAAATCGTGATAAAGCCTCATTCGGTATGAGAATTTTTAATTCATTTAAAGGATGTGCTTATGAAATCACTTTCAGTATTGGTAATGGGTTGTTTGCTTTCAGTTGCTGCTGTCGCGGCGCCGGGCGATCGTATCGCGGAAAAAGCAGATCGTATTGCAATGGAGCTTCGTTACCGTGGTCACGATTTGTCGCAATCTCAAAGAGAACAGATCAATAAAAATCTGGATTCTATCCGTCGTATTTTGGACGGCGATCTTGAGGGCCCGGGTGGTGGTGGAGATGCACGCTATACATGTGTGTCTCGTGATAATGATGGTCGTGCTCCTTACTCTTTAGCAGTCCGTGAAGGCATCAACGTAACTCGCTTGCAGATCACTTACGATACATTGCCTAGTTGTGAGCAAGCGATGAACTCCATCCGCTATATCGGCTACAAAGGTTTGATCTGTACTTCTCGCGACAACGACGGCAGAGAGCCAACTTTGCTAGCGATGCTTAACGGCGGCCAAGCTGTTCGCATTTCCAAAACAGTTATGACTAAAACAGATTGTTTGGAAACTCTTAGAAATCTAAGACCAGACCGCAATAACAATATTGTTATGTGTGTTTCCAGAGATGCTGACGGGCGTAACCCGTATGTTGCATTGAGCTTGAATATGAACAACGGCTCTGTACAAACCGGCACAGAAACTTTCAATAGCATTTCTGAGTGCAAAAGATTTATCGGCCAGTAAACGGTTCATAAAAATAAAAAAGCAGCCTCTCAAGGGCTGCTTTTTTTATTCTTATAGACCGTAGTACTCAAAAACTCTTAAGGCGATTTGAAATTCCGCTTCCAAATCCAACGGGTCAGAGGCGAGATCAAAAACGCCTTCCTTCGAAGGCTTGTGAATTTTCGCAAGCTTCTTTTGCGCTTCCTTCCAGTAACGTTCTTGCCACTGGGGATTTGTCACGCGAGTGAAGAGCTCATTGATTTCCAGGCTGCGCTCGGTGGCATCCTTGTTCATTTTCTTTTGTCCTGGAAAAACATAGTCGACAACTTTGACGATGTCTTCAGGATTAACCAGTTCCAGAGTGCAGTAAGTCGCGCACACCATCGCCAACAAGTACTTACGGTAAGTAGCCAGATCTTTGGTGTGATAAGAGTGCTCGCCACCCGAACGGTAAATCACTTTCAGATCTTCGTAAATCGGGGAAAGCTTTTTACCCAGCTCGTCTCCCAAGGCCAGATCCAAAACCACCACCAGGCTTTCTGCAAAATTCAAATAACGGCGAAACCCCGTGGCGTCTTTCGGTGCCGGTGGCAGCAAGCGCCACAGCACGCGGTGATTTTGTTCGTGATACAGGGAGATTTCATTGAAGCGCCCTAAGGCTTCCAGTTCCTTGTCAGGGTCAGCTAGTTCGTGAGAGTGATCTCGAAACCACAAAAGTTCTGACCAAGACGGGGAGTATTGAATCACGTCAGCAAACAGGTCTTGAGCACTCAGGGAGCGCATCGTTGAGCAAACTTTGGCTTCAAAGACTCCACCCAATTCCAAATACATTTCCCGGCTGGCGCGGTACAGGGCACTTGAATGCAATAGCTGCGCATCCAAGGGATACTCATCCAATGTGATCTTTTGCAATTTTTTGGAAGTTGGCAGATTTGAAAGCAGTTTTAGGTCTGCAAGAAAGTCTTGGACGTGCGAAGTCGCAACGGCGGAGGGCGATTTTTTCGTCATTTATCGCCCCTTAAGATTACTGAGTTTGCTGGATGTTGCCAGCTTGAGCTGTCATAGAGTTCTCGCGAGCGATCGCAGAAGTCACAGCTTTGGAATTAAACGGAGCCCATTCTTCACGAATGATTTTATAAGTGTCGCCCGCTTTCACAGCGTAGATCGTTTTCACACCATAATCGATGTGCTTGTCAGATTCATAGCGTTGCAGCGTTTTCACCAACAACTGCTCGTTGTGAGCAACGATGTAAGGCTGGGAAAGGTGAACTTTGATGAACTCGTACTGTTTTTTTAAGTTGGACTTGTGAGTTTTCCAGGAAGCGAAGTTAAAGCCCGGAGCTTTAAAGTCAGCATCATAGTAGCTCATATACTTGTCGATATCTTGAGCTTCCCAAGATTGTCTCCAACCTTCGATGAAGTTGTTCAAAGCCACGCGGCGTTTTTCGTGCTCGTCTTTTTGAACATAACTAACATGATCGAAAATCAAGATCGGTGTTTCATTCAACTTAACGTAGTCAGCAAGTTTTTTAATAACTTCATTACGAACCACCACGCAACCACGGGAACCGCGAGTCAATGGCACCGTGTCGGGGATCGCATGAAGCCAGATGCCAGAACCTGTTTTGTTTTCGCGCTTATCGAATAAATTTGGATAATTCGTGGTAAATGCCAGACCACCATAAAGGTTGAATGGAATTTCTGGTTGAGTTAGGCGCTTTTCCAGGAAGTAGATACCTTCCGGAGTTCTGGCATCATCACGCTTTGTTTTATTGCCACCGTTTTTACCGATGTCAGCAGGGAACTCTTCAACTTTTTTGATTTGTTCGCCATTGCGTTCGAAAACAGACAATTTGCGTTTTTCTTTGTCGACCAAGAAAACGAATTTAGAAAAGGCCTCTGTCTCCGAGATCTGCAGCAGCGGTGCTGGTAGCAAATCGGTCGCCTCAAGTTGAGACGGTGCAGATGATACAGATTCCGCCTTCACAGGCAAACACGATAGTAATATTAGGGAGCCAGAGAGCAAAATTCTCATAATATATTATTTCGGAAGATTGGTGATTTTTGTCAAGCCTCAGAATGAAATTGTCTAAACGTTAGACGAAATGTCGGAAATCCCTTAAGAAAATTTGAAGTCCCCACTGTTAAGACCTAGGACTGTTACACCGATAGCTTTAAGGAAGTGAGAGGTTTACATGGCAGAGAGTCAACAGGGACAAGCTCCAGCAAAGCCCAAGAACACAGGTATGATTCTGCAAATCCTGTTTGCAGTGATCAATTTGGCAGTGATGGGTGGCGGCGCTTATATGGTATTTGCCTCGACTATAGGGTGGGAAAGCCCTGTTATTAGCGAGGAATCTGCTCAGAGGGAATTGGCGTCTACGGGGGAAACTGAATTGGCCCCAATGGTGTTCACTATGGACAAATTCACTGTGAATTTGGAAGGCGAACCCAAAAGAACGATCCGCCTGGAAGTGAATCTTCAGATGTTGGGCAAAGATGGTTTCGAAGAAGTCATGGAGCCGGAAAATCGCGCCAAGGCGCGTGATAAAATCGTTCGTATCCTGAATGAAGAGGGCTTTAATGACCTCGAAAGCATCCAAGGCAAATTGTTTCTTAAAGACAAAATCGCCATGGAAGTAAACGGCATCCTTCACAAGGGCGTCGTGAAAGACGTTTTCTTCTCTGACTTCGTCGTTCAATAATCAGTCTTCGTAAAAGCCACATAATATAATTTCCCAAAAAGCTCTGAGAAACTCAGAGCTTTTTTTGTGCTCCTACAACGGCCTGCTGGCCGTAGCCTTGGCGAAGGTCGGTACTGTCTTAAGTCTTAAAGCATTGCAAGTAGTTGTCATCGCGTTTAGACCAGCCCAAACTTAAATCGATAGAAATTACTCCAAGGAAAGAAGCAGCTATGAAACGGATTTCTACTTTGCTTGTGGCAGGGGCCTGCATTTTTACGAGCTCTGCACATGCCGTCGATCCCACTCCAAATCAACCCGCAAAACCTGAAGTCATCGGTGCCATCAAAGGATGGACAGGTAATGAAGGTTTAAAGCTCAGTCTTCCAGTCACAAAATTCCAATTGAAAAACGGACTGACGGTCTTGTTGGTGGAAGATCACTCGGTTCCGATGGTGAGTTACCATACCTGGTACCGCGTGGGATCTCGTGATGAAACTCCGGGAGTGACGGGAGCCGCGCACATGCTTGAGCACATGATGTTCAAGGGTGCCAAAAAATATGATGGCAAAGCGTTTGATCGTATTTTTCATGAAAACGGAATTTCAAATAACGCCTTTACGACGAATGATTACACGGGCTTTTATCAAAATCTTCCCAGCGATAAATTAGAGTTGGTGATGGATATGGAAGTCGATCGCATGAGTGCGCTCGCTTTGAAACCTGAAGATCTTAAAAGCGAAAAAGAAGTCGTCAAAGAAGAACGCCGCTGGCGCGTCGACAATAATCCCATGGGTGTCGTGCGCGAGACGATGATGGGTACAGTGTTTAAAACCAATGCCTATCACTGGCCGGTGATTGGATACATGAAAGACATTGAAAAATACGATAGTGAAAAACTGCGCTTTTTCTATAATACTTACTATGTTCCAAACAACGCCATCCTGGTTTTAGTCGGTGACTTTGACACTCCGAAAGTGAAATCGTTAATTGAAAAATATTACGGTGCTTTGGAGTATCGTCCCCTTCCTCGTCGCGAATACCCTAAGGAAAGACCGCAAACGGTTCAACAAAATGCCGTGGTTCGCAAAGACGTGCAGAACAGCTCCTTTATCGTGGCTTTCCAAAGCCCGGCTCAAGGGGAGCCTGATATGTACGCTTTGGATTTAGCTGCAAACATTTTAGGGAATGGAACTTCCTCTCGTTTGTACAAACGCCTGGTTTACCAAAAACAAGTCGCAACTTCGACGTATGCATTTAACTATGCAATGAAAGAAGCGGGTGTTTATGCAACAGGTGTGATGATGAAGCCGGGAATGGATTATAAAGAATCCCTGGATATCATCTACAATGAGTTGTGGAAAATCAGAAATACCAAAGTTTCTGATCTGGAACTGCAAAAAGCCAAAACTCAAGTCATCAAGGAATTGGTCGACAGTCTAAAAACGATGGACGGTAAAGCGCGCGCCTTGGCAGTGAATGAGATTTTGACCGGCAGCTATGACAATCTTTTTAAAGATATGGAAAAATATCAAGCCGTCACAGCGGATGATATCAAACGCGTTAGCGAAAAATACACGAATCAAACTCAGCGCTCCATCATTGTTCTAGAGCCGAAAAAAGGAGCTGCAAATGAATAAATTAGCTCAAACCCTGACACTGCCTTTTGTTTGTGTGGCCTTGGCTTCTTGTGCCGGTAAAAAGTCGAAAACCGGAGGCTCCGAGCAAACAGCAGCCGGGTACTCAGCTCCGCGCAGTGCCGGGACATTTAAACTGATGCCCTACAAAGAAGTGGTTTTGGAAAACGGACTTAAAATTATTTATGTTCGCGACAACAGTCTGCCACGCTTAAGTCTGACGGTTTTATTTAAGACCGGAAATATGCAAGAACCAAAAGATCTCGCAGGTCTGAATGCGATGACAGCTTATCTGTTAGAGCAGGGTACTCAGACCCGTGATGCGATGAAGATCGCAGACGAATTTGGTCAAATGGGTACGTCATTGGATGTGGGCCCGGGATATGATGTGACCACGGTCTATGCGGATGCCCTGACCAGCAATTCGACACAGTTATTGCAGTTGTTTTCAGATGTTTTGATGAATCCAGCCTTTAAAGATATCGAGATCAATCGTCTGCGTTCGCAAATCCTGGCAAGCTTGCAGAAGAAAATTGATAATCCTTCCGCGTTTGCAGACGAGCAGATGGATAAGTTTCTATATGGTGATCATCCTTATGGTCGTGACACCAGCGGAACTCAGGAGGGTTTACGCGCCCTTCGTAAGCAAGACATCATCAAGCACTATCTGACATTCTATCGCCCTAACAATGCGACGATGGCAGTGGTTGGACAGTTCGACGATGAATTCGAAAAGCAAATCCAGGAAACCATGGGGAAATGGACTAAGAGGACGATTCCTGCTCTGACAGCAACACCGGCCCCTGTAATTGATGATTTGAAAGTGAAACTCATCGTTAAGAAAGGCTTGCAGCAAACACAAATCCGCGTTTCGCAAGTGGGGATCGAGCGTAAGGATAAAGATTTTATTCCGCTGCGCATGGCAAATGAATCCTTGGGTGGAAGTTTCGGCAGCCGCTTAAATCAAAAAGTTCGCGACGACTTGGGGCTGACTTATTCGATTTATTCAGGCTTTGACGCCAGAAAAGATCGCGGAAGTTTTGATATCTCGACCTTCACTAAAAATGAAACCGCGGCGAAAGCTTTGGATGAAACTTTGAAAGTCGTAAAAGAGTATGTCGAAGGTGGAGCAACAGAACAGGAATCCGTGGCGGCACGTAACCAGTTGGTAGGGCAGTTCCCTCGCGCTATCGAAACGTCCGACCGTTTGGCTTACAATCTGCTGGTTTTGGACTATTATAATATTTCCTATGACTATCTGACGGACTATATTTCGAACGTTAATAAGCTTAAGCAAAAGGACACGAATGCGGCGATGAAGCGCCACGTGGATCCGACAAAGTTTAAGGTGATCGTTTACGGAAATGATTCGATCATTCCACAATTTAAAGACTATAAGCCTGAAATTGTAAGAATGGCGAAATAGGAATTAGCACAAAGAAGAAATAAAAAAGCCCACTCCCGAGGAGTGGGCTTTTTCTTTTTTCGTTTTAATGTTTAGAACTATTTGCGTTTGTTTTTCTTGGAGCGGATAAAGATGACTGCTCCCAAAACTGCCAGTACCAGTGCTCCCAGTAACATCAACATCTTGTTGCTTTTCCCACCGGTGCTTTGTTCTTGGTACATATCTCCCGGCATACCTTGACCTGATCCGTAACCGAAAGTTTCGCTACCCGGGCGTACTTGGCCTGGATTATTTCCGTTACCCAGCGTTGGAGACGCGATCACTCGCAAACTCTGAATGGCCTTAAAGAAATCCTGACTGTATTTCGTGTAATATTGTTTGTGCGCGGAGAAAGTTACCAGGATCGCGATCTTGTTTTTGATCGTTGCCACATAGCGTGTGAAGTAGTTTGGAACTTCTGAGTTCATGTGCAGGGAATCAACCCACATTTGATCGTTGATATTTTCCTGCTTACTTTTGTAAACCACTTTGGAAACTGTTCCGCCGCCGCCCTTAAAAGTCACAGAGATCGGGGAGTCCAAGTGGGCTTGATAAAGTGGATAACTGTCAGTTGGGCCCACTTCTTTAGCTGTTAAAATGATGATAGCTTCTTTGGATTCTTTGGTTTGTTCGCTACGGCAAACCCATTCCGTTTGTTCCAGATTGCACTTCCACGTATCTGGAAGTTCAAAAGAGATATAAGCATTGCGGAAGACTTTTGCATTGGCGCTAAAACTGAGTAGAATAATGGCCAGCGGTGCTAACGAGCGAAACTTCATTCTGAAACCTCCAGATGCAGACGTTTGTAAGTATAATAACAAAAACCGCTGGGATCAAAGCGCAAAGGAGAAAATTGTCGTGAAGAACCTGTATCAGCTAACAACCTTTGTGACTGTGATTAGCGAAGGCAGTATGACTGCCGCAGCCGACAAGCTTTATCTTACCCAACCCGCAGTCAGTCAGCAGATTCGCAACCTGGAGGAAGATCTAGGTTGTGAGCTTCTGGTGCGTGGAGTTCGTCAGATCAAGGCGACTCCCCAAGGGGAAGTTCTTTACGACTATGCTAAGAAGATCATTCATTTGACCCAACAGGCAGAGGTCGCCATTAAATCCATCGGAAATCAGATGAAGGGACAATTGCGCATTGGAACCTTGAACTCGATTGGCTTGCATTTGATGAGCCCGATCGTAGGACGTCTGATGCGCCATAATCCTGAATTGTCACTGAAGATCGATTATGAATCCGGCGAAGACCTGATCAAGAATTTTAAGAAGTCATTGTATGACGTGATCATTCTTCCCGATACCAAAACAGAGTTTGCGGAAGAATTGGATGGCGTCGAACAAAAGTTCCTGGTGAAAGAGGAAATGTGGCTCGTCGGTTCCAATAAAGACGAAAAAATGCCCCAGCAGATCACTTCCAAAGATTTGGGTGAGTTCCCCGTCGTGGATTTCACTCAGGAATTTCCGCGTTTTAACAGAATGCTGAAAGAGAAAATGGAAACTTCCAAAGCCCACGCCATTTTCGAATCCGCGAACGTGGGTACTTTAAAGCGCGTGATTGAAGCAGGCTTGGGTTGGGGATTTTTGCCCGCTCACTCCATTAAAAAGCAAGTTCGTTCGGGCCGCCTGAATCGCGTGTATGTGAAAGATCTCGCCTATGAAATGGATCTGATGTTCTATTATAAAAAGAACTCAAGTAACAAGCCCTTGGTCGAGGTTTTCTACTCGACACTCGCAGGCCAGGAAAAAGCCTAGACCCCAATACACTATATAAACAGTCGCATTTTTCCGAAAAGTAAGAAGTTTCAAAACTTTTCGGAAGGTGCCAGTTTGAAAACAAATCATTCCATTCAACTAAAAATGTCCGTACCAATTATTCTGATCGCCATCTTGGTTTTCACGGCGATGAATTATTTGGTCGCACAAAACAGTCTGAGCACGGCTGAGCGTCAAGCAGTTGATAAGTCAACGGCGATCGCCAAAGCTTATGCAAACGAAATGCGCGTGAGTGTGGAGCAAGGTTTAGGAATCGCACGAACCCTGTCTCAACATCTACAAGCTGCTAAAAAATTTAATCACACAGAACGTGGTCCATTGGAGCACTCTTTCCGTAACATTCTTGAATCCAACAAAGGACTGATCGGTGTTTGGACGGCATGGGAGCCGAACGCATGGGACGGCAAAGACGCCAGCTTCGTCAACAGCGAAGGTTCTGATAAGTCCGGTCGTTTTATTCCTTATTTAAGTTATGCCAATGGCAAAGCGACATTGGGACCTTTGGTTGATTACGAAAAAGCGGGAGCTGGGGATTACTATCTGGTTCCAAAAGCCCGTGGTAAAGAAACAATGGTTGAGCCTTACTTGTATCCAATTGATGGCGTGCAAGTGCTGATGACCTCTGCGGTTGTGCCTATTTTCATCGATGGTAAAGTGGCGGGTGTCGCAGGGGTGGATTTGCCTCTAAAAGATCTGCAACGTGACGCCGTTAAAATTAAACCTTTTGAGACTTCATCTGCGTACCTGGTGACGACAAGTGGAAATTTTGTGGCTCACCCGGATGAAAAGATGCTGACGAAGGCTTCTAACTTTGCAGTAGCCCCTGAAAAATTCAAGGCGGCTTTTGCCAAAGGTGAAAGCTTGGTAGTGACAGGTCTTGATCCCGATTTAAATGAAGATTGCTTGTATGTGGTTTCTCCGATGACGATGGGTGCGACAGATGCTCCGTGGTCTTTGGTAATTCGCACACCGTTAAAAACTGTGATGGCAGATGCACGCGCCATGATCTGGAATCAAGTCATGATTGCGGTGGCTGGAACTTTGATATTGTTAGTCGCAGTTCTTTTAATCGCTCGTTATATTTCCAAAGCGGTGAGCAGCATCACAGATCGTCTTTCAAAAACAGGCGATCATGTGACAGAAGCGATTGAGCAGTTGTCTTTAGCAGGACAAGGTCTTTCACAATCTGCAAGTGAATCGGCAGCTTCCTTAGAAGAAACCGTGGCGGCCCTGGAAGAGATGAGTTCCATGGTGCGTATGAATTCAGACAATGCCAAACAAGCAGCCCAGTTATCTGCGCAGTCTTCTGAATCGGCGGGTCGCGGGGAAGTGGAAATGAGTTCTTTGATGCAATCGATGGACGAAATCTCTAAGTCTTCAAAAGAGATCGAAGAAATTATCAACGTCATTGATGATATCGCATTCCAAACGAACTTGTTGGCACTGAATGCGGCGGTTGAAGCCGCTCGTGCTGGCGAGCAGGGGAAAGGTTTCGCCGTGGTAGCAGAAGCCGTTCGTGCTTTGGCACAAAGATCTGCCGTGGCCGCTAAGGATATCAACACGCTGATTAAATCCAACGTATCGAAAATTGAAAATGGAACTCAACAGGCGCATCGTTCTGGTGAGGTTCTAAAGGGTATCGTGACATCAGTAAAAAAAGTGTCTGATCTGAATTTGGAGATTTCAACTGCGAGTGAAGAGCAGGCGACGGGAATTCAGCAGATTTCCAAAGCGATGAATCAGTTGGATGCGTCGGTTCAGTCGAATGCGGCCTCTTCGGAAGAGATTGCGGGTACTTCGACGGATATTAGTAATCAGGCTAATATTATGAAGGGTGCTACGGACGAGATGAATGTCTTTGTTCATGGGGATCATCATAAGAAAGTAGCCTAAGTAGAGATTGGAAATTTGAAATTGGAAGTTGAGAGCGAGGAGGTGGTCTTCCTCGCTCTTTTTATTTTCTTACTCTAAGCCGGGAGCTGGTGTTGGCCCTGGAGTGATAGTTTCAAGTTCTAAATGAGTTTTTGTGCCTTCAGTAACGTTAGTGATTTCTTTTTTGATCAAACCAAATGGAACGTCACCCATCCATGTTTTGATAATACGACCGTCATCTGCTGTCACCGTCATGCGGCAGGCATTATAGGTGCCGGTTTTTACAGTCACGTCTTCCATCGTGCCGCCTTTTTCTACGCATTTCGCCATCAACATCGCCCATTCATCGGGACTCCAAAGGCATGATGTCATATATTCTTCGGTTGTCGTTTGATCACCTTTGGTCATGTCAAATTTGACTGTCCATTTGTGGGTGTCCATATCCCATTTAGTGACTTCTTTGGTGGCAGTAAGTGGAGTGCTAGTGCCATCCAATTTATCTTCAGCACCTTTCCACATGACCTTGTCACCCAGAGTTGGGTAAGCAAATGCAAAAGATGAGGAAAGTAGGACCGCCGCGGCTATCACTTTGGAAAACATAATGACCTCCTGTCATTGGGTTGTTGATTCAAAACGGTCACAGCATCGCATAGCAGTTTTTATTTTTCCTTATGTATTCCCTCGGCCTTGCGATCAAACACCACCCATCAAAGACTTGAAGGTGTTAAGTCTTTGAACACCCTTGAAAATTCTGCCTAGGTCCCCGGGTTATTCCCCGCCATGTGCTGTGAGTTTGCAATGAAATGGCCGTCAAATTGCATAGTTGGAACTGAATTCCCGGCGCGTTTCCTATATCGGAGGTCTTGGTGAAAACAAGTCTTTATTTAATGGCTTTGGTTATGACTGTTGCGAGTACAGCCACGGCTTCTCGTAATATGAAAGACTCTGAAGGTGTTTATCGCCGTCGCACCGAACCTCAACAAGTTACCATTCTTGATAGCGGCATCGCCGCTTTGAAAAAGCGTCTGGATATGATCGAAAACGCCAAAAAGTCGATCGAGATGGAATACTTCATTTACAGTATCGATTCAGCAGGTCGTTTGATCACGGATGCTTTGGTTCGCAAAGCCCGTCAGGGCGTAAAAGTTCGTGTTATCGTTGATACTTCTTTGCCGATCTTTGAGTTGAATAAATACTATGCTTCTGTTTTGAAAGAAGCTGGGATCGAAGTTCACTACTACAATCCTGCTGTTTTAGTTCGTGTTGTGACAGTTCAGTTCCGTAGTCACAGAAAAACTTTGATCGTGGACGGAATCGAAGGCATCACCGGTGGTCGTAACATCGCTGATGAGTACTTTGATTTAAGCCCGGAGTATAACTTCCTGGACACGGATATCGTGGTGAAGGGCTCTATCGTTAAAGATATGCTTACAAGCTTTGAAGAGTTCTGGAATGCCGAGATCACTGAAAATGCACCCATCGTTCGCGAGCCGCAACCCGAAGATTTTTATGGCATCACGAAAGAAACCATGAACGATCCCAATACTCTTCATGATAAAGACGCACGCATCAGTGTCAGTCGATATCATGCGGATAAGTACTACTATGATAAGGGCACGGCCAAGGCCGCTGCTTTTAAAGTTCTGACGGCGGAAGATTTAAGAATACGCAAATACGTGGATACCTTTGGCGCCCAAATGCTCGCAAAGGAAGTCAGCGGAACATGCCATGACATGATTTTCGCTGCGGACTTCCCAGGTATGGGAGAAAAAACCCGTGTCCTTCGCAAGCAGTTGGCTGTTGAAACCAGTCTTGCGCAAAAAAGGGTCTTTATCGAGTCGCCTTATTTCGTGGTGAAAAAAGAGATCTCGTCTATTTTGAACGATCTGCTTCGCCGAAATATCGAAATCAACGTTGTTTCGAACAGTTTGTATTCAACGGATGCCTTTTATACGCAGGCAATCTTTGATACCCGCATTCGTCGTTGGACAGAGTTGGGTGTGAATGTGTGGATGCATAAAGGTCACGTGAATCAAAACGTTTACCCGTTGATTCCAGAGGCTCGTCCCGCAAGATGGGGCACACATTCCAAGCGCGCCGTGATCGATGATAAAACGATCATCGTTGGAACATTCAACATGGATCCACGTTCAACAAATATCAATGCCGAGATGGCACTGATCTGTCGTGACAATCCAAAACTTGCGTTAGCTTTGCAAAACGATATCAAGCAGCACATCGCTTCCTCAGCAAAACTAAATCGCGCAGGATTCAGAGAAGACGGTCAACCGATGCACGAAAATGTACCAGTCTCTAAGAAAGTCCTTTTCTGGATGACGCTGCCACTGGCAAGCGTTTTGGATTTCTTGCTGTAATTAAAAGATCACGCTGTCTGGAAGTCCCAGTCGGGCAGCGATGATACGAACGATCTCGCTGGCTGTTTCCTCAAGTGCGCGTTCGGTCACATTGAAGACGGGCCAACGGCGATTTTGCTTAAAGATCTTTTCCGCGAATTCGATTTCTTTAGCGATGTGGGACATTGATGCATACTCGCCACCAGGATCCTGACCGAATTTTTCCAAACGGCTTTTACGAATTCTTTGCAGCGATTCCATATCGATGATCAGACCCACTACGCGGCGCTGATCGACTTTAAACAGTTCTTCTGGAAGAGGCGCATTCAACACCAAAGGAACGTTAGCAACTTTCCAACCCTTATGGCTTAAGAAAATCGACAGTGGAGTTTTACTTGTACGAGAAATCCCGACTAGCACGATGTCCGCTTTATCAAGTTCCGCAAATGTTTTACCGTCGTCGTGTTTAACCGTGTATTCGATTGCTTCGATGCGTTTGAAATAACGTTCATCCACGGCACGCAAAGCACCCACATGGGATTCAGAATGCTCGCCGAAGAAAGTGTCCAACGTATTTAACAGAGGACCCAACAAATCAAAATGCGGAATCCCTTTGCTGGATGCAAAATCACGGATCTTGTTTCGCAAAGAAGGACTTGCAACAGTATAGGCCAGCATCCCCCGGCGTTCGAAACATTCTTCGACCACAGCTTCTGCTTGAGTTTCCGTACGCACATTTTTACTGCGAATGATATTGATGTCTTTATTGGAATACTGAACCAAAGCGGCGCGGATCATCGTCGCCGCTGTTTCCCCAGTAGAGTCTGAGACAATGTAGATCGTGTAGGGTTTTGATTCAGTCGTCATGAAATCCTAGTCGGCAAAGCCGTTGATTAAAGCGCGGCGAACACTGTCCGAGTGCGACTGTAGCCAGATATCCGGCAAAGTCGAAAACAGAATGAAAGAAAAATCTGGCGTCACTTTGATCAACAAGCACGTTGTTTTGTTTTCAGGATCCAAGTGTTGCAAATTTGTTTTACGTAAGATTGCAGCCGCATCCGTCTTCATCCACGCCATCAGATTTGCATTCGGAATGCTTAAAGAAGACTTTGCATTGTTTTTGAAAAGCTCAGAAACACCTTTATGAAAGAACGCTTGTGCTTTCCAGTCACCATCGTGATTTTCCAGCAAGATGCCTGCTTGGAACAGCATCGCCAGTCGAGAGAACACCACAATCGCGCGATCGATATGATCTTCAGGCAATCCTTGAGACAGTCCACGGATCAAAGCTTCATCACGGGAAGCTTCGAATTCGGTTTGCACGCGTTCACGCTCTTCTGATTGCGGATCGAAATCGTTTTCTAGAAATGATTGAAGGCGTTTTTGAAAAGTGGAAATTTTAGAAACCAGAGCTTGTGATAGACGTTCCATGTGATGCAATCCTCTTACCTTCATTGTGAAGGCAGGTGTGAGGATTAATCAAGCACGACAGTAAAATCCTGATTGCTATGATGCTTCACCCAAGCTTGCTGAAAGTTCCCAGTACTTTGTCCAGGTGGCAGGAAAACGCGCAAAGTGGGCTGTTGCAAGCCGCTCCATACGCGAGAGATCGATTCCGCCCAAGTGCCGACGTTGTCATTCCAAGGCACAACCACAACCCACTTGTTGGGAAGCAGGGTCTCAGAGGCGATCATCATTGGGGCTGCCGCCGCTACAGGACGATAGAATTTGTTCAGTTCAGTTTCTTTGATCACGTCGTTCAGGAAGCCAGGCACGTTGGCGCTGGTGTGACGGGAGGATTTGCATAATTGGAAATTCAAATACCAATCAAGCTTGCTGGTCCATTGTGATTTCCCAAGTTGCGGCACGATCCAGAGATCAGATCCCGGGTTTAAAGCGCCAGCTTGGGAAAGCACATTGACTGCCATTAGTGCACCTTGCTCACTTGATCCAACAAACCATTTACGAAGCTTGCAGAATCAGAAGTGCCGTACTTTTTAGCGATTTCAACCGCTTCATTGATGGCGATATTTTCTTTGATTGGATCAGCAGAGAATTTCATTTCCCAAACCGCGATACGCAAAATATTACGATCAATCGTCGCCATACGCTCAACCTTCCAGTGAGCGCTGGACGCTTGGATTTTAGAATCCACGGCGGCTTTATTTTCCTGAACACCTTTGATCAAAAGATCGGCGTAAGAGATCGTCTCCGCGTCGTAAGATTCTTCGAATACATCCATGAAAGTGCGAACGCTGATTGTCGGCGTGAACTCAGTTTGGAACAGGATTTGGAGTGCGAGCTCCCGGGCTTGGCGTCTTGCTGTCAGTTTCATGATTTGGCTTTTTCTCGCTTTCAACAAAGTTCATCGCTGTAAGGCTTAATTGTGGATTACTTGCATCGACAAAATCAAGCAGTTCAGCGTCTTCAAGAGTCTCAACAAATTCCTGGACGTCTTTAAAGGTACGATAAACACTCGCGAAACGAACATAAGCCACGTCATCAAGCTGTTTCAGTTCCGCCATCACCTTTTTGCCAAGTAGGCGGGAGCTGACTTCAGATTCGCCACGGTTGACGATCCAAGCTGCAATTCGCTCTACCACGGCATCGATTTGCGCGACACTGACAGGACGTTTTTGGGTCGCAGCTGACAAACCTTTAAGAATTTTTTCTTTGCTGAATGGTTCGCGGCGACCGTCTTTTTTAATGATATATGGGAGGGCGATCATGATTGTTTCAACTGTCGAAAAACGAGCTTTGCACTCAAGGCATTCGCGACGGCGACGGATGCTGCCATCTTTCTGCACTCGCGTATCTAAAACTCTGTCATCGGCATGGCCACAAAATGGGCATTTCATAGTCTTTGGTCCCGTCCCAAAAGGTTAGCCGGAGATTAGGTATCGCCCCTCTCAGAGTCAATGCCTCCAGTCTATTGACTATATGCATCATTTTACGCTGCAATGAGTTCCGCTAAGGCCCCAAATTTGGCTATGATAATGGCTGAGAACGAGGTGACTTATGAAGAACGTTTTTTCCGTATTTTTGCCCCTATTGCTTCCAATCACTCTGATTGCTTCTAATGCCTCGGCACAGCAACCCGTTGTGGGCCGTGATGCCGCATCGAAATATTTTCAAAAAGACAATCAGGACGACAACACCACGTATGTAGGTGGTGGAAACTCGCAAAGCACTTTTAACGGTTCGAGCGATCATTATCTGGCGATTCACTATGCGCGCTATATGGCTTCGCAATCCTATGACTGGGGTAAAAACGGTCAGCAAGACGACGTGGGTAAAAATAATTTCGGCGTCACTTACCGAGTGGGCGAGTGGTATAACTCCATGGATTTGAATATTCGCATGGAGTATTCGGACTACAACGTGTCTGACGAAAACGCGAGCAAGATCTCCTTTTTGCCCGTGATCACTTTTCCTGATGCAAACTCTCGTTTCCCTCTGTACTTCGGTGCGGGAGCGGGGTTGGGTATCTTTATGAAGCAAACAAATTCGAAGTCAGCGCTGTCTTTGGATTACCAATTGATCGCGGGTGCACGCTTTTTCAATGTCTTTGAAAACACTGGCTTCTTCCTTGAGGCTGGGTTAAGAAATTCCCTGTTTTTGCTCTCTTCAGGGCAAATTAATGGAACATTTTTAGCCGCTGGCTTGGTATTTACATTTTGAAAATTCACAGACATCTCGCAGAGGCCGTTGTTAAGGGTTTAGAAGAAATCTTCGACCAAAACAAATACGCCGATAAAGTCATTCAATACAATCTTAAGGGACATTCCAAGTGGGGTTCCCGCGATCGCAAATTTTTTGCGGAAACTGTTTACGAAGTCGTCCGTTGGTATCGCTTGTTGGAGTTCATGGGACAAAGCGGGGATATGTGGCGCATCGTCGGTATTCAGTGGTTGCGAATGGGCTTTGACCTTCCGCCTGATTGGGAAGAGTTCGAAGGTTTGAATTACGATTTCATCAAAGCTCGCGAAAAAGAAGCCCAAGATAGATTCCCGGTCGCACAATCCATTCCTGATTGGATGGATGCCCGCGGTCGTCAGGAGTTGGGTGATGTCTGGGAAAAAGTAGTAAAGGCGTTGAATAAGCCCGCTGAAGTTTTCATGCGCGTGAATGCTTTGAAATTCACTCCAGATCAGGTGATCGAAGAACTTAAAAAAGCCGAAATCGAAGCTTTGCCAGTTTCTCCGGATCTTCCGTATGCATTGAAACTAAAAGAACGTCGCAACGTCTTTATCACTGAAGCTTTCCGTAAAGGGATGTTTGAGGTGCAAGACGCGGCTTCGCAAATGGTTGTGCCGATGCTTGACGTGCAGCCAGGTCAACGTGTTGTCGATGCTTGCGCGGGTGCTGGTGGTAAATCACTTCACATCGCTTCTTTGATGAAAAACAAGGGCCGCATCATCTCTATGGATATCCACGAGTGGAAACTTCAAGAGTTGAAAGTACGAGCTCGTCGCAACGGCATCGACATCATCGAAACTCGCGTGATTGATTCCAGCAAAGTGATCAAACGCTTGCATGGTGAAGCGGATCGCGTGTTGTTGGATGTTCCTTGTTCAGGCATGGGCGTTTTGCGCCGCAACCCTGATTCAAAATGGAAGCTGACTGAAGAAGAAATCACTCGTCTGCAGACATTGCAGTATGAGTTGCTAACGTCTTATTCGAAAATGACGAAAAAAGGTGGCAAAATGGTTTACGCCACGTGCAGTTTGCTTCCGTCAGAAAACGAAAAACAAATCGCACGCTTTATGAGCGAACATGGCGAAGAGTGGACGTTGGAAAAAGAGATCCACCTTCGTCCAGACCGTGAAGGTTTCGACGGCTTTTATGCTGCACTTTTGATTAAAAAATAGCTCGACCTTCATCGGGAATTTCTGATTCCTGATTAAGTGTACTTAATAAATTTCAGACAAGAATTTAAGAAACCGATCAGAATGATATGAAAACCTCAGCGTTTATTATCATTCTGATTCTGTTTATCATGGCTCCGCGCGCTCGCGCTGAGTTTATGTTGGACGTTGCAGGCTCATACATTTCCGAAAATACCAGCTCTACTGATGTTAAGGATGATGCAACAAAATACTACTACAATATAACTGGCTATTTGCACCTCTCCAAAAAATGGTGGGCGGGTTGGAGTTACCTAGGCATCAGCATGTCGGGTAATTCGAACGCAACAGGAACGACAGTACCAACATCTTTTCAAACTTCTGATACTGGTCCTGCGGTTAAGTACAATTTCGGTAAAAACGAATCCTTCAGTCTGACTGCGAACTATAATGTTCTTGCTAAGGGAACTTATAAGAACGTCGTTTCTAATAGCAACGAGTCATGGCAAGGCACGAGTTACATGGTCGGCTTCAACGTGATGCCGGAAATTAAATCCGGATTCCGTATGGGGGTTGGTCTTAATTACTATCACGCAGCTTATTCCAAGAAAACTGTCGATGGAACTGAGACATCAGAATCAAATACGAAGACGTGGTTGTTTCCAACTCTGACCCTCAGTAAACAGTGGTAGTAATCTTAACTTGATAATGCGAAATCTCTTGATAGAAATTCTCCACCCTTAGGAGGTTTCTGTGATTCGTATTTCAGCAATCATTGCTCTTTCTTTTATTTCCTCACTTGCATTCGCACAATCTCATCAATATTCAACAGAGTATTTCAAAGTTAAAAAAGTGATCGCCCGTGAAGTGACGGGGAATTTCTCGTCTGCACCTTTACAAGTTCGCTCTGACTGCAGCGGTATTTTGCAGGTCAGTCCCGTGTCTGCAGTGGATGTGCAATCCCTTGGCGAGGTTATAAATATTGGAAAGACCGTCTGGGAGATCATTCAATCAGGCAAGCCCGTCACGAACTCAAAGTTCGATTCCGCAAATGCATTGCCTGCGGGAGTTAAATGCTGGACGGATTTGCAAGGATGGAGTTCGCCTCAATACCGAACCTACAATGTTCAATACAAAAATGGTTTTGATATGACCGTTGTGGATTTCACGTATCGTATCATGTACACCACTAACGGCAGTGTGAATGGCGTGGGCCGCTATATCACCAATGCGACAATTCTGCCTGCAGATCTATCCGTGGCTTGGGGTTTCGAATTCAATGTTCAGGCGGGTGTCCCGGCGGTTACAAATATCGGTACCACTCAAAATCCCATTGCAGCGATGCAAATGAATCTCCACTGGACATTGGATTCAACAGTGAGCCATCAGGAATCCACACAAAGTTATTTTGTGACGGGTGAAGGTGTTTTCGAAGCTTTGAACTAACTCTGGCAAGTGAAGTCTAAAAGAAAAGTTTAATGCCTGAGCGAATCCCGGTGCGGTCGGTATTTACTTCATCCGTTCCGCCGGGAGCTTTGATTTTCTGTTTCTCTCTAACCCACGAACCAAAGATTCTAAGGGCCTTAAAGTCGATAAATACACTCGCCTCGAACAAGTCTTCTTTCACGTCACCCAGTTGATCATTGCTGACGGGCATGTAGTATCTGTACTTGCCATCCAAACCGAAATATTTGGTCAGGTACATTTGCAAATCCGCTTGTGCGAACTGCTGTGAAAGTTTGGTGGCGGTGGTACCGGTCATATCTCTTGTTCGCAAACCGTATGAAAAAGTCAGGCCCGTGTTTTGTAATGAATTTCCCAACACTCGCAGATGGAATAACCCGGCAAGATCAGAAAAGCTTTCGTTGGTGTTATTCGTGTACTCCGCGCCTACTCCGACAAATTGAGCATAGGCTGCTAATTCGCCGTTAATCACAGAATAGGCTGAATCCGCAACGGAGCCATCGCTGATATGCTTGTCGTACGACAGGTATCCTCCGCCAAGCATGAATTCATAGGGGGAGGGGCTGTTTAAGGAGAGCCACTGATCCATCATGCGATTTTTTTCTTTGATTGCTAGCCAATCCGTTAAAGACCAGCGGCCGGCCTCGCGTTTGGAGGCCCGTTGGGTCCAATCGAATCCATTACTCCACTTCGAGGCTGTTTGCGCCTCTGAATGGAAGGAAAACAAGATAATGCATGACAGAAGTAAATATGAAAATCTGGACATGCCCCCATTTTCTCGCTTTATTAGGACCGAGTCTAAAATTTTCCCTGTTGAGACGCAGGATGAGACACAAATATGAGACGTAAAAACTGTCTCAAAGAAGGATGAACAGTGGTTCACGATTTTGATCCCTTTGCTTTAAGAATTTCTGGTGACTTCGGTGTGCGTTGGTATGGCCTCTCTTACATGATGGGGTTCATCTGTGCTTACTTGTTAATCAAATGGTTGGCACAACGTCAGCGCGCGGGACTAACTGCCCAAATGGTAGGCGATTTCATCACATATGCAGCGATCGGTACTTTGGTGGGCGGTCGTTTGGGTTACGTATTCTTTTATGGCCCTGACCTGATCTGGAAATTCAAATCCGCTTTCCCTTTCTGGGGAGTGCTAGCGGTGAATGAAGGTGGCATGGCGAGTCATGGCGGTATGATCGGTATCGTGGTGGCCTGCCTATTGTACGCACGTAAATATTCTGTCAATGCCACTTACCTTTTTGACTTGGTAGCGGTTGCAGGCCCCGTGGGTGTTTTCTTTGGTCGTATCGCGAACTTCATTAACGGTGAGCTTGTCGGTCGTCCTTGCGATCCCTCTTTCCCGTTGGCGGTGAAGTTTCCACAAGACATCGAAATGTGGCCTTCTCAGGATTTTAATCGTTTGAACGAACTTGGGGATGTGGTTGATAAAATGGGAACGACTCGTGAGCAGTGGTTGGAACTTGTGGGGAAATTCCACATGGATCAAGGTGCTCGTGAACAAGTTTACGCAACTTTGCACAAAATCATTCTTACAATCCAAGATGGCAACACAGCAGTCAAAGCAGCGATTGAGCCGCTGTTAACTCCACGCTATCCGTCGCAGTTGTTTGCAGCTGTGGGCGAGGGGTTGTTCTTATTCGTGGTGCTATTCTTCCTATGGAGAAAACCACGTAAGCCGGGTTTCATCGCATCCACATTCATCGTGCTGTATGCCTTGGTACGCATCGCTGACGAACACTTCCGCATGCCTGATGCCCAAATCGGTTTCCAATGGCTGGGCCTGACTCGTGGTCAATGGTTGAGTGTCGCGATGTTGGCCGTGGGATTTGCACTGATGTTCTTGTGGAGCAGATCTGGTTCGTTGAAAATCAGCGGCTGGGGCCGCGGTCAAAGCATTCGTTTAAACCGTAAATAATTCTTCTCTTTTAGTGGAAAAATAAAAGGACAGGTCTAATGCCTGTCCTTTTTTTATTTTTAGATTTTGAAATCAAAAGTTGCGATTTCACTTCTTTGGACGATGCTTTGCTCTCCTGTCACAAAATTCTTAACCGTGACAGTTTTACTGGTGACTTCGTTGCCACCTAAGATCAGCGCATAGTGTGCGCCTTTGTTATTCGCCTTTTGCATTTTCTTGCTCATTTTGCCGGATAAGAAATTTTCAGCCTTAATCCCGCGACTGCGAATCTCGTGAGCCAGTTTAACACTTTCGTCTTCACCTTGATCATCGGCTCCGATAACCGCGACCAGAACTTCTTTTTTAAGAGCTAGTTCTTTCGGCGTCAGATCAGCCAAGCGGTCAATCCCTGCAGCCCAACCCACTCCTGGCGTGCGAGGCCCACCCATGGTTTCAACCAAGCCGTCATAACGTCCACCAGCTAAGACGGTTCCTTGAGCTCCCAACTTATCAGTCGTGAATTCAAAAACAGTGTGGCAGTAGTAATCAAGGCCACGCACGATGAATGGATTCACTTTGTATGGGATGCCCAACTTTTCAATTCCAGCAATCACTGTGGCGAAAAACTTTTGTGAAGACTCGTTTAAATATTGTTGGAATTTTGGCGCATTTTCGCTCAGTTTTTTGTCGCCCTCGTCTTTGGAGTCCAAAATGCGCAGAGGATTCTTTGCCAAGCGAGTCTTACTGTCTGCAGACAATTGTTCTTGATGCGTGGTGAAGTATTGAACCAAAGCTTCGCGATAGGCTGCGCGGCTTTCAGCATCACCCAAAGTGTTTAGCTCCAGAGTACACTCGCCAGAAATACCGATGCTTTTTAGAAGATCCCAAGCGAAAGCAATACACTCTACATCTGCATGAGGAGTGTCATAACCTAGACACTCTGCGCCTAATTGGAAGAATTGGCGATAACGACCTTTTTGTGGTCTCTCATAACGAAACATGGGGCCAGAATAATAGAACTTTAAAGGAAGATTTTGGCTCATGCCTTCTGAAATAAAAGCGCGCGCCACGCCTGCCGTGCCTTCGGGTCTTAAAGTGAGGCTTTCTCCACCGCGATCTGTAAAGTCATAAGTCTCTTTACTAACAACATCCGAAGTTTCGCCTAAAGTGCGATGAAATACGTCAGAAAATTCAAAAATCGGCGTTTCTATTTCGCCATAACCGTAAAGATTTGCTTTTTCATAGGCTGATTCTTCGACAAAACGAAAGACTCTGCTTTCCTCTGGAAGAAGATCACGCGTGCCACGAACTCTTTGAATTTTTCCGCTCATAATTAGTACCTCTTGGTATCAGGTTTTTGGTTATAGCAGAGATGCTGAGGTCAAGCAAAGCTATTGCATTTAAGAGGGCAGAGGCCTTAAATTAGATCTATGAGGAACTGGCTTGTACCCGGTATTTTAATTCTAGCTGTCATCGCCTCAGTCGCTACTTATCAACGACTGAAAGAGGGCCCTGATCTGGGTGGCGCGACCGTCGATTGGCGCCTGTTGGGGGAGATGGATTATATTACCGGCAAGGGCACTCCCGAGTTGGAGGCCTTGAATGAAAAACCAGTGAGAATTCCGGGTTTCATGGTGCCGCTTGAAGACGAGCAGCGCCAAGTGGTGGAGTTTTTGTTGGTGCCAAGTTCTCAGGCGTGCATTCACGTTCCCGCTCCGCCGCCGAATCAGATGGTCTATGTTAAAATGAAAAAGGGTGTGCCAGCAATGCAAGGCCCAATCTGGGTGTATGGCACTTTTAAACTCGTAACCAAGAAATCAATGTACGGTGACGCATCCTTCGAAATTACTGGCGAGGCTGTAGAGCCTTATAAATAGGTTCCGCTCAGAATCGCCCATAAAGGGGGTTTTATGTTCAAGGTGCTTTTGTTTTCAGTGTTGGCCTTGGCCGCACGCGAGCAAGGGGCTCATGCCCACGGTGTCGCAACGGTCGATGTCGCATTTGATGGAAAAAACGGCAAAATTGAGTTCCACGCTCCAGCTTCCAGTATTTATGGCTTTGAATACGAAGCTAAATCTGTCAAAGACAAGGCCAATAAAGAGGCAGGTCTTAAGAAATTTAATGATAAAGTGAATGACTTGTTTCAGTTTGCAGCGGAAAACAAGTGTGAAGTAAAAATGGATTACAACGAAGTTGTCCAAAAGGACAAACATGCGGATGTAAATGCCATTTTTAATGTGACTTGTGAAACTGCACCGACTGGTACAGCGGTGACTTTTGGGGTGCAAAAAGTGTTTACTCACGTGAAGACTGTGAAGGTCACAGTGATCACCGGGGAAACACAAAAGTCCCAGGAAATTAAGAAGAGCGGAGAACAGGTTGAGCTCTAGTGAAGCTTTGATTGAAATTCGTAACCTTGAGTACACTTATCCTGGCTATAACAAGCCAACGTTAGTGGTACCCGAGTTCACGGTGCAAAAAGGGGAAGAACTCTTTTTGTATGGTCCCAGTGGGACTGGCAAAACAACTTTGTTGGAATGTCTTTCAGGAGTTTTGGTTCCTACGAAAGGCAGCATCAAAATTTTGGGCTGTGAGCTTTCGACGATGAGTTCTGCGGAACGCGATGCTTTCCGTGCTGAACACATGGGTTATGTTTTTCAAAGCTTCAACTTGATTCCGTATCTTTCGGTCATTGAAAACATTGAATTGCCTTTGCATCTAAGTCCTGTGCGTAAATCCCGCTTGGGTAGCGTGGATACGGACATGGTGATCCGTGCTTTGTGCGGTAACTTGGGTATCGGTGATTTGCTGGATAAAAAAGTGACTGAGTTGAGCGTAGGACAGCAGCAGCGTGTTGCCGTCGCGCGAGCCTTGTTGGGGAAACCTGACTTGTTGTTGGCAGATGAGCCGACATCGGCACTCGATGCCGATCATCGCGAGAAGTTTTTGAAGCTGCTTTTTGACTTGTCTGAGCTTTATGGAACGACAGTGGTGTTTGTTTCTCACGATCGAGGTATTGAGAGCCTCTTTACACGTTCGCTGTCGCTTGAATCAATTAACAGGACAGCACGATGATCTTCTTGAACCTGGCTATTAAATCTCTTAAAAACCGCGCCTTGGCGACGACTTTGACTGTGATTTCTATTGCCCTCAGTGTAGGGTTGCTTTTGTCAGTGGAGCGCGCGCAAAGAGCGGCGCAAGAAGGTTTCACTCAAACTATTTCTAAAACTGATTTGATCGTGGGTGCGCGCAGTGGCCCGTTGCAGCTGATTCTGTATACAGTGTTCAATATGGGGAATGCGACTCACAACGTGTCCTATGAATCCTACCAAGAGATTCAAAAGCACCCGGCCATTGAATGGACGATTCCGTACTCGCTAGGGGACAGTCACCGTGGTTTCCGTGTTGTCGGTACGACGGCTGATTTCTTTAAGCATTATCATTATCGCGGTGATCAGAAAGTTTCATTGCATTCCGGGCATGAACTTCAGGATCTTTGGGATGTAGTCATTGGAGCCGAGGTTGCCCACAAGCTTGGTTATAAACTGGGTGACAGCGTGGTCATCGCTCACGGGGTGACGAAGGGTGAAGGCGTGCTGAAACATGACCGTCGTCCTTTTAAAATCGCAGGTATTTTGAATAGCACGGGAACTCCGCTGGATCGTTCGGTTTATGTCAGCCTAGAGGGGATGGAAGCCCTTCATATGGACTGGCAGGATGGTGCCGTTCCTTCGGCGGCGAAAGAAACTCCCGTCGCTGAAATCAAAAAAGAGAATATAAAAATTCACAGCATCACAGCGTTTTTCGTGGGCGCAAAATCTCGCGTGGAAACTTTGAAGCTGCAACGTGAAATCAACGAATTCAAAGCAGAGCCTTTGCTTGCAATCATTCCAGGCGCAACTTTAAGTGAGTTGTGGCAGGGACTTTCCTATGTTGAAAATGTTCTGCGTATGATTTCCTGGATGGTACTAGCTGTCGGCTTTATGGGGATGTTGATTGCATTGACGACGACATTGAATGAACGTCGTCGCGAGATGGCGATCTTGCGTGCTGTTGGTGCGGGCTCGCAACAAATCTTGGGACTTTTGGTTTTTGAATCCGCTCTTTTGACAGTTGTCGGAGTGGTGTCGGGTACTATTTTGTCTTTCGTGCTAGCGATCGCTTTGAAACCTTGGTTGGAAAACGAATTTGGTCTGTATTTAGATGGTGCTGCTATCACCGGTTCTGAACTGATCTATATCTTTGCAGCCATTGCCGCGGGCATCTTAATTGGTTTAATTCCAGCACTACGTGCCCAAAAACAAGCTCTGAAGGACGGCCTTAGCGTCCGCCTTTAAAGTGTATAGCTTCCTCCTTGCGCCTTGATAAAACTTATCCGGCGCTAAAGGAGTTTCCTTAACGATTCCCTGACACAATCTTAACCCTGGGGAGATACCTCTTCACCAGGGACTTTGTTAGTTTTCTGATATCCATTTATCGGAGGATAATAATGAAGTTCTTGATCATGAGCGCTTTGGTTCTAAGCGCATTTGCCGCAAAAGCGGAAAGCCTAGTTAAAATTGATGGTTCCAGCACGGTATTTCCAATCACTGAAGCTGTATCTGAAGAATTCCAAACTGTTTCTAAAGGTGCAACGAAAGTAACGGTCGGCGTATCTGGTACTGGTGGTGGTTTCAAAAAATTCTGCCGTGCTGAAACAGATATCCAAAATGCATCTCGCCCCATCACTAAAGAAGAAATGGCGGCGTGCCGTACTGCTAAAGTGACATACTTTGAATTGCCAATCGCTTTCGATGCGATCGCGATCGTCGTAAATCCAAAAAACAACTGGGTGAATGAAATCACAACTGAAGAATTGAAAAAAATGTGGGAGCCAGCAGCTCAAGGCAAAATCATGACTTGGAAACAAGTGAATGCAAAATGGCCTGACGAAAAGCTGACTCTTTTCGGTGCTTCAACGGATAATGGAACTTTCGATTACTTCACAGAGGCGATCGTTGAAAAATCCAAATCTTCTCGCGGTGACTACACAGCTTCTGTTGACCACAACACACGCGTAACGGGTGTGAACGGCAACAAAGGTGGCTTGGGCTATCTTCCGTACGCTTACTATGTGACGAACAAAGATAAATTGAAATTGTTGGGCGTCATCGGTGGTCCTAAATCACCTGCGAAAAACAAAGCGGTTCTTCCTGATGAAAAAACTGTGATCTCTGGGCAATACAACCCGCTATCTCGTCCTATCTTCATTTACGTTTCTCAAGAAGCGATGAAAAAACCCGAAGTAAAACAATACGTGGAATTCTATTTGGACAAAGCGGCTGAAATGGCGAAACAAGTTCAGTACATCCCACTTCCAGCAAACGCTTATAAAACAGCTAAAGAGCATTTGACGAAAAAGAAAACCGGAACTGTTTTCGGTGGCGAAGGCAAAGTCGGTTTGACGATCGAACAGATTCTAAAACTAGAAGCGACTCTGTAAGCAGATCTTTGTACAGCAAATTCTGAAAGATCGTGGCTTGAAAAAAAAGCGCTGACTTAAAAGTCAGCGCTTTTTTGATTTTGTATGCTTTCAAAAACAAGTGGTTTATAAAAATCTTCATTGTACTTTTTCCCACTTCAAATCATGAGGTGCACATTCAATTTTAGTTTGAGAAGACTCGTTTAAAACCCCTTCTCCAACCTCGGCACCATAGCGCTTAAACGTAGTAGTAGTTTCTATACGTGTCACTTTGAAGTTAACGGGAGAAATCCCAACTGAGCCGTGTGAGCCCCAAAGAAGAGGCACTGTCGCAAGATATGTTTGATAGTTGCTCTTACTACATAGCCAATAAACAGCGTTCGCGGAAGTATAGTCAATTTCGCGCTTGTTTTTATCAAGAGTTTTACACTGGCCATCTGTAATGCCCGTTCCAGAGTAGTCTATAGGCATAATATTAATTGTATATTCTCGGTCTTTAAGGAAGTTTCGATCGTCCCCTTCGTATTCAGCAATGCTTTTCGCGATTGCACCACCAAAGCAACTTTTCTTACCGCGAAGGTCCTTTTTAAATTCATTCTTCAGCCAAACTTTAGTTTGAGCGTCTTTAGATTTTCCGTTGACGTAGATTTCAAGAAATTTTCCGGAAACTTCATAATTGCGGTCATTAATTCCAGCCAATCCTAAGTATTCATGAAGTAGCAAACTCATCGAACGACCTGACACCTCGACTAATTCCGACGCACAAAATTTAGGAGAAACATAGATAACGCCGTCGAAAGGGTAGTTCATCGCATCCTTGGCTTGTCCGTCCTTAATGAGAGCCTCTTTTAGATAAAATCTTGTCTTTTTCATCGTGGAGATAACTTTTGACGAATCTGAGCCGGGGAAGATCGATTGGTACATACTTTCGCTTAACAGTTCCATAAGTGTTGTAGTGTTTTGAGTGATAGCAAGGGCGCAGGAGTTGCCTCCGCCGCCAGTACGAGGCCCTTCCATTGGAGGGTGGCTGTTTTCACCAAAAATGGTTTTAGTATCAAGAATCAAAGCTGGCGACTGCGGTTGTTTGTCTTTCGCGATATTGGGCTTCGTTGTGATCGTAATATTTGTTTGGCCTCCATAAGGGGAAGCGGGATTTCGGATTGACGTTGCACAGGCGGTGGAGGTCTGGACCACGCAGCCCAAAATTGCTATGGAGGTGTAAAACTTTTTTACAGTCAGATTCAATACAGACATATTTAGCCTATTCTTTGTTAATGAATTTATTAATTGCACATCCTATGCTCGCAAACTGTCGTCCTGGGACTGGCTACGGAAGTGGTGTTGGTAAGTCAGAATTTGAGTTTGGACCGCAGCTTTCCTGAAGCTTATTCAAAGCAGCGGTTGAGCCCCTCAATGAGAAGTTCATTGCTTCTAATTTTACCTCTGTACCATCTGGTTTTATCGCTACAAGTGTCATGCTGAGCTGAGACCCCTTTTTCAATTCAGCGATGCTTGATGGCGGTATTTGAGTTGGAGTGATATAGCGATTGTCAGCTACCGACCAATTGGATTTCTGCGTCTGACCGCTATCCAATTTGCAATCCACTTTCAGTGTCGCTTTCGCATAAAGCACAGCACCTTGAGCTGCAAGATGGGTTTTCTCATTCAACCGGATAGCCCAGCTAACTTGCGCAGATTTAGGTTTACAACTAATTACTAAGGTTGCGCTGCTTGCTTTGTCCGTTTGATAGGCGGAATAAATCACTTGATTGGTGTCTGCATATTCTTTGTTCATCCACGTAGACTCAGGAGATGAAGGGGGATTGTTGTTACCATCGATTTTTCTAAAACGGAGAGCAGTAGTACCAGTATCTAAGGAAACAATGTTGCCCGGTATAAAATTCAATATGCCACTTCCGGTTTTATCCTTGCACTTTCCGCCATTGCAGAGAAAAGGAAAACGTTTTCCCTTAGACCAAGGAGCCCAGTCGTTACCAAACGCAGACACAAATACACCAGAGTCACCATTTGCATCAATGATGATCCCTCCATCAAAGCCCTCGGGAAGAACGGCGCGATATTCGCCGATTCCATCTTTCCAACTCACAGCAAAGGTGTTCATGGAAATAAGTAAAATTGGAATTAGAATTATTGATTTCATATGTCACTCCTGCGAACATTTTTTATTTGATACGAGTGCAATGGGCTAACCCAATACTTGCTTCAGTCGGGAATGCATCACTTACGCCATAACCTGTATTTTCTGTGATCTGATTAAGAATATAGGCGTTGTCAGAATAAAATGTTAGAGCAAGCCACGACTTGTAAACGACCTTCAGCTGAGCTTGCTTTTCAGGCAGCGTGAGGATTAGTCCGTCATTAGTGATTTGAACATGTCCTTTGATATTCATAACTTTTGTGAGAACTTCACTGTATGCTCCGTTGACGTCCGCATCATAGGGCGATTCTATTTTTATAGGTTTGCGTGCCTTAATCTTTGATTGCAGTCGAATTGTGATACCGCTTTGATCGTAGCTGATGGATCCTCGTGAACCACCCATTTTTTCATCCTCGTTGCAGCTGTACAGAACTTTTTCTTTCGCGGATACAGTCATCGATACTAAGACTGTTGCGATAAGAGTAAGTGTGTTTAAAGCGAACTTGTTTTTCATAAGATCTCTCGTTTAGACGCTATTGTCGGTACGACCGAAGATATGGGACTAAGGTCTTTTTTAAAATATAAAAGTTATTAATTAATTACCTATTTGTTCATTTAAACTTTACATGTGTATATGCCGTGGATAGGCTATTCATTATGACGACTGTATTTGATTATAAATCCTATAAAAATTTCCTGACTGATACCTGCAGCGGCGAGCGCGGTCTGTTGACGAGGCTTGCTGAGTCCGGGGAGTGCCAGAAGTCTTATCTGTCAGCCTGCTTAAACGGCAAAAATCATCTGACTCTAGATCAAGTATTCGGTATGGCTGAGTACTTAGGAATGAATGACGACGAGCAAGAGTATTTGTTTTTGCTGGTGGAAAAAGAAAAAGCTAATACTCCTAAGCTTAGAAGAAAATTGGAAGACAAACTTCGCGATCTGTCTCGTGAAGCTTACAGGCTTAAAAATCAGCAGCGTGAATCTCAGGTGATCTCGAATGTCGATTCTGGTGTTGGAACTTATTATTCTAACTGGATGCTGACTGCTATTCATACACTGATTTCAATCACCAAGTTCCAAACCGCAGAGCAAATTGGAAAGCGATTGGGATTGTCGGCAGTCGTAGCACAGCATTTTCTAAACCAATTGGAAGCTTTAGAGTTCGTTAAGAAGGACGGCAGCCGGTATAAATGGGCCTCAGGAAATCTACATCTTTCAGACGATAGTAGCTGGATTGCTAATCATCATTTGAACTGGCGCGTGCGTGCAATAGATAACACTCAAAAAAATGATAGAACCTCTATGCACTACACAGCTATTCAATCTATGTCAGAAGACGACTTTGAACTACTTAAGAAGAAGATCGCGAACTTTATAAAGGAGTTCAATAAAGTCTCCGATCCTTCCGAGCCGGAGGAAGCTTTTTGTTTTAGTATCGACTTTTTTAAAATCTAATGTTTCTGATTCCACTCATGGTTGGGATGGCGCTGACTTCTGATGAGCACCGAGGCGATGAAGTTTATTTGCGACACGATGCGGAACCGCAGCGGAAGTGAAATTTACTACGTTGGCAACACTGGAAAAGGGAATTACCGTTGAGTGGTGGGGGAAGTCATGAAGTTTGTTAAAGTTACGCGTGCGCAGGAAGTATTGCATCTTAACGCTCAACATATCCATTGGATGTCACAACATGAGCGTGATGAGGGTGGCGTAAAGGTTTCCTACACCGTGATCCGATTCAGTCTTGATACCCATGACAAAATCGAAGTGAAGGAAACCGTCGAAGAAATTATGAAACAGCTTTAAGAAGCTTTGATTTTCACTTTATCAGCAGATTCTGCTTCGTAATCTGAGTAAGGCGTTTTGACTTCGACGTATTTGTCTCCGGCTTTGTAAGCGCGGACTTTGTACATCTTGATCGCTTCAGAGCGGCCTTTTACCTCGGCAGCACCCGCAAGCTCAGTTTTAAACGCATCACCCACTTGATCAATAACCGAATCAGTAACCAACAAGTCAGCTCCAAAAGCCTTCGTCGAGGCTTCGATACGAGAAGCTGTATTCACGGTATTACCGATAACTGTGTACTCCATACGCTCGTCAGAACCAATCGTTCCCGAGATCGCAGGACCTGCATGCAAGCCCATACCGATATTAATCGGAGGCTGACCACGGGCAATACGGGTCTCATTTAATTTGTCTAGACCACGGCGCATTTCCAGACAGGCACGAACTGCATTGAAGGCATCTTTTGGACCTGTTTTAGGAGCTCCCCAAACAGCCATGATCGCATCCCCGATAAATTTATCAACGACACCACCATGGGCATTGATGATTCCCACCATCACACCAAAGTATTCATTCAGCATCTCTACGACTTCTTCAGGAGAGCGTTTTTCAGAGAAGGCCGTAAATCCACGGATATCCGAGAAAAAGACCACCACGTTTTTACTTTGACCGCCGACACCGATGTCTTTACCGATCAAGTCCTCTGTCACCGCCGAGCCGTGGAACTTCGAGAACAAGCTTTTTACTTTATCGCGCTCTTTAAGACCTTCTGTCATGTGGTCAAAGGCTGAAGCCAAGTCACCCACTTCGTCGTGGGATTTAACATGCTCACGGGCTTTCACGTCGAAATTACCCTTAGAAACCATGTTGATCAAACCGGCTAATTTTTCAATCGGGGAGGTCAGCGTCATAGAGAACAGGAAGATAAAGAAAATCGCAAGCGAGATCGCGGAACCTGCCACAAAGATCGCTCGGCGTTTTACTTCATTCGATACTTCCAGGATCGCAGCCTCAGAGGTTTGCGAAATCACCATTGGACCATAGGACGTCTTAACCGACGCACCAAAGAAGTTAGATTGAGTTTCTGGATCCACAAACTTCGTTTGATACTGCGGAGACTTAGTGTTCATGGCTTTTGTCACGAACGGGTAAGCCTTCATACTTAAACGAGAGATCGCTTTTTGTTCGTCTTTATGGGCAAGCACCTCACCCTGGCCATCAATCAGATATTGAGTGCGCTCGGAAAGATCCGTGAAGGGCTTTTGCAGGGGAGCCATCATCACGTCAGCCAAAACCACGTGAGTGATTTTCCCTTGAGCATCTTTCACCAACGGAATACCAATCGTGATCATTGCGGGAGCTTTTGGATAAGATGCATTTTTAATTTCAATGCTACCTTCAGCTAAATTGCGCACAGGGAACTGCTGCCAAGCACGCAAGTTTACAAAATAAGACTCGCCCAATAAGTAAGGCTTCAAAACATCTTCTTTTACTTTGCGAGCTACGGACTCCACTGAAGAGCCATTCAGTTTCAAAACTTCCAAAGCCACAAAGTTTTTGTCTTTGGTAAAATTGAAATCCAGGTCTTCCGCTGCTGCTGCACCCTTCATCAGCAGGGAACCATTCGTACGCGTTTTATCGATTAAAGATGCGATGATGTTATCAACTTCTTTGGCTTTCGCTGAAGCGGATTCCAGGTTGGCGATATCGACCTGCTCCGAGGCTTTTTTCTCGAAGTAGTTTGATGAAATCAGTGTGATCGCTCCGGTGGAGGCCACCAGAATCAGAATCGTCACTGTGATGAGTTTGGTTGAGATGGGTATTCTCATTAAAAACTCCATTCCGCGAAGAAGTTAAGATAATTGCCGACAACAACAGATTCATTTAAGTCACCTTCCATCGCAAAATTCGACGTCGAAGGGACGGCTTTGTAAGACATACGGTCTTCGCGGCGTGCATAGCCCATAAGTCCTGTGAACCTTTCACTAAATCTATAGCTGCCTAAAATTCCAAATTGAGTTGAAATCGTTGGTGAAATGTCCTGACCATTTGGTGTGGACACTTTCATCACCGATGCATAAACATGGGCATTCAACTGAATACCCCATTTCGGAGTCAGCGAATACCAATACTCGACACCACCGTGGGGGCCGATAGAGCTGATGGTTTGATTTTCTGAGGTACCCGTAAACGGATCACCAATCGTTTCCGGAAGTTCTTTATAGAAAGCTCCCAGCTGATAACGAAGTTCAGCGCGATCACCGACCGGCTGTTTGTAGACTGCGTTGGCTTCTGCTGCCGCAAAGGTACGGACCTGTCCGCCAATTGTGAAGCCACTTAAATCAATAATGGTTAGGAATCCCCACGGAGATTTGCGACCATTCCAGCCCACACCCACGCGACCTGTGCCACCGAAAGCATCATAGGCAACCTGGGAGTTTTTCTCTGGATTTGAACCCGAGAATTTCATATCAGTCACAAGGTAACTTGCGATGCCGTACCAGCCATTGGTTTTCTCAATCGAGCGACGAACCAAAGCCGTGTATTCAGCAGCAGCAGAGCGATCACCTTCGCGAACATCAAAAATAATTTTACTGGATGGGGAAGCTGGGCGCAGATCGGACTTTGCTTTCAAGATGATCTGGTATTTTCCACCTTCCCAAGACGAATCAAACGGCAGAGAGTCTTCCGTATAGCTTTCATACGTTTTTACTTTTTCCCATTTTTTCGTCGTCGGATTCGCACGAGCGACAATCACTTCGTATTCTTTGATATAATCTGGTCGAGACCATCTGATTTCACGCACAAACATGGACTCAGGTTTTACGATTGCGGGTGCTGCCAAAGCTTTACCCATCACGGTGAACTGCGCCGTGGATGTTGCATCACTGGAAATACCTTCAGAGCTTTGAGCTGTGACTTTCCAAGTATAAGAACTTGCCACAGGAACCGATGTTTTGAATTTCGCTTCTTTTACGATTTCAGAAATTTTGGTTTTTCCGTCTTCAGAAGTCAGTTCAAACGCATATTGGTCTGCGCCACCCACTGGATCCCATTTAAATTCGACGTCTGTTTTTTCTTCGTCATTGGAGGCGACAGATGATTTCGGAGCAGGGGATTTCATATTCACATTATCCAGGCCCACGTTGAACTCACTCGGCTCAGACCATTCACCCGGAACGCCACGATAATCGCGCGCACGCAATTTCATCATGTACTTACCCGGTGTCAGGCGACCGTTCCAGATGGAATCAGCGGTTTTAAAGCTGAAGGTTTTTGGCTTTCCGGTTTCGCCTTCTTTTTTCACTTGAGTCAATTCGATATCATAGGACTTTGCACCCTCAATTTGCTCCCACTCAAAGTTCACCAGGCGACGATATGGCTCGGCCTTGGCGGTCACTCCGCAGATAAGAAGCATTGGTAAAAGAAGGGTGGCAAGTCTCTTCAACATCAATTCACTTTAATTTTTTTCAATGTAGGTGCCTTCAAGTTCGATTTATCCGGCACAATTAATTTACGAACAGGTCCGGTTTCTCCGGCACGACCGTAAGTGTCTTGCGCTGAGATCATCACTTCATACTCACCCGGCAAAAGATTGCGGATGGCCGTGGACGTGTTCTTATATTTAGTACGTTTCAATTCTTTTCCGTCTTTTTTGATCACGAGTTCGTAATCAGCCGCACCCTCAATTTTGTTCCACTCTAAAGTCGAACGGCCATCCATCGAGGCTTGAAGCGGGCCTTCAGTCGGGATGAACAGGGGAGCTTTCAAAATCGGCATCGGTGTCACCGTGATGGCTTGAGAAGTTCCAGAACCCACCACTTGACCGTCTTTATCAACAGCTTCAATCGATGCAATGTAACGACCAGGTTTAGGAACCGAAGCCGTCAGTTTATTTTCTTTCACTTCCACCGGTTGAACATCTGCTGCTGTTTGAGATTCGTCATGCAGTCTTACGCGATAAGCGCTGACATTTTGCATGTTCTCGGCACCCCAGGACATATTCACTTTAGGAGAATCCACAAAGTACTGAGTCATTTGTGATTCCGACATGGTGAAAGCCAAAGGTTTAACTTCAGGTTTCGGAGCAGGGGTTGGAGCCGCCGCTTCTGCTGAAGCCTGCTTTAACATCTCTGTGAATTTCACCGAAAACTTCTGCATTTTTCCAAGCACGGGTTTGTCTGAATCATTAAAATAAGAAGTCATGCGCCAGTAATACGTACCTTCTTGAAGGCCGGGCATCGTATAGCTGTCTTCTGTGGTAAATGTTTTTGTCGCAATCGGTTGAGTCAATTTGGCGTCTGACCAAACCTGCAAAGTCATCTGACGAGTGTCCTCACTTTTTTGCCATTTAAATGTCATATCAAATGGATTTGTGTGAGCAGGAATTTCCACGTCAGCTGTCGGGAAAGTCACCGTCGGAGCATAGCGCGCCTGAATTTCTGTTCTGTAAATCGGGCTCTCGCCCAGAGATTCGCCCGTAGCAGATTTTGCCACGAGTTTCCAATAGTGCTTACCAAACGGAAGCTTCGCCATAATGACAGAATCACCCGCAGGTGCTTTTGCCATCTCTTTCATTTCACGACGGTTGGTGCCGGTGAATAGAGAAACTTGTGCATCCGACGGGAAGCCTGACCATTTAATGGGAATCGGTTGTAAATCATCGGCGTTCATTGCTACTGGTTTTTGCAAATTCGGGCTGGTGATTTTCACGCTGTTTTTATCAAACTGTAAACCACTCGCACCCAAAGCACCGAAACTTCCTGTTGAGATCTCCTGACTTTTACCGTCTTTGGATTTCACCGAAGCTTTACCTTCAAGGACTTGGACATCGACAGAGTTGCCACTGCCTTTAGAAAGAGAGGCAGACGCCTGACTCAAATCGACTTTACCATTCGCAGAATTAAGAACGAGTCCGGGAGCGTTGCCTTCTTCTTTACCAGCCTTCGCGTTAACGAAAAGACTACCTTCCATCAAATCAAGAGCGATTTCGCCCTGGGATTTTTTAATAACGATCAATGATTCTGGTTCCAAATCCAAATAGCGATCTGAATCTGTAAATTGAATGCGCACTTCGCCGCGATCAGAAGTACGAATAGCTTCACCGTCATAAAGTGGCTCACCAGAGTTTACTAATTGCCATAGCAGGCGAGTTGCCGGGCGGCGTTGGATATCGTCAACAACTTTGCCAACGTAAGCCAGCGGTTTCTCATTGGTATGAGAGTTTTGCTGCTTGTCCGTTGATTGATACCAAATCCACGTCAGCGCAAAAACAGATGACGAGCTTATCGCAGCGACAACTAGTCTCTTCACTTGATTTTTCATCTGTTTCCTCCTCATACATTTATCGGAAAATTTCTCGATTTATTTGATGGTCCAAAAGACTTGGATTGTGACTGGAAAATGGTCTAGTATGTTACGCATGGATAATAACAAGAACTACATCACCCCCGAAGGTCTAGCGAAACTGCGCGACGAGTACCAATCTTTGATGCATGGTGAACGCCCAAAAATTGTAGAGATCGTTCAGTGGGCTGCAAGCAATGGCGACCGCTCCGAGAACGCGGATTATCAATATGGAAAAAAGCGTCTGCGTGAAATCGATCGCCGCGTTCATTTTTTAACAAAAAGAATTGAAGATGCTGAAGTCGTTGATCCTAAATTGATGAAGGGTGAGAAGGTTTTATTCAGCGCCACTGTCACTCTGGTCACTGAAGATGGTGACGAGCTCATATATCAAATTGTTGGCGAAGATGAATTTGATGCGAAAGCGGGCAAGATTTCTTGGAAGTCACCAGTGGCGCGTGCACTATTAGGAAAAATGCTCGGAGATGAGGTAAAACTCGTCAAGCCATCAGGCGAAGTTTTCGTAACGATCGAGAATGTCGAGTATAAGTAAAAATTTCACTTTTTGTCATTAGGGTCACAAATAAGGCCCTGACAAAACCCTAAAGAAATAGCGTATTTATTGTCTTGTTTTTGTTCTAACAAATGATAACTTCGGTGCCGATTCAGAGGGGGATCACACAATGAAGTTAACGACTCGTTTACTTTCAGTTCTTTTATCAGTTGCTGCAATTTCAAGTCATGCTTACGCCTATTACCAAGCTTCCGGAAACGACTCTGCGATCGTAAGTGCGATGGAATCTCACAGACGTGTTGATTATGTTGAAGGCTCCGATATGGAAGTGATCCAAGTTTTGCCTGACGACACGAATGGCAATCAACACCAAAAGTGGGTTGTGAGACTTTCAAATGGAAAAACTATGCAAGCCGTGTACAATTCAGACATGTGCCCACGCGTTCCCGTACAAATCGGCGATCGCGTAGCTATGGGTGGAATGTTTCTTTGGACAAACCAAGGTGGTTTGCTTCATTGGCTTCATCACGATCCACGCGGCAATCGCCCCGATGGATACGTGATGCTAAATGGGACTTACTATTGCAAAGACTAGAGTTGATTTCATGTGAAGCTCCGTTCTGGGCCGATAGCGGTCACGGACAAACCTTATGGGGGCATTTCCTAAAATCACCTGAGTTAGAAAATCCTGGAATTAATTTTGAAGTCGATCTTCCTGATGGGGATCGACTTTTTTGTTATTATCACCCAGGTCACACGGATCTGGTGGTCAGTCTTTACCATGGCCTTTCCGGAGACATGCATGCCGATTACATGCAACGTACAGCGATCCTCTGTCGCAAGCTTGGGCACACCGTCGTTTTGGTCAATCACCGCGGCGCGGGTCCCGGATTGACCGCGGCAAAAAATCCTTATCATTCGGGCAGAGCAGAAGATGTTTCTGAAGTCCTAAAAGTTTTAAGAAAGAAGTTCCCGAGCAAGAAACAGATCGCTATCGGTTATTCGATGAGTGGTTGTATTGTGCTCGGCTTGGGTGGTGGCTTTCGTGGCGATCACAAACCCGATGGCATCATCACGGTCAATGCGCCACTGAATCTGGGACGGGGAGCGCGTTTACTCGGAAGTGGCTTTAATCGTATTTACGACGTTCGTTTTGTCCATCGCCTGCGCCAGAACATTGATATGAAATACCGCCATGGATTAATCCAGCAACCTTATCGTATTCCGATTTGGGCGACGATTCATGATTTGGACAGTATCTACACGGCACCCGCATCGGGTTTCCGCGACCGTGAAGATTACTACGAGAGTTGTTCTGCGATTCACTATGTTCACAAGATCGATGTGCCCACGTATATGCTGACTGGTGCCGATGATCCATTTGTGACGGTGCAAGATTATCGCGATGCCAATTTATCCAAAGATATTTCCCTGCACATTGAAGGGCGAGGTGGGCACCTTGGGTATATTGCAAAACAAAAAACGCCGTTGGGCAGTCATCGCTGGCTTGATTATTATCTGCACGAAGCATTGCAAAACATGGCCGAAGAATTCACTGCCGGTTCGTAAAAATGCTGTCCCGGAATAAATTCAGACGTTCTTTCCACACATGATAAGACTTTGACGATCTGCCGGAATCGTAAACGGGGATCTCAATAATACTTAAAGTCTGCAGTCGTGCGCTTTGATGCAGAGCTGGAGTTAAATACCAACCGCGCAGTTTTTGCAGAGGAAGCTCCGAACGGATTTTCTCCCAAGCGGATTTTTTAATGGCAATGACCTCACAAAGTGGGTCTTGCAACGAATTGTGATATTTTTCGCGCAGAATATTATTAAACAGAATTTCCGTTTTGGTGCGGGGTGAGTCTCCACGAAGAAACGGATTTTCCTTTTTACGATAGCGATCGCCCCAACACACGTCGACTTTTTCTTCAGCGACCAGGTGCTGCCATAATTTAAAGACATCTCCAAAAGGGGAGGCGAGTTCCGAGTCCAGAATCATCACATAGGGAGCACGAGCTAATTCCATGCCTTGGTAAAGACTGAGTGCGCGTCCTTTCTTTAGTTCATTTTTATGGACGCTGAGTGTTTCATTGGTACCAGATTTTTCAGCTTGTAAATTAAGCACTGCAAAAGTTTTATCGGCGCCTTGCTCCACAAGAGCAATCAACTCGTACTTCATTGGAAATTTTTGAAAGAACGTGCGTAAATCCTGAAGAAAAGAAGGGATAACGTCCGCATCTTTGTTCAGATATACAAGGAGAGAGCAGTGAGGTGTTGACTCTGAGGATTCCATCTTTACGATTAATACCAATGAAATCGATTCGCGTCACTCAAATCCAGAAATACATCATTTGGCTTGTCATTCTTCTTTTGACGGTTTTTAGCCGTTTTTATTTGTTGACCAATAAACCTCTGCATTTTGATGAAGGCATTAATGGCTGGTTCGTTTTGCAGATGAAGATCAATGGTTTTTATAAATACGATCCGACCAATTATCATGGTCCCTTGTATTTTTATCTGGTGCGCGCTTTTACTGCGATCTGGGGACACAGTATAGAGGTTCTTCGCTCTGTTCCTGCGGTATTTTCTGTCGCGAGCGTGATGCTGTTCAGTTTTTACCTGATTCGATCCCGCGCGGTGCGCTGGTCGATGATGCTTTTTTTGTTTTTCAGTCCGGCATTTTTATTTTATGGCCGTTCAGGCATTCACGAAATGTCTTTTGTGTTTTTCCAGCTTTTGTTCGCCCTGGGGATGCTCCGCTGGTCAGAAAAATTTGACGGCACGTCACTGGCACTCCTTTTAACGGGTGTCGTGGGGATGGCGACGTTAAAGGAAACTTTTGCGATCACCCTGGCATCTTGGGTCGTGGGATTGTTTTTTGCTGGCCCGACCATGATCCGCCAATACTTTAACTGGGGAAAAATCAAAGCCGCTTGGTCTAAGCGTCTGACGTACCTGGTTGTGATGTTACTCATTTCATTTGTTTTGTTGTTCACGGGTTTCCTGCGCAATTGGATGGGTCTGTTTGATTTCATTAAAGCCTTCCTTCCGTGGATGAAAACGGGTGTTGGCGAAACGGGGCATAACAAAGAATTTCTGTATTGGGTGAAAGTACTGGCTGAAGCAGAGCCTTTGGTTTTGTTTGGCGTGGGTATGGCCTTTGTGGGACTCTTCACTAAAGATGCGCGCCTACGCATGGTTTCGGCCTTCTCGTTGTTTCAACTTTTCGTTTATTCTTGGATTCCTTATAAAACAGTTTGGTGCATTCTTTCTCTGGTTTGGGGCTTTTACTTTGTCCTGGCGATCTATGCGGAAAAGATCCTCGCTCGCCGCGATTGGCAGGGGTATCTTTTCGGATCAATTATTTTGGTGGGCACCTTGGGCAGTATCCGCAGTGATTGGCGCTCAGTGTATGCGCAGCCCCTTGATTTAAACCATCCTTATATTTACGTGAACTCGACATACGAAATGAAGGATTTGCAGAATCTGATTTTACAAGTGGCCAAAGATCATCCGAATCTTTTAACGGAGTCGGTGCAAATCGGCATGAAAGAGCAATGGCCTTTCCCATGGGTTTACAGATCATTTAAAACTCACTGGGATGTGTGCGCGGACCGTGCAGTCCCGGATGCATGGCTTTATTATTGTGACACCGCTGGCGAAGCCAATGTTGAAAGTCAGTTAAAGGAACCATTTATGAAAATTCGCATAATGCTTCGTCAGCAGCGCGAAATTTCTGTGGTGTATTTAAAGAAAAGTCTTTTCGGAGAGCTTTATACAGGAGCGTTTCAAGTTGTCGGTCCTGCGAAGGAGAAAGAATAATGTCCGGAATATCTCTGCTATTAAAACTTTTGGTAACCAGTGCAACGGCAGCACCCGCGGCGCCTGCCTCTGTCGTGCGTAAAATAGATATCAGCCGTGATCTTAAAGGAACGGGCTATGTTGATCTTTATGATATGGATGCAAAAAAACTTGCCAAGCTTCCCGCCCTGGCACAGCTAAAAGGTCATGAAATCAACGGTCGATGGAATGAATGTCTGACTCTTTCGCCGAAAGTATTTGCAGCGCAAAAAGAACTTAAAGGTTGGGTGGGGCAAGTGTGGTTGCACTGCTTGGATAAAGCTCAACAAAAGAAAACCAGTGCTGGACAAGAAGATCGTGTTCTGACGGCGATTGCAAAATCCTGGGATCTTTTCGATCAAGGACCGTGGTCACAAGATCTGTGGAATATGTGGGTGAGCCAGGAACTCAGCTACCTTGATTCTCAAGCCAAGCTTAAAAATCGTAAAATTGAAACACGCATCGAAAAGCTTTTGGATAATGGTTCGAAATTAAATCGCGAGCAGAAATCTCAGTGTTATCAAATGCTGGGTGATTTCGCCTTGAATGCGAATGACTACACCCAAGCGCAATTCCTATACGAAGAAGCGCAAAGCATGAAAGATTCAAAATACCTGACTGAAAAGTTGGAGTTCTTGGCCAAAGCCCGCAATCAATCTGCGAAGGCGGGCTCTCCCGTACAGGTTGAAGCTATCGGTGAAGATGGAAAGCTTGAGGAGCGAATCCGTCAGTCTTTAAAGCAAAATGATTTAATTCCAGCTTTAAAAGATACGATTAGTTTGTTGAATCAATTCCCCGCCGGTCGGGCCGCTCGTCGACTGAAAGACAAGCCTTTGGAAATTTACAATTCCATCAGCGACAAAATGGTCGCCGAAAAAGCTCTGGTGGAAATGTCTCAGGCAGACGCTTCGCGATTATTGGAATGGGCGCAAAACCTGCACCGTAAAGGGGAGTGGGCTTCCAGCCTGGAGCTTGCGCAGAAGGCGTACGATAAAAATCCTCAATCACCTACGATTGTAAGTTCATTATGGGTGGCTTCTCGTTCTGCGCACTTTTTGGGTGAATATGACAAAGCTCTCGATCTGTACAATAAACTGATTGTAAATGCTAACGGATCGGATGAGTCATCAGAAGCCCTGTTCCGTTCAAGTCTGATTTATTATCGCAAACAAGAATTCACGACAGCGGCAGCGTTACTCGAGCGCCTGGTTCAACAAGGCAAAGATCGTTATGATCTGAATGCGCAATATTGGTTGGTTCGTTCGCTACAGCAATTTAGCAAAGACCGCGCGGATAAAGCCTCTCAAGCGTTGATCGAGAAATATCCGTTTTCTTATTACGGTTTGTGCTTACGTGCAGAAAATCAAAATGGCAAACTGACGTGGCCGGAAGTGACAGATAAAAATCTAACACTCGCAGATTCTTTTTATCTTGCCGGAACTCAGAAAAAATCCTGGGACCGTTTTGTTGCTTTGTCTCGCGCAGGCTGGGTGAGTGAAGCTCAAATCGAGCTAGGGGATTTGCCTCCAATGAAAGATCCAACTTTAAAAGTAGCATTGGCAGAAAAACTGGCAGAGCGCGGTCAGTACTTCACGGCGATTCGCTTTGTGAATGATGCCTTGGAAAATGATCCGCGTTTGCGCCAGGAAAAATTCCTGAAAATCGGTTACCCAGAGGTCTTCACCAGTCTTTATAAGAAAGAATCTGATCGCTACGGAATTGATGTGATTTTGCTAAGATCCCTCACTCGCCAAGAGAGTGGCTTTAATATGAAAGCAATCTCAACATCAAATGCGTTGGGTTTGATGCAAATGATTCCTCCAACAGCACAAGACACTGCAAAACGTTTGGGAATGAAAATAGAAGTGCCGGAAGATATGTTCCGTCCTGAAGTGAATATTCCGATGGGCTCATTCTATGTATCCCAGATGTTGGGCCAGTTCTCGCAAAGCGTGCCTTTTGCACTCGCAGCATATAACGCAGGACCCTATCGTTTGAAAAAGTGGATTGAAGCACGTCCTGAAGTGTCCTCTGCTATGACAGAGCCAGGATCCACACCAGAAGCGGAAATCTGGGTGGATGAATTACCTTGGAATGAGACGAGCTTCTATGTGAAAGCGATTCTAAGAAATACTCTGCTTTATCAGACGATTGGTAAGGAGTCCTACACCGTCCCGCCAATCATTTGGCAAGACTTGCTTACTAAAAAGGCAAAATAAGTACGTTGTTTTATTGTAAAAGTCCTTCGATTTTTGTAGCCTGAAACCTGTTCGGAGGACTCATGAGGAGACTAGTTACATTAAGTATAGTCCTGGGCCTACTTTCGGGTTGTGTTCATAAGGAAATGAATGCAAATGGCGAAAAGGCAGCAGGGAACGCAGGCAACGAGCCTGCTTCTGAAATCAAAGACATCGGCTCGTTCCGTTTGTCTGATCCTGAGGGTCCCAAGGTCGTAGACCAAGAGTTGGATGTTATCCCTACAGAAATCAATCCGTTGGTTGAAAAATGGATCACTTATTTCCAAGGCCGCGGTCGCGAGCACATGGAAAGATATTTGGCACGTTCATCACGCTATGAAAAGCTGATGAAAAAGGTGTTGCGTGACAACGGTTTGCCTGAAGATATTTTCTATATCGCATTGATCGAATCAGGTTTCAGTTCACAAGCAACTTCCCACGCAGCAGCTGTGGGATACTGGCAGTTCATTCGCGGCACAGGTAAGCGCTATGGTTTGGAAATCAATCCATTCGTCGATGAACGTCGTGACCCCGTGTTCGCTACTCAAGCAGCCGCAGAATATTTCAAAGGTCTTTATTCCGTTTTCGGTTCTTGGTATTTGGCAATGGCTTCCTACAACGTGGGTGAAAACCGCGTAAAACGCGAAGTGATGAATCACTACACGCGCGATTTCTGGGAACTTGCTCGCAAAAACCGTCTTCCGAAAGAAACAATCAACTATGTACCGAAATTCATCGCTGCAAAGTTGATCGCAAAAGATCCAGCTAAGTATGGTTTCGAAGATATCGATTATCTTCCCCCGATCGAGTTCGATCACATCACTGTAAAACAACCTGTGAACATGCGCCAAATGGCTGAAAAGCTAAACTTGAACTATGAGGACTTCAAAGCCTTGAATCCTAAGTTCAAAGGTGAAGTGGCAATCCTTAAAGGTTCAGAGCTAGTTCTTCGTATTCCGCCAGGAACTACTGAATTGGCAACAGTTGCTGCGAACGAAGCAGCAGTGACTGACGTTCGTTTCATCGCGGATAGCGGTGACACTCAAACGTACAAAATCCGTAAAGGCGACAATCTTAAGACAATCGCTCGTAAGTACAGAACTTCTGTTGCTTACCTTCGTGACTTGAATGATTTGCCAAGAAAATCACGCCTTAAAGTAGGCCGCACGATCTACGTACCAGATCGCACGCCACTTCGTGATCGCTCTGACCGCAAAAACAACAGCACGGTAGCTGCGAAAGCCAACGCTAAACCAGCTCCAGAAAAATCCGTTGAAACTGCAGCTGCAGAATTAACGGGTGGCCGTTTCTATGTGGTTCAATCCGGTGACTCTTTGTTCTCTATCGCTCAAAGATACTCAACAAGCGTTGCTGAGTTACAGAAAGCCAACAACATCAAACGCAAAAGCAAATTGAAGTTGGGCATGAAACTTAAAATTCCAGGCGGGGACAACAGCAGCTCTGCCCGGGAGGTAGCCAAAAGCAAGGTACACGTAGTCCGTAAGGGCGACAACCTGACTGACATCGCTGCCAAATACAACGTGTCAGTAAGCCAGCTAAAACAAAAAAACAAGCTGCGCAACCCAGCCAGCCTGATGGTAGGAACCAGAATCCACATCCCAGTAGCCGAAAACAACTAACAAGAAACCCGCCTAATAAGCGGGTTTTTTGCTTTTTACCCGCAGCGATGAAAAAGGCTCATCCACTTCGTTGTCGGCTGAACCCTTGCGGCTGAACCTTTTTGATCGCTGCTGGCGTTTAACTGGGTGCCAGGTCCTGTTTCTTGTTGCACCAAATAAAAAACCCACTCGGGAGAGTGGGTTTTTTATTCTGTTGGTAGCGATTAGTATTTTGGCGCGATATTTAGGATGACGTCTTTTAGTGTGTATTTAGAGTTTCTGTCTTTCATCGTTACGTTCTTTAGGTCTAAGAATGTTCCTTGTCTTAAAGAGCCTTCAACGATGTTAGCGCAAGAATAAGATTGAGAATGCGATTGTTGGATGAAGATTGTAAAGCTCAGCGTTTTGTTTAATTTTGCTGGCTCGAAGTGAGCTTGTACTGTGCAATGACCATCTGCACTTGTTGCAGATAGGTTTTTAGCCATTGCAAAGTTATATTCGACAGCATTCCTGTTAGAAAATGAATCCACGATCATTGAACCGGAGATAACGGAAGAGTCTGTATAGTCGCTTTCAGATGTTGACCAATCCAAGATGCTCGCGAAAATTTCGTCTTTTGCAGTTTGAGGTGTCGCGGGCGTGGAATTTTGTGGTTTCCCTTCGCAGCGGTTTACATATTCTTGCGCACGCATGTTGATCGCACAGCCTTTGTTCAATTCGTTGTCGGTAAGGGCGTCGCAATATTCTGCAAGGGTGTTGAAGCTGTGAGTGCCGGTGTTGCAACCGTTATATTCAAATTCATAGATCAGTTTTTGTTCGTCTTTTTTATTTGAAGAGGGCTGACATGCAGATAGAAAGCCTAAAGCGGAAACAAGGGTTACTAGAGACATAAGGGTTTTTGCAGTGTTCATGGTTTACTCCATTCGGTTAGTGTGTCGCCAGTCCGAATTGCAGCCATGATGCCAGGCCAAGCCCCCTATAAAATCGATTTCAGGCCGAATGGTTCCAAGGATATGGAATTAGAGAAGTTTTAAAATCCGGAATCTAGGAATAGAAACGGGTGAATCATGCCTATATTCGATCTGGCGTTGGCCCTTCGGATGCAATGTCCGGTCTCCATCAAGGAGATACACAATGAATTCAAATACACTTAAAGGCCTTTTCTTATCCGTTATATTTCTAGCTGCCGCAAGCTCTGTAGGCTGCGCAGGTCCCCACAAACCCGAAGAAAGCAAACCCCAGTTATATGCTGCAGGAGAGGAGTTGCACCTCACGCGCCTTGAAGCTCACGCCTCCATTTCGAAGGAAATAAATTTAGATTATTATTCGACAGAAGCTGCGAACCTGCACGGCACAATTGAAAATGTGCGGTTTCTGATCCCTGGAGTTCAGGAAGTTGATTTTGATGAGGCGTCTTCTTATAAAATTGAAACAACAGAAGCAAAGTGCGTTGTAAGAGGTGGCTGGTTTAGCAATTTGGTATTAGGGAAATACCTCCATTTTGAAATGGATTTTTACGATCCTGCAGCAGAACAAGGGGCATGTAAGCAAGTCCTGTACACTCTTTCAATGCCCGTACGAGTGAGCTTTGATCAAGTCCCGGTCACATTAACAGATGGCAGAAAAGCCATCGCTGACAAAGTAATCTTGTACATCAACTACTAACAGTTCAAATACCGCATTCAGGTGTGCATTTTGCCAACCCCTCTTGGTTACAACACCCAAGAAAAATAAACTAAGAGGGGAGGCTGGAATGACAATCTACACAGTAGGCTACGAAGGCTGCGACATCGACGAATTCGTAGAAGGCTTAATCAAAAATAAAATAAAAAGAATCATAGATATCAGAAGAAATCCGGTCAGCCGCAAAAAAGGCTTCTCCAAAAACAAACTAGCCGCCGAACTAAAAGAAGCAGGCATAGAATACACCTATCTAGGAAAAGAACTAGGCGTCCCCTCCGCCTGGAGAAAAGCCGCCAAAGAACACCTTATCACCCGCAAAAAAATGTTCAACGACTACAAAACCAAAATCCTACCCAAACACCCCAAAGAAGTAGCAGAAGTAATAACCCTCTCCCAAAAAAGAGGCCGCTCAGCCCTATTGTGCTACGAAAACGAAGCCACCGACTGCCACCGCCACTACCTAACCGAAAAAATAAAAAAACAACTCCCAACCACCAAAGTAATAGATATAAACGTCCTCCCAAAAATCAAATCCCTAGGATTATCCAAGAGCCCCAAAACTAGCAGCACACTCGATCTCTAATATGGAGAAGGTTGTTTGAGTAAACCGAACGAAGAAAGCTTCACCGAAGCTAACCGAGACCTTTTTTCTTTCTTCTCTTCTTTTAAAAGCCGAAGAAACAACCGTCGTGCGCCCAGATTGATGGGTAGGCGTACTTGCATAAAAGTCGACCTCCGTGGGCGCATGGATGCGCGCACCCGTCCGCCGTAGCAAAGCGGAGGAGGGCGGGCCACGGTGAAGCACGACGCTGTGTCGACGTTATGCAAGTACGCCTACCCAGCAAGCTGGGTGTACCGAGAACTAATTTTTAAGGAATTTTAAAAGAAGAGAAGAAAGAAAAAAAAGTGCCTAGGAATAATCATCAGTGATAGCTCCTAGGCGAGGGGAATGAAACCAATCCTTTGTAATAAAAAGACCTTCCATTTTGCACACCTCTAAGTTCCCTTAGGTACTCTGTGACCTTTGGCAGCTGGCTGGCAGTGAAGCCCCTGTAGCTTTGCGCCCTATGGTTTCCCATAGTTTGCCTTGAGGCAAAGGAAGGATCTAATCCTAACGAGTATAACCCTAGGAACCTCCTTTGAGTTATCTTTAGAATCCAATCGTTCCTGTTCATCATTTTTTATCGAGGCCTGAACACTGAACCTCGCTTTAATACACTATTGGACGCTCGTCACTTCGGTGCTTCATCATGATGGTCGTGAATACGATGTTTCATCACTGTCCTCCTATAGCTGGCCCTTAAGCATTCACCCGAACAAGTCGAGTCTAACAGGCCCTCGGTTTCAACTTTTACAGAATAACTCGATTTTCTTTTTCGACAAAGTGGTGGGCATCACTTTCTCAAAACAGTTCGGGATTCGTCTCACGTCGGGAAATCTTGAGTAAAAGCCCCTCGATAAATTGATTGAAAGCACAGAACGGGGCGATTGCTTGCGCTTAAAAAAATATCAGCAAGACTAAAAAAGAAAACAAAAAGGGGATTATAAGAATGAAAATTGCCTTAATATGCAGCAGTTACTTATTGTTATCGGTCTCCTTGGCCTTCGCAAGCATAGAGCAAGTGGTGATTTATGATGGCTCGCAAGTGCACACGATCGAAATTCATTCCACTGAAGAATTGCGAAACCAATTGCGCGATAAAATTTCGGCAGTGGATTTCGGTGTGGTGAAGCCTCGACAGACGAAAATTAAATTTGTGAACTTCAAGAACAACACCAACCACGTGGTCACCTGTCGGGGAGCGACTTTCACGGGCGAGGGGTTCGGTTATACGTTAGAAAATTTTGAGGTCGAGCCAGGAGAAACAGCTTCATTCAAAGTTTCCTTTTATGCGAGTCCCGCTTCCGCAAGTGGCGGCAAAAAAGGAAAACTGGATATTCGTTACGCCCATGATGAACCCGGGCAAGAAGATGTCTTAAGCATTCAAATGAAAGCACGCATTGAAAAATAATTTCATCAAAAGCACCGGCGAACAAGCCGGCGCTTTTGTCTTTACCTGCGGAGTAAGTTCCTAGTAACAAACTCTGCCGTAATAGTACCAACCATAGCTATAGCAGTAACAGTTCCAGCCTATAGGTGCCCATTGGTTGAGATAACACCAACCATAATTCGTACAGCATTTATTGCCGTAGTAGTATTTGGCGTCTCCTTCATCAAGTTTTGCCATATCCAATTGTTCTTGTTCTTCAGTCGTACTCATGAGGCCTGAAGCTTGCGTTTCAATAGGGAAGAGAGGACGTCCTGAAGGGAGCTGTGACTGCGGTGCCGCGATCGCAGCGGAAGAGAATGCAAGGGCCAGAGCAAGGGTCGCAAATACCTTTCTCATAAAATCCTCCTAATATAAGTTCACAGAAATCACTTTCCGCAAACGGTTCCAGGGTAAATTTGACCGGAATCACTGCAGTAGCACTCACTGCCAATAGGGAAATCACCCCAACCACAGGAGGGGGCAGGGCCCACGGGACAGCAGACGCTCATAACATACACATCATCATTTTCGATCTCGGGATCAAAAGAGGAATACAAAGGTGTTGGATTTTGAAGAGGGAAACGATGAGTTTCCTGAGTCGAAGCTTGGATCGAGTTTGAGAAAATCAATCCGGTAATGAGTACGAGACAAAACGCTTTCATAATTGCCTCTGTAGTTATAACGGCCACGAGTACATTTTCGCCCAGCTAATGACCACTCACAAGATACTGTGTTGCGGAACATAGCTGGGACAGACCCATGGCCGAGTCGTTCTATTACAGAACTAGCGGCAAACGTGACCAGAGATGGTGTTGTTGCCACCGTTAGTGCATTTGCATGGAGTGCCTACGTTGTAGTAGTTGCTCAATTCACAGAAACCGCCACCATGGCTTTGGAAGCAGCAGTATTTACCTTGAGTAGCCCATTGAGTTTCGCCAGCAGCTTGCTCAGCAGTTGTAGCGTAAACTTGAGATTGAACAGAAACTGGAAGAATAGGCATTGCAGTTTCAGCTTGTGCAGAAACGCAGAAACCCAAAGCGATCAAAGTAGCAGCGAAGAATTTTTTCATGAGATCCCCCTCAATATGGTTTTGGGTTATTCAACAAACAATCCAGAGTGATTGCAAGTTGTAAAACCTCAATGAAGGGGATTTGTGATCACAAATGTTTACGGCAAAGCTTCACGCAGTTTGTCAGCAATCGCCATGAAAGCCTGAGCCTCTGCGCCGTTGCTGTTTGCTTCAACAATCGGAATACCTGCTTCACAAGCTAAGCCCACGGATGGGTTAAATGGAATTTCCCCAAGCTTTGCAATGCCTTTTTGTGCTGCGTAAGAGTCGATCTCACCCTTAGGGAAGAGCTGCATTTTCTCGCCATTCACGGGGTTGATCATGTAGGCCATGTTTTCCACCATGCCTAGCAAAGGCACGTTTACGCGTTGGAACATATCGACTGCTTTTTTGACATCAATCAACGCAACGTTCTGAGGAGTGGATACAAGGACCGCGCCTGCCACAGGAACCTTTTGAGCCAAAGTCAGCTGGATATCACCAGTGCCTGGAGGCAAGTCGACAACCAGGTAATCCAGTTCGCCCCAGTTCACATCGCGCAGGAATTGATCCATGGCTTTAAACAACATCGGACCACGCCAGATAACGGCGGAACCTTCTTCGATCAAAAAGCCGATGCTCATAAGTTTGATGCCGTAACGGTTGATCGGCTCAAGTTGGTTCGTTTCGGGATTGATGTTGGGTTTTTGAGCAAGTGAGCCCAACATACGAGGAATGCTCGGACCGTAAACGTCGGCATCAAGTAAACCAACTTTTGATTTGCGCCCCAAGGCCATTGCGAGGTTAGTCGCAACTGTGCTCTTACCAACTCCACCCTTACCCGAGCTAACTGCGATAATATGTTTCACTCCGGGAATAGCGTTCTGTTTTTCGAAAGGATTTGGTGCAGCCATCTTCAGGGACTCCTTGCTAATTTTAAGCTGACAACGAATAATAGACTTTACATGAATAGCCAAGATTTTTTGACGTTGAACCTTGTGGGAGCAGGGGCCTTCGTTGTCTGGTACCTTTTATCTAGAGGTGGGGAGAAAACTCCTACGCGCCTGGACATGAAAGCAAAGGACAGCGCACCGCCGCTCATCGAGCCCGAGCCGCCAGTCGCCACCCGAGAGGTGGGGCCTGCGGCAGCCACGCGCTCGGCGGTTCACCCTGATTTACAGGGTGTCAGGCCGAAAAATCTAAATGTGATCTTTAGCTATAATTCCCATACTTGGGATGCTTACGAAGTTTTGGGAGTGCCTGCGGGGGCCTCGATCAAGACTGTCACCGAGGCTTATCAAACCCAGATCCGTCGCTGCGATAAAGCTTCCATCGAATTTTTGGAAACGGCTTACAACGCCATTCTTAATAAAAAATAATATCAATTTTGGGAGAATTCTATCGAGCGTAGAGGCAGCTTTGCCCGCGACCTCGTACGATATGCTCCCACTGAAATCTGAGTCGGTCGGGATTTAAAAACACCAGATCCTGGCTCAGTGGCAAGATCTGCGGACCCATGTGGGCTACTTCGGTTCTGCGAATGTATTCCTCTTCCGTTTTAGATACCGTCGAAACTTTTCCGAAGTCATTACGAGAAAAGCGCGGTCCCTTGTCGATATGGCAAAAGCGAACGGTATCGAGTTCGGTCTCTTTTAGGCGGGGATTTAAGGTAAAGCCGCCACATTGTTCAATGAGGGTGATGGTCGTCGGGCACCCATCAGCTCCACCGATCAGAGTGTAAGAGCCTTCGCGGCCCTCCCATAAAGTACGGGGCGTGGTCGTCGAAGCGAATTCGCTGCTCATCTCAGAGCCATATTTCAGAAAAGTCAGTCCCAACATGAGACAGCACAAAATGATTTTCATTCTTCGCACTCCCGTTGGCCTTTATTAAAGCAAAGGGCGTGCAACTCTCAGGTCTTTTGGGTTCTATTTCAGAGGACATTTCTCAGCTTGAAACGCATAGAACCCTCGAAAATGCCAATCCACGGCAGTCAGGCACAAGAGGCATTTTTTCAGGGGATGCTTTCTGTTTCTGTTTCTGTTTCTGTTTCTGTTTCTGTTTCTGTTTCTGTTTCTGTTTCTGTTTCTGTTTCTGTTTCTGTTTCTGTTTCTGTTTCTGTTTCTGTTTCTGTTTCTGTTTCTGTTTCTGCGCCGGTGTTGCGTTGCTTCAGTGGGACGGATGTAATTAATTTTTATTTGACGTGATTTTGGTGTTTGGAGATTCGGCTGTATGACCAGGTTTATTAGAAGGCGAGGTCCTCCACTGACCGAAAAAAATCTTCTCTTCTGAGCAGTTTGTGTGTTTATGGGAATCGAATTTTCAGGGTTTGGAAACCCTTATTTTTCGAGGGGAAACCTGGAAAAATGAACTTTTAAAAATGGTGTATAACAACTCCACAAGAGGAAAATCCTCAGCAAAGGAGTGGGTGTATGAAACATCTTTCAAATATTCAATTATTGGAGAAAGTTAAAAACCTGGTGCAACAGGAACGCCACATCCAGGTAGAATTTTTGAATCACCTTCTTGAAGTTGAAACGCGCAAGCTATTTTTGGAAATAGGTTATGGCAGTTTGTTTGACTACGTTACCAAAGAGCTCGGATATTCTGAAAGCGCCGCTTATCGCAGAATCCAGGCGATGCGACTCGTGAAATCCGTTCCCGAAGTGCAACATAAAATTTCCAGTGGTGAAATCACTCTGACAACGGCGGCTCAGGTACAAGGGTTCATTCGCGCCGAAACCAAAAGAGAAGGCAACGTATCGATTGAATGTAAGCGTGACTTAGTGGCCGCGGTTGAAAATAAATCAACCCGTGAAGTAGAAAAGATCTTAATCAGCCAGTCCCCGCACGCGGCTTTGCCGTCAGAACGTGTTCGAACAATTACTGAAACTCATTTGGAAATTCGCCTCGTCATTGAAGAGAAGTTGCAGGGCAAACTAGATCAGTTAAAAGCACTTTTGTCTCATAAAAATCACGATATGAATTACGCTGAACTCATCGAATTGTTGGCGGATAGAGAGCTAAAAAGATCTAATTCGGACCGTGGGAAGTGCGGAAGCGTTGCGACACCGGCGCCGAAGCTGAAGACTTTGCCGGTTGCGGAGGCTGAGGTGTATGCGAAACAAAAAAAAGGGATTAAGAGAGGTCGGTATATTCCGGCGAGAGTTCGGCATACAGTGTGGAAAAGGGATCAAGGGTGCTGCACGTTTATCAGCGATGACGGAAAGAAGTGCGGATCAAAATACCAAATCCAATTCGATCATATTCAACTTTACTCAAAAGGCGGCTCTCACTCGCAAGAAAATCTACGCTTGCTTTGCGCTCAACACAATCGACGACGGCTAAGTTAGATTTTCGATGGGAGTTCGTGCTTTTATAGCTGAAGCAATAACTAGCTTCACGTTTCTATTCGGTCGATTGGATTCTTATAAATCTCAGAGTAGAGAGAATTGGCGAGAAGCGACAATTTCATAGAGGGCGAAATACAGATTTACCGACTAATGAGCTTGCGCGGAGGCTGGTTCCTTATACTCCGGCATCAGCTTTCCGCGGTGGCACATGTAGCATGTGGCCGTCGGGCCTTTTTTGCCGTCGAAACCGTTTTCTTTTAGCATTTGGGTGAGCTTCATGTGCTCTTTGCCGACCTTGAAGCTTTTTTTGCTGTTGTCGGTGAAGTTCTGAACATTATGACATTCGGTGCAGGTGACGCCCAGCTCACGGGAAATGGTGACCATTTCTTCGCGGATGTTTTCTTCTTTTTTAACGAATTTAGGTACGGACTCGGCCGAGGTGATTGAACCCACGAAAAACAGAACCGAAAGAAGACTGAGAATCATGAAATTGCGCTGCATAAAAATAGGATCGCCCAGGACCAGGTCCCAGATCAAGAAAGACCCGGATTTGTTGACTGTATCTGGACCCAAGTGTAACTTCGTGACCTAGCACAAGCCCTCCTGCCTGTGTCCAAAACAAACTAGCAACTCCGAAGCCATCGGAGGGGAAAGTAGAGCCTTCATGAGCACTCCTGAAATCAGACCGCTTACAGATTTAGCAACCTTGGTCAGCCTTAGCAAACGTCGTGGATTTGTCTTCCAATCATCCGAGATCTACGGTGGTCTTGGTAGCTGCTGGGACTATGGTCCTCTGGGCTCTTTGATGAAATTAAATGTAAAACGCGCATGGTGGAATGCCATGACTCGCAGACCTGATATCGTGGGTTTGGATGCCGCGATCTTGATGCACCCAACAGTTTGGAAAGCGTCTGGTCACGTGGATGGATTCTCGGATCCATTGGTAGACTGTAAAGAGTGTAAGACACGTTTCCGTGCCGACAACACTGAATCATACCTGAAAGACAAAAAGTGCCCGAACTGCGGCAGCAAAAACTTGTCTGAAGAGCGTAACTTCAACTTGATGTTCAAAACGCACATGGGTCCTTTGGAGGATTCTGCGAGTGTCGTTTACTTGCGTCCTGAAACGGCTCAAGGTCACTTTGTGAACTTCTTGAACTGCCAACAGTCTTCTCGCTACAAAGTACCGTTTGGTATCGCAGCGATCGGTAAATCCTTCCGTAACGAAATCACTCCAGGAAACTTTATTTTCCGTACGCGTGAGTTCGAACAAATGGAAATGCAATATTTCGTAAAACCTGGAACTGACGAAAAATTCTTTGAAGAGTGGAAGGAGCGTCGTCTGGCGTTCTACTCTAAGTACGGTATCAAAAAAGAAAACTTGAAAGTTCACGTACACGAAAAACTTGCGCATTACGCGAGAGCAGCGGTTGACGTGGAATACAAATTCCCAATGGGTTTCTCGGAACTTGAAGGTATCCATAACCGCTCTGACTTCGATTTGACTCAACACATGAAGTTCTCTGGTAAAAATCTTGAGTACTTCGATGAAGCGAACAAAGAAAAATTCATCCCGTTCGTTATCGAAACGGCAGTGGGTTGTGATCGCTTGTTCTTGGCATTCATGTGCGATGCTTACCGTGAAGAAGTCACGAAAGACGAAGCGGGTAAAGAAGACGTGCGCGTAGTGATGGGTCTTCACCCAGAAATCGCTCCGTTTAAAGTCGCGATCTTGCCATTGTCTAAAAAAGAAGAGCTGACTTCGATCGCGGATAAACTTCGTGATCAATTGGCCGAAGACTTTGACGTGACCTACGACGAAGCGGCTTCCATCGGAAAACGCTACCGTCGTCAAGACGAGATCGGAACACCGTTCTGCGTGACGATCGACTTTGATACGATCAACGATCAAGCGGTCACGGTTCGTCACCGCGATACAATGGTTCAAGAGCGTATTCCAATGTCACAATTGAACGCCTACGTTGCAGGTAAAATCAAAAACTTCTAAAAGGTGCTTTGCGCTTATTTGGAGAATAATGTGTTAAAAATGGGAGCTGATGAAGCTCCCTTTTTTTTATTTGAAAACCGCGAACTTTCGCTGTTGACGCGCCGTGCGTTCGCTTTGATGGCGAACGTTTTTCAAAGGAAACTCAAAGATGCCCCTTCTGAGGCGAAAAAGATGACAGTGCCCACAGGTTTTGATAGCTGGGACCCTGTTTATTGAAGGGAGTTCCATGAAAAACCTATTGATTGCCGCCTTGGTGATTTTCAATCTTTCACACGCTGGGGCTGAAGAGTCTGATTTGCCAATTCCGGGTGATGATGGTTCAGGTCCTGTGCAGCCACTTCCAGAGCCTCCTTCTGAACAGCCACAAGATCCAACGCCTTGGCCAAATCCGGAGCAACCACAACCTCCACAACAGCCGGAACAACCGAGTCAGCCGGTTCCTCGCCCGCCATCGAACGGTGGACCAGGTGTCGATACCGATGATCAATTCACGGTGGGGGATCGCGCTTTAGCAGTTCTTGATGGCATGTACATCTCAGGAACTATCGCTGGCATTTCACGTGATGCTAAAATCATCACTGTTCGTAACGAATTCAACGGTCAGTTCACATCAGTAAAAGCGAAGTACGTGGGCGTATGGTTGAACTGCAACAACAAAGGACACTGCGTTGGTGCAAAAGGCATGTATGAATTCAACCGCGGTCGTAATTACAACCCGGTGGAAATCCAAGGTGTGTATTCAAACGGCTATATGACTGTCAGAGAAGAATTGTCTGGCCGAGTTTATGTGGCGACGACGAAAGAAGTTTTACGTGCAACGACTTGTGATCGCAAAACACGTATCTGCAGAGACGAAATCGCTCTGACGGAACCCGTAAACGGAGCACCTTACTTTGAAACTCGCATAGCCGAAGTTTACGAAGGCGGCGTTTACCTGATCAATACTTTGAATGGTGGTAAAGACATTCGCAAAAATGGCGATTTGGTAAGACAGACGACTTGCTATAAAAGATTGTGTGTTGGCCAACAAACATACATGGGCAACATTATCCGTGCTTATGACAATGGCTTCTTTACTCTTCAAGACCCTTATTCTGGTAATTTGACTTTGCGCCCTTACCGCGAGATTCGCTAAAAGGGGCCGCGTAATTTCACGAAACACGGCGCCACTTAAAGGAGCCGTGTTTTATGAAAGCAGCATTGTTTGTCTTCTTGGTTCTCTTCGGTTTCACGACATCTTCCTGGGCACAACTTCACGATTTGCCAAATCCCGGGGACGAATTTCCTCAACCCCTGCCTCCTGATCCCAACGAGCCGGCACCAACACCTCAGCCCCCAGCTCCAAAGCCCCCATCAACACCTGCTCCCGTACCGGGGCGAATTACGATTGGTGATTTTGTTTTATCGGGACCGTTTAAAGGAGGGCGTTACATCACAGGCATCGTCGTTAAGGTCTCAAATGATGGCCGTACGGTGTGGGTCAGAGATGATGATGATTACCAAGTCTATCAGCGCGAAGCCCGCTATATTTCCCGACGAATGAAAAAAGGACCGCGCGATATTTGGCCCGGTGATAAAGTTTTAGTGGGACCCTTTAGAAATCAAACATACACCGAAGGCGTTGTCAGAGCGGTGTATGAGCGGGGACTTTTCATCGTGCAGGAAAATTATGATGGTGGAAGTTATGTTCGTGACCAATCGTTAGTGGCAAAACGTATTCCGTGCTATCGAAATCTGTGTGCGGAGGATAATGTGTGGGTGGGGGCGCGATCGGGAATAATTCGTTCGGCTTTTGATTCCGGAAAATTTACGGTGATGGATATGGGAGACCGTAAACTGTACTTGCGCGATTACCGCGATCTTAAAAAGAAATAAAAAAAGGGAGCTTCTTCAGCTCCCTTTTTTATTGTTGTTGCAAGTAAATCTGAACGTCAAATACGGAGCGATATAAAAGGCCGCTGACCGTATCGCCGGGCTGGGAATTACATTTCAAGGTAACTCCTTTTGCCATAACTTCATCGAAGGAAAGCGGGCAATAGTTGTTATCCAGATATAATGCTTTAGCACCATCAAACGAAAGGTTCGCCAGGCAAAGACCTGTTCCTTCCAGGGGCTTGATGTCTACAACCTCTGCTGTGATTCGCGCATCCACCTGCTTGCACACCACGGTTTCCGCAAGGGCAGAGGTCGTCGCAAAAAATAACATGAAAGATAAAACCGACTTCATAAGTTCCTCTGATTAGTAAAGAGAAACTTTGTTGCTGCCTGCTGGGTGATTCAGGATGCCGTCAACTTGAGAACCAACAACATGGTTGCACTCAAGCTCCACGATACCAACCTGGCTTCTAAGAAGAGGGCACGCGTAACTTGGTTCGAAATAGCTAAAAGAAATTTGCGCTACACAAAGATCACCTTGGGTAGATTGAATGGCAGTCACTCGGCCGATAACTTGTGCTTGCTCAATAGAACAGTCATCAGCGGCAAAAGCAGAAGTGGCAGCCAACAAAGTCAAAATAACAGCGAAAACTTTCATGGAAATCTCCTTAAAAACGTTTAATCAGATGCGGCAGTTTTAACATAGCGAGGCGAAGTTCCCGTTATGGAAACCCGAAGCTTGTAAAACCTAAAAAAGGTGTTCAGAAAATTGTCACCTAAGTGCTGGTTTTTCTTTGAGATTACAGAACCTCGTGGATCGAGCCTTGGCTCTAATATTGTGAGGGGCGAAGTGTCGAAATATTTCATTGATTCTAAGGGTTTAGCTTGATCTTATGCTAGGTGTTTCAGACACATTTAAGAGTATTTCAGACAAGCTGGAAGGGAAACTTATGAACCAGAACGTCACCATGGAAAAACCAACTAACAAAACGACTATCCCGCAGAAGTTCGTTTATTTCTTCGCTGCCGGGGATTCTGAAGGCAACGCGGGAATGAAAAACATCCTGGGTGGTAAAGGTGCGAACCTTGCCGAGATGACTTCTTTAGGAATTCCAGTTCCTCCGGGATTCACGATCTCGACTGAGATTTGCACGCACTTCTATGAAGAAGGCGGAAAACTTCCTGAATGGGTTCGTCCGAAAGTCATCGAAGCCATGCAAAAGGTGGAAGCGAAAATCGGTAAAAAATTTGGTGATGTGAACAATCCGCTTTTGGTTTCTGTTCGCTCCGGTGCTCGTGCTTCCATGCCAGGGATGATGGATACAATCCTGAATTTGGGTCTGAACGATCAAACGGTTGAGGGTCTGGCTAAGTCTTCTAACAACCCACGCTTTGCCTGGGATTCTTATCGCCGCTTCATCCAAATGTACTCTGACGTTGTGATGGGAATGAACTCCTCACTTCTGGAAGTCACATTGGAAGACATGAAAGAAGACAAACACTACAAACTCGACACTGAATTGACAGTGGATGATTTGAAGTCTTTGGTTAAAAAATTCAAAGAGCTTGTTCATCAGATGACGGGCCAATCTTTCCCAACAGATCCTTGGGAGCAATTGTGGGGTTCCGTTTCCGCAGTTTTCCGCTCTTGGAATACACCTCGCGCGATCACTTACCGTGAACTTCACAGCATTCCTGCTGCTTGGGGTACAGCGGTTAATATCCAGTCCATGGTTTTCGGTAACATGGGTGATGACTCTGCGACGGGTGTGGCGTTCACTCGCAATCCATCGACAGGGGATAAGGCATTCTATGGGGAATTCTTGATCAATGCTCAAGGTGAAGACGTGGTAGCGGGTATCAGAACTCCGCAGCCAATCACTAAAATTGCAGCTGCAGCTTCTGGGGTTCAGTCATTGGAAGAGGCTCTTCCAAAAGCTTACCAGCAGTTGGTGGATATTTATAAAAAATTAGAAGGTCACTACCGCGATATGCAGGATATCGAGTTCACGATCGAGCGCTCCACATTGTGGATGCTGCAAACTCGTAACGGTAAGCGTACAGCCGCAGCGGCTTTGAAAATCGCTTGTGACATGATCGATGAAAAGTTGATCACCGAGGACGAAGCACTTCTTCGTCTGGAACCTTCGTCGTTGGATCAGCTTCTGCATCCAACTTTGGATCCGAAAGCACAGAAAACACTGTTGGCAAAAGGTCTTCCAGCTTCTCCAGGTGGCGTGAACGGTCAAATCGTGTTCACTTCCGAAGAAGCTGTTGAATGGAAAGAACAAGGCAAAAAAGTCATCCTGGTTCGCGTGGAAACTTCTCCGGAAGACATCGCGGGGATGGTGGCAGCACAAGGTATTTTCACCACTCGTGGTGGTATGACATCTCATGCGGCGGTTGTTGCCCGTGGTATGGGTAAATGCTGTGTTGCTGGTTGCGGTGAAGTCGAAGTCGACTACCGCACTGAAACAATGAAAGTGAAAGGCTACGTTCTTAAAAAGGGCGATGTGATCACTTTGGATGGTTCAACAGGTGAAGTCTTCTTGGGTGAAGTAAAAACTATTGAACCAAAACTGGATCAATACTTTGAACGCATCATGAAAATCGCAGATCGTACTCGCAAATTGAAAGTGCGCACGAATGCCGACACTCCGAAAGATGCGCAGACTGCGAAAAACTTCGGCGCTGAAGGTATCGGGCTTTGCCGTACAGAGCATATGTTCTTTGGTGCGGATCGTATCGATGCGGTTCGTGAAATGATCATCGCGGATAATAAAATGGATCGCGAAAAAGCATTGTCGAAGCTATTGCCGATGCAACGTGATGACTTCTATCAATTGTTTAAAATTATGGACGGCTTGCCAGTAACAATCCGTTTGTTGGATCCACCTCTTCACGAGTTCGTTCCTCACACAGACGAAGAAACGAAAGAATTGGCAACTCGTATCGGGACGGACTTTGATCGTCTTCGTTCCAAAGTTAAAGCTTTGCACGAATTCAATCCGATGTTGGGTCACCGCGGTTGCCGTTTGGCGATCACTTATCCTGAAATCTATATCATGCAAGTTCGCGCCATTGCGGAAGCAGCTTGCATGATCATGAAGGAAGGTTTGAAACTTTCTGCTCCTGAAATCATGATTCCATTGGTAGCAACTGACAAAGAGTTGGATATGCTTCGTGGACAGGCGGAAAAAGAAGTTAAGAAAGTTCAAAACGAAAAAAATCTGAAATTTGATTACGCGATCGGAACGATGATCGAGCTTCCGCGCGCTGCTTTAACGGCGGATGCGATTGCAGAACATGCAGACTTCTTTAGCTTTGGTACTAATGATTTGACGCAAACGACTTTGGGTCTTTCTCGTGATGACTCGGGCCGCTTCTTGGGTTCTTACGTTTCTAACGGCATCTTGCCTAAAGATCCGTTCCAATCTATCGACCAAGTGGGTGTGGGTTCACTGGTGAAAATGGGTGTGGATTTAGGCCGTCGTATGAAACCGTCACTTAAGATCGGTGTTTGCGGTGAGCATGGTGGTGATCCAGAATCTATCGAGTTCTTCCACAAAGTGGGATTGGATTATGTGTCTTGTTCTCCATTCCGCGTACCAATTGCAAGATTGGCTGCAGCGAGAGCCGCACTTCTGACAAAGAAGCTTCATTCCTAAAATAACTAAAGGGAGCCTCAGGGCTCCCTTTTTTATGTCTTGTTTGCCTGCAGATAACGGCTCATTTGTTTACCTATTCCGGCGGGACTTGCTAAGCTTTCTCCATGTTAAAAACTTGCGGTGTTGTTTTGGTTGTGATTCTTTCGCAGGCGTCCTTGTCGCGTGCAATTTCTAAATGTGAACGAACATTTCGGGTCGGAGTTATTGAAAACGAGCCCCTTTATTACCTGGAACAAAATGAAGCCCGAGGATCGATGTTAGACACGATTGCGGAGCTGCGTAAGCGAACAGGCTGTGGCTTTGAGGTCTTGGAGATGTCGCGCCCAACACTGGTTGAGAGGATGAAAAACGCCAGTGTTGATATCACGGTCTTGTCGATCAAAACTCCAACGATGGATAAAGTCGGAAGATTCATTCAGATGTTTCGCAGTTACCGGGCCGTGACCTTTGCGCCTGATTTGCAGAAAAAGAATTACGATCTGCAGCAGGCGCTCGCCGATAAAGCCGTGGTTTTTGGTAGCTTCATCGGGACCCAGGGCTATTTCAAAGAAGAGGAAATAAGTCTGTTGCGAGAGCAGGGTCGCATTCGCCAATTTCCAGATTATGCGACAGTTTTTCAAGCGCTGAAGCGTCGGCAGTTGAAAGTTTTCATCGGATCCGTTTCGATTTCAGATTACTTTCTGCAGAAATATAAAATGACCGATTTTGGTATGCAGATTGATCGAAAAGTCATAACTGGAGTGGGCAGTTACTATGCGCCAAAACGGGTGAGTGCCCAGGAAGTGAAAATGCTTGAAGCTGCACTGGCATCCATGGTGAGAGATGGTACGTTCGCTAAAATTTATGGGAAGTATTCCTCTGCTCTGGTGCTCCAAAACGCGATTGTTCCTAATGATTAATCACTGATTGTCCAGTTGGGAAAACCCGAGAAAAGCCGATAACGGCTTTATGCGTTTTTTCCTGACTCTTCTTTTGGTACTTTCGTTCGCTCCATGGGCTTTTGCCGATGAAGAGCCGGCGCCGCCGTTGTGGGAGTGGGGCTTAGGTCTGGGATATATTCGCTACGCTGATTACCCTTCCTCAGATGAATATTCCGATTTAATGTTGCCGTTTCCAACGTTCCAGTATCGTGGGGAGTATCTTCGCGCCGACGACCGTGAGGGCGGTAGGGCTTATCTTTTTAAATCTGAGACGTGGTCTTTGGAGTTTTCCGGGGGAGGGCGATTGCCTCTGGATTCCTCCAAGAATCAAGCCCGGCAAGGGATGGAAAATCTGCCGCTGGTTTTAGACGGTGGACCGCAGCTGGTTTGGTCCAGCGGTCGCACGTGGGAATTTCAGTTGGCACCGTTTCTTTCCGCGGCTGCATATGGCAGTTATATCCGTCAAAACGGGATGCGCTTTAAAGCACAGTTGATCTATCGCTGGGAAAGTTATGCCCGTGGACCTTTCGCCTCGCCGATATATATTTCCGGAACAACAGCCCTTGAAATGAATGCTGCCAGCCAAGAGTATATGAGGACCTACTTTGAGGTGGACGCTGGGCAGGCCACGAGTTCCCGAGTTGCTTACAACGCTGTTGCCGGCTTTTTAAGTAACAATCTTTCTTACTATCAAAGGTTTTCTTCAGGCCGTTTTTCACTGTATGTCGGAGCATCCGTTTCGGATTACACGTGGTCCGCGAACCGCTCGAGTCCCTTGCACAAATCGGATCTAAATGTCGGGTACGGGGTCGGGATGATCTACCAATTTGGTGAGTCAGCGAAACCATCGATTTCGCCGGAAGACACGCAAGGTGTGATCAACCGCTACAGGCAGTTACGCCACGATCGTCTGTTTCCCGGTGATTGATTAGTTGCAACGGCGTGTAGCCGAAGTATTGTCTCGTTCTGCTAACTGCTGGCACGAAGTGGGAATCTGTTCGCCACTCGCGATACGAATCTGTAAAGCTCTATAGAGCAGGGTGGAGTGTGGATCAGACATATCTCGACTTTGCAGAGGATAAAGTGAATCCATCAACGCACAAGCCATATTCCCGGTGGGTACTTGATATTTGCTTTTCAATTCCTGACTGACTTTGGCTGAAAAAAGATCTGCGAAGTCTTCGTCCGCGAAAAACTCTGTGGACTGTTTCTGCTTCACGCAGGATTTTGTTGATTCTGAATTGCTGCTAAAAGCAAAAACGGAATGCCCGAGCTCATGGGCAAGAATGGAAGCTCCCAATTCCGGAAATTTGACACTGTACCAGCTGACCATCACGTAACCATAGCCGACGGCATTTTTATCAGAAACTTTCGTATCTGGAATCTTAGGGCAGAGATTTACTTCACTCGCATTCTTGGCAAACATCGTCAGGATCAAAGCTTTTCCGTACAGGGACTGGGAATCCAGCTGGTCCATCTTTACGGTGTCGTCTTCAATGCTGGAAATTTTAGAACGTAGTGAGGCAAGCCAAGCTGTGCTGTTTTTGTCTGACGTTGAAGGATAAAGAAATTGAATCTCCTTAATTTTTTCATAAGCCGGATCTTGAGGATGTAATATGGCTAACGCCGATTCGCGTGTTTGCTCCGCCAACTCTTTGAACTTTGCAAGTTGGGTGGGCTGGGGATAAAGATTGATGGATTGATAATATCTTTCAGAGCAATTGTCTTTTAAATCTGTTTGAATTTGTTTGGTAAGTTCCTTTTGGAATTTCTTTTGCGAGTAGATTTTGAAAAGCTGTTCCTGTGTCAGCGGCGAAGTTTTCATTAGGTCCGTGATAATGGCATTGCCCGGGCCAAACAAAAAATGTTCCAGACGACGAATTGACAAAGCGTATTCAGTCAACTCTTCCATCTCTTCTAGATCCAAGGGTTCCGAAGCTTTAATTTTAGCAGTAATAACCGCATCTAAAGAGTTCGCCCCACCGACGATTTTTTCCAGACGTGTGAAGTTGCTCTCGATGAACTTCAGCTCGTTCTGTGCTGCTTCGGTCAAGGAAAGATTTGGATACATTTGTTGCAGATAAGTCCATTTTCCCATGTGCTGGTAAATTCCAAAAGCTTTCTGAAAATCCACCTCTTGAAATTTGCCATTCCAATACTTTTTCATTTGGGGAATCTTATCCGCATTCTGTAAAGCATTGAGCGTCTGTAAAATTCTAAGTTGATCATCACTTAGCTTGATCGTGGAAAAATCGTTCTCTTTGGCTTCCAGCAGGCTTAGCCATTTTTCTGAGTTGATTTTGCGGGCAGCGTAATATTTTAACAGAGCCGACTGAATGTAGTCGGCATAATATTTCTTTTGCGCTTCCGTTGGAATGGCTGCTGTTTCCGTCATTTTGCTGAGACTTGGATATTTTTGGAAATCGTTTGAGCAAAGCTGCTGAGTGCAGGCGTATTCCAGGGGATAGGCTTGTTGGAGTTTTTGTCCCAAAGAGGTGTTCGGTGTAAAACCACGATTGTCGTTACTAGCAGTCGTTTGCTCAGTCGGTGAGGGTTGCAAAGTCTGATTTGAAATTCCAGAGGGTTTTAAACTCTCAGGATTTGTCGAGGAAGAATCGCGACAGGCGACCAAGGTGGTAGTTAACGCTAGAGTAATTGCTGTAAGAGTCGCGAAATGTCTCATTATGAGATTCTCCCGAGTTTGGTTTTACACCTGTCAATGTGTTGACGTCGAAACCACTGCCAATTGGTTATGGTTTCCGATGTTCGTACACACCGAATATCAATGCGATGATGATGCCGAAAAACTAAACAGTGCCGTGTGTTATAGTTCGACAAATAAAGTTACGAATGTTTAATGACGAACTTATGAAAACGGGAAGCCTTAAGTCGCAGACATACAGAGATTTTATTTTCGAAGAATTCAAAAAAAGAAAGACCAAAAACTCTTCTTATTCCATGCGTGCGTTCGCTCGAGATTTGGAAATGAATGCTTCACGTTTAAGTGAAATCATGAATGGAAAAGTGGGTTTGTCGGATCTAAAGGGTGCTGAGATCGCACAGCGTTTTGGCCTCAATGGTAAAGACCGTGAATACTTCTTGGACTTGATTCGTGCAGAACATGCCCGCAGTTCCATTGCCAAGAAAGAAGCCCGCGAGCGCGTTCGCATGTATTTGCTCGATGAACGCACTTTGACAGATTCTGAATTTCACGCGGTGGCGGACTGGCGAAACCTCGCTTTGTTGGAGCTTTTGACGGTTCCAGAAATCGAAACTTCGGCGGCCTCTTTTGCGCAAAAATTGGGTCTTCCTGTGGCTGAGGTTGAAGAGGTGGTTGCACAACTGGTGGCCTGCAGGATGCTTGATACATCGGGCGAGCGCTGGCAGGCTCTGGAAGGCGACTTCACGACTTCTGCAGATGTTTCTTCCAAAGCCGTTCAAAACTTTCATAGTCAGATGTTAAAACGTGCTGGGCGGGCAATTCAAAATGATCCCGTGGAAGATCGGGAGTTTTCATCCGTAATCTTTGCGATGAGTGCCCAGCAAATGAAGTACGCCAAGGACCGCCTGCGGGAATTCCGTCGTTCGTTGGTGCGTGAGTTGGAAGCCATTCCTGGCAAAGAAAAAGTCTTTAGTTTGTCGATGCAATTGTTTGAGCTTAAAGGAGATGCCGAATGAAAAGTTTCATCAGCGTTTGCGTTTTACTGTTCTCAGTAAATATTTTTGCAGCGAAGGAAGTTCAAAACGGTGGCGGCGGAACTACTCAGGATGGTTCTTATCAAACCTGGGGTTCAGCGCGAATTTCGGTCGACAAGGATCCTTTGGGTTTCTATGCGGTTCCGGGGCTAAGTCTTTTGACGGATCGTCTTTTGCGTATGCCGCTGCCTGAAAATGTTAAAGGGGAGTTGTTGGCTGCGATCACACCGTCATTGGCTCGAAATTATCATCAGATCAGTTCCGACAAATTTGATCCTTCAGCTCGCGCGAATCTGGTTTCGATTTATGCAAAGCTTTTGAATGTATCTCCGGAAAATGTGGTGATCTTTGCTGTGACCGAGCCCAAAACGAAAAAGACGATGCTGCTACCAGAGTTCTTTCGCTTAACTGAAATCGAGCAGGCTGCGATTCTGTTTCATGAGGCGTTATGGCTTGTGAATTCCAAAGCGACTTACGAGCAGATCATTAATATTGAACAGGTGACTCAAGTCTATTTGCAAGAGCCCACGAATAGAACTCATTTGCTAAGAGTCTTATATGCTTTGGGAGTCTTTGTTAATCAACCGATGCTGCCTCTGGTTCCGGCGATGATTTTGCAGTATCGTCCTGAATCCATCCTAGATGAAGACTGGTCACCAGTGATTATTCCGATGGATGATTTTTTTGGTGGCTTTGATGGGTTGGATCAGTTCTTGTGTAAAAGACGGCCAGCCATAAAGTGCCTTGAACCTTTCCCTTATAAAATCGATTTGCGCGATGTGATTCGAGTAAAGGCGGCACAGAATCCCGAAAATCTTTTTTACATGGCTTTCAGCGATTACCTGCAGGGCGCACCTCTGGTGAACGTCAGTATTTCAGATGATGTTAGAGGTACGAATCCGTACATAGAGTACTATCATAGTATTTTTTTGGAAGTGAGCATCCAGGCACCTAAAACTTTGAACTTCATTATGATCGATAGTCAGGCTCGCCGAGTTGGAGAACTTTACTTCTTCAGATAGAGAAATAACGACGTAAACAAAAATCTCCGGAGTGAATGATTTAGCGCTGCGCATATAATGCGGAGCGCTTTTTCATTAAAGGACTCGCGATATTTCTGCTTAACTTTTCAGCGTTTGCGATTCTTTTGGCAAGCCACAGTTGACATAGTTCCCCGGAGTCGCGAGAGTTAAATGGCCTTTGGTCTAGCTAGACCTTGGGCTTGTATATTTTGAGTAACGAATGTCACTCAAGAGGGGAATATACCTTGAGAATTAAAAAGATTGAACTCATCGGTTTTAAATCGTTCAAAGATCGCACGGTGATCCATTTCGATTCTGGCATTACAGGTATCGTAGGACCCAACGGTTGCGGTAAATCCAATATCGTTGACGCCCTTATGTGGGTTATGGGTGACCAGTCTGCGAAAGATCTTCGTGCATCGCAAATGACAGACGTTATCTTCGGCGGGGCTGAAGGTTACGCGCCACTTGGTATGTGTGAAGTGTCATTGACGCTTGAAAATGACGGTGGCGCATTCCCGGTTAAATATATCAAACACTCTGAAATCATGGTGACTCGTCGTCTTCACAGAAACGGTGAGGGTGAGTACTTTATCAATAAAGAACCAGCTCGTTTGAAGGACTTGCAAGAGATCTTCATGGATACGGGTGCGGGCTCTAAAGGTTTCTCTATCATCGCTCAAGGTATGATCGGTAAGATCATCACTTCGAAACCTGAAGACCGTCGTATGCTTATCGAAGAAGCTGCGGGTATTACTAAGTTCAAAGCTCGTAAAAAAGAATCTCAACGTAAGCTGATCCAAACAGATCAAAACTTGCTACGTTTGCAAGACATCGTGGGCGAGTTGAAACGCCAGATCGATTCTTTGCAAAGACAAGCGCAACGTGCAGAACGCTACCGTAACATCAAAAACCAAATCGAAGATTTGGATTTGTGGATTTCTACAGCTCAATACGTGGAGTTGGCTCGCGCGGCTGAAGAAGCTCAAGCGATCTTCAATGAAGCGCAAAGCATGGAAATCGAAGGTGACGCCAACCTTTCGACTCTTCAAGGTCAATTGGAAGTTTTGAAGCTTCAAATTCTTGAAAAAGAAAAAATGGCTGAAGAGCACCAGACAGTTTACTTCGACAAGCAAGGCACTGTTCAGAAGAAAGAGATGGAGATCCAAGAGCTTCGTTTCGAAATCGAACAAGCCCGTCGTAATGAACAAATGACTGGTACAATCCTGCAAGAGCAACAAGCTCGTCAGGAATTGCTAGCTCGTGATAAGGCGTCTTTGGAAGCTCAAGTCACTGAGCTTAAAGAAGAAGCTGAAACTCTGACTGCAACGTTCAACGAAAAAAATGAAATCTTCCAAAACTTCAACTCTCGTATCGGGACTGTTGATGAAGATTTGACGACGAAACGCCGCGAACTATTCGCTGTGGGTCAGTCTGAGTCTTCTTTGGATGCTCGTGTGAACTCTTTGTCTGCACAAATCGCAGATTTGAGCGAACGCCAGGACAACGAACAGCAGGTTCTGAACGAACTTCGTGAAAAACAAGTCGAGTTTGAAAACCGTCGCAAAAAAGTGACGAACGATCTTGATAAAGAACGCCAAATGCAATTGGACTTGGCTTCTGACGTTGATTCTTTCGAAGCTAACAAAAAGATCCTGACAGAGTCAGTGGCTGAGAAAAAACTGGAAGTTGAATCATTCAAAGATTCTTTGAATGAAGTGGCTTCCCGTTTGTACGGTCTTGAAAACTTGCAAAACAACTTCGAGGGTTTCCAAGAAGGTGTGAAGCAAGTGATGTTGTGGCAAAAAACTCGTTCTCAAGAGTTGATGGCGGATGGTTCCGTTGTCACTCACTTCCAACCGGTTTCTGAGGTTGTTGAAGTTCCGGCTGAGTACGAAGTGGCAATGGAAGCGGCATTGGGCTCACGCCTGCAAATGCTTTTGTCTTCTGATGCAAACATCGCAGTCGACGCTGTTTCTCATTTGAAAGAACAAAAATCCGGTCGTTCCAGCTTCATGTCTGCTAGCGACCAAAATATGGCATTTAACCGTGCTGAATCTCCAATCGGTCAAGAGGGCGTTCAAGCTATCTTGAAAGACGTGGTTCAAGCGGCTGATAAGTTCAAAAACGCTGTCACTTATATGTTAGACGGTGTTGCGATCGTTGATTCTATCCGTACGGCTTTGAATCTTCGCGCGACATACACTGGCTGGACATTCGTTACTCTTGACGGTGACACTTTGACGGCAGACGGTGTTTTGACGGGTGGTTCTTCTGAGTCTGCAGATTCAGGAATGCTTAAACGTCGCCGTGAGATCAAAGAATTGTCTGAGAAAAAAGACGAATTCGCTGGAAAACTTCAATTGGCGCAAATGGCTCTTAAAAAAGTTGAAGAGCAATTGGCGAACGTATTGAACGATTTCGAAGGCGCACAAAAACGTAAAATCGACCAAGAAATCAAAGTTACTGAATTCAGAAAAGACCTTGAACGCGCCGAAAACGAAGTGCAAAACGCACAAGCGGCCGTAGAACGCCAAGAACGCGAAGTCAAAAAATTGACTGAGCAATTGGAAGTTCAAGAACAGAAAATGGAAGAATTGAACGAAGCCTTGATTGAAGCTCGCGAGAAGAAAGTTCTTCTTGAAGGCGAAGTTGAGACTTTGAATTCTGAATTGAATTCAGTTCGCTTGGGCTTTGACGGTCTTCAGGCTGAAGTAACGGATCTTCAAGTAAGATCTGCTTCTAAAACTCAGGAATACACAGGTGTTTTGAGACAGCTTGAGATGGTTTCCAAATCTTTGTCAGACCTTGATGCGCAACTAGCTCGTATGAGCGAAGAGGCTGAAGGGTACAACTCTCAAATGACTGAGAGCCAAGTGACTTTGGAAGAAAAGAAAATCGAATTTGAACGTCTTTTGGATGAAGTTGAGCAATTGAAACTTCAAGCGGCTCGCACGAAAGACGAATACGAAGTGATGTCTGAAACAATCCGCGCGATCGAAGAGGAAGCTAGTGCTTCTCAACGTCTTCGCAACGAAAGACAGCACAAAATGAACGACTCTCAATTGAAGCTTGAACAAGCTAAGATGAAAGAGCAGTACTTGGTTGATTCTATCCGTGAACGTTACATGTTGAACCTTCCTGATGTTATTGAGAAATACATCAATAAAGAAGGCGACTTCATGGAAGCTGATGCTCAACTGAAAGATCTTCGTGAGAAATTGGCGAAAATCGGTGAAGTGAACTTGTCAGCGATCGAAGAGTACGAAGAAACAGCAACTCGTTACGAGTTCCTGACGAAACAACACGCAGATTTGACAGAAGCGAAAGAACAACTTCGTAAAGTTATCGATCGTATCAACAGAATCTGTTCAAAACGTTTCAAAGAGACTTTCGACTTGGTTAACGAGCGTTTCACTCGCGTATTCCCAGTACTATTCGGTGGTGGTGAAGCGTGGTTGGAGCTTGTTGAAGAAACTGAGAAAAACGAAGCGGGTATCGAAATCATCGCTCGCCCTCCAGGTAAGAAAACACAAAACGTGTCTTTGATGTCCGGTGGTGAGAAAGCTTTGACTGCGGTAGCCCTGGTATTCTCAATCTTCCTGGTGAAACCATCACCATACTGCTTGCTGGATGAGGTTGATGCGCCACTTGATGACGCCAACGTATTCCGTTTCAACGACTTGGTTCGCGAGATGGCAAAACGCTCTCAAATCATCGTTGTTACCCATAACAAGCACACGATGGAAGTTGCTAAGAAACTTTACGGCGTGACGATGCAAGAGCGCGGTGTTTCGACGATGGTTTCCGTAGCCCTAAACGATATCAAGTAACCCGAAGCGGTGAAAAAGGCCCATCCGACTTCGTTGTCGGCCCGGGCCTTGCTCTTCGGCGTACTTGGAGTACGCCTGCGTGGCAGTCCCGAACCTCCGCCTCGCGTCTGAACCTTTTTGACCGCTTCTTGTATTCAGTGATTTTAAAAAAATCCCAGGTGCTTTTGCCCTGGGATTTTTTTTTGGCTATTCGACTTCGAGAGTGAAGTAGCCGAGTTCCATGGTGGATGTGTCTTCGGTCGCAGTGATCACTGCATTGGGGTTAGTGGTGATAACCGGGCTGGTTGTAACCCCTTTAACGACAGCGTAAATATTGAATACTGATTCGATGCTTACTTTTTGAGTTTCATTGGCATTTAGGACGATGGATTGGAGCGGTTGTCCGTTTTTGATTAGTGTGAATTGAACAGGATTCACCAACGAATTGTTGAGTGAAATAGTATTGAGTTGTGATTGCGGCGAATGCTCCAATCCAAAGGTGTAAGCGCCGGAATGTTCCTGGCGTAAAACTGCTCGCAAGTCAGCAGCTTGGTCCAGAGTCATAGGGCTTGTTATGTAAGTATTGCCTTCAATAATTGTCGATGCAGTTACTTGGTAAATGTCAGAGGTTGGAACGATCAGCTGTGCGTTGGGTTCGAGAGCCGGAAGACGTGCGATAACGATGTCGCCTTTGGTAACGACGTATTGGGCGATATAAGGAGTGTTGTTTCTAAGAGTCATCGCCGAAGCGAGGCTTTCAGATGGCACCGCGAGAAGTGCAGTGCCCATCAGAAGTGTTGCGGTGATTTTCGTGATTAATTTTTTCATAAAAATTCCTGGTTCCGTCTGCAGATTAAAGTTCGTCCGGATTGATAATCATCGACATTCCTGGGGCGGGAATTGTGATGGTTTTCAAAACTTGTCCATCGCGGGAAATAGTGAATGTTACGGGTGCGAACTGCGTCGTTTGTAGTTGCAACATTGATGGGTCGTATCCCTGACTCAATCGCAATTCGATTTCGTGGTATCGGTCATCGATGTTGGTGGCACTGACCATTTGGCCACCCATCGCTCTTAGCGTTTGAGAACCATATTCTTGGCCATAGATTTGAGCGCTGGCAGAGACATCGACCATTCCGGCAGCCAAAGATTGAACAGGGAGTGACAACAAAGCTGCCATGAAAGTTAAAGACGCGATCATTTTAGAAGTTAGGTTTTTCATTTCATATCCTCTCGGTGTGTTTGTTTGAAAGGATATAAAAGCAACGCATGTACCAATTTTTTTCGGGCTCAGATGTTATATATTAGAGATAAAACAAAGGCTGCCGAGAGTTCGGCAGCCTGGTTGCTGGCGATTCGGTAGCTGCCGACTATCCGGCAGGCCCTTCTGAGATACAATCCATTAGATAAAGATGCCGCCGGAGGCTTCGATTCTTTGGGCGTTGACCCAGCCCATGTCGTCTTGAACCAAGCTCGCGACAAGTTTGCCGATGTCGTCGGCTTCGCCCACGCGACCTAAAGCTGTTTGGGAAGAAAGCATGGCGTTCATTTCTTTATTATCGCGTACACGTCCTCCACCGAAATCTGTGGCTATGGGACCAGGCGCCACAACATTGGCGGTGATTTTTCGAGGCCCCAATTCTTTTGCCAAATAGCGAGTCCAAGTTTCAACAGCACCCTTCATTGCTCCATAAGCTGACGATCCCGGAACTGAAAAGCGAGCCAGGCCACTTGAGACATTGACGATGCGACCGCCATCATTCAGCAAAGGCAAAAGTTTTTGAGTTAAGAAATAGGGTCCTTTGAAGTGAATGTTAGAAAGCTGATCAAAAACTTCCTCGGTCATTTCCGTAAAAGCAACATAGGCTCCAGTCCCAGCGTTATTCACCAGATAGTCGAAGCGATCCGTAGCGAATTTAGATTTCAATAAATCTTTAATAGTGGTCGCAAATGCGGCGAAGTTTTTAGAGTTGCCCACATCCAACTGAAGAGCGGCGGCTTTGCCACCTTTCTTTTCGATTTCAGAAACGACTTTATCAGCCTCATCTTTTTGACTGTTGTATGTCAGAATGATGCCGATTCCTTTGGCTGCCATATGAAGAGCTGAGCTTTTGCCAAGTCCGCGGCTGCCACCTGTGATAATTGCGATTTTCATTTTAACTCCTTAAGATTCGATTATTTTAGATCCTTCATGATCCTTAAATATAGAGCGTCGTGCAAAACGCACAGCATATTCTGGGGGCGTAGTTCGGGGGCTAATCATAAAATTGCAAATCATCGTAGACTGCAAGTTGCCCGCGCACTTTGTGTGCAGTAAGTTTAAGAAAAAACTGTGGGGGTTTATGGTGGCGGCGTTCACGTTCGTGGCGATGATGGTTATTTCTGTTTCTGCATTTTGTTCTTATAAGAAAGCCGTGCATGGTGACGTGACGATGAAGCTGGATGAATCAACGGCTCAGGTGAATCTCCAAGATTCCCGATCCGCAGTTAAATTGGGTCAGCGCCTGACTGTGTTCCGTGAAGAGTGCAGAGGTGGCAGATTTTCAGTATGCACAAAAGACCGCGTCGGTTTTGCTCAAGTTTCTAAAATTCACGATAAAAAGTATGCAGAAGTGACAATGGACAAAAATGTTTATTTTGATGCTGGCTATGTCGTTGAAAGCGAAAAATAAACCACCTGTTATTTAATATCATTGCTTTCACTCGGGAGACGGTCCAGATCAGATTGTTTTTCCAACATCGTCGATTGCTCGTCAGGGGAGCGTCCTTTAATCTGATGCCACATCAAGATTTATCAATGAGGTGGGATTGCTTTCTTGGATGATGATATCCAATTTAATATTTGGATCTTACGTGGCTTCGGCAGCGGGGCCCGCCAAAGAAGTTCAATTGATGACTTTTGAACTTCCGCCTTTTGCCAAAGAAAGTCTGCCCGACGGTGGTGCTGCCGTCGCTGCTTTCAAAGATCTCTTTCGTAAAGAAGGATACAATCTTAAAGTCTCTTTTGCTCCCGTCATTCGTACTAAAAAGCAGGCGGCGGAGCGTCCCGAAGTGGATGGCTATTTTCCTGCCGTGTCTGAAAATATACAGAAGAATTTTATTTTATCCCGAACAGTGCATGTCAGTACTTGGGGGATGGCCGAAAGAGCAGATCGTCCGGTCGTTTGGAGAAATGTTTCCGATCTAAAGAAATACCGCATCGGCAATGTGGTGGGTTATGATTTAGCTGCCGTTTTGTGGCCATTACAAAAAGCAAAAGCCCTGGACATCGAAGAGGCTGCAAGCGATGAGCTGAATCTTTTAAAGCTCGCAAAGGGACGGTTGGATTTAGTATTTATTGATAGTGCCGTGTTTAATAGACTGATGCAGACGAATGATCAACTGCGAGGAAATAAAAAGAAGCTGCAGTTTAATGCCAAACCTTTACAGGTCTATCAGTACGGAGTGGCCTTTAAGAATTCACCCAATGGCAAAGAGGCATTGAGGGTTTTTAATGCATCCTTTACCGAGGCTGGATACAATAGTGCCGTGGAAACATATCTTCATAAGAACAAAGGACTTCTGCCATGATGACTTTTTTAGTCATCAGCTCCATCGTGAGTGTTTCATTTGGTATTGGAGTCCGCTGGTATGATAAGAAATTAACACCTCTGCAGATCGTTTATTCCGCCTGCTTTGCTTATCCCTTCTGCGCCTTTTACCTATGGCTGGATAACTTATAGTTTACTCTAAATAATCTTTGGATTCATAAATTCGAATGATATCCTTTTAGTATCTATATTTGAGATATTAAAAAAAGGACGTTCTTCGGTGGAACTGAATTATCTTCGCGCATTCTTTGAGGTGGCCAAATCTGGAAAGTTTTCCGAAGCAGCAGCACGACTTAATATCAGTCAAAGTGCCTTGAGCCGTTCGGTCTCTTTATTGGAAGAGCAAGAAGGTGTGGTTTTATTCGATCGCTCTAAAAGCGGCGTGGAACTTACAGCCAAAGGCCACCAGGTATTTCACCTGTGCGAAGAACTTTTCCGTACCGAGAAGGCCATTGAGAACCTGTGCCGTGAGGTGCAGGAAAAGTGCGAAGGTCCTTTGCGTTTTGCAGCCACGGACAATGTGATCAACGATTATCTGGTGGAGCCCCTGCACACGTTTCGTCGAAAATATCCAAAGGTTATTCCCAGCATCACTTCAGGTCCGCCGGATGATATTATAAATTCATTGATTCATTCTGAAAATGAATTTGCCCTTTTATTTGCCAAGGTGGCGATTCCAAACATCGAGTATCGTCGTTTAACTTCTGAATTCATGACCTTGGTTTGCAAACCGCAGCTATGGAAAGAATGTAAATCGTCGAATAACGATAAGACTTTGCGCAAAGTTTTGGATAACTACGGTTACATCTGTTCTATTGGGGCACTGCTGGAAACTCGTCCTAAACGAGTCATCATGGAACTTTTTGGCGAGGCTCCCCAAATTGGACTAGAGACCAACAGCCAAGAAGCACAAAAACGTTTCTGCCTGACAGGTGAGGGATTAGCCTATTTGACCCGCTCGATGGTGGAAAAAGAAATCTCCAATGGGGAGCTTTTTGAAGTTCCGGTGGAGCATCCCCATGAGTTTAATCTTTGGCTCGCACAAAAAAAGGGGCGACAGTTAAGTTTAGCTGCGCGAACTTTCATTGAGCATTTTACGGACGAAGTTCAGGGATAGTGAATTACTGAATCCCATTTTTCTGACGGTTGTAAATCGTGGAAATTTCAGGAGCCGTCAGAATCGCGTTGAAGATCGCAAACTCATCAATCATCGCACCTGATGGCACTCGTGTGTCGCACATCGGGCCGCCAAAGTTTAAGGGAGCAGTCGGACTGCAGACTCCTCCGCCCATGATAATTGAAATGGTTTTGTCCAAAACTCCGTCCACATAAATCAAAGCTTGGCTTGATGAAATTGTGATTGCAACGTGGCGCCAGGTTCCATCAAATACATTCGCAATTGTGGGATCCGCCTGGTTAAGATTTCCACTGGTGTTAATAGAGAACTCCATTGTTTTTGTGTTGCTATGCTGTTGAATATACCAGCCATAGTCCGTGCATGCGCTGGGATTGTAGTTCCCAGCGAGTGCCGCCCAGCTCGTGGCCGTGGTGGCATTCCATTTTACCCACATCATGATAGTAACGCTGGTGCAGACATTCGCTGGAGAAGTTCGGGGGATCGTCAGATTGGCGGTTCCATTAAATGTCAGGCCCTGTTCCAGTTTCCCAGCCGCATAGGACATGCCTGCTGCGGTGGTCGTCGCGTTTGAAGTTCCAAATAGATCCGGTACAACATCGGCAGAAGCAAGTGCTCCTAATTTCCCGTCAAAACGATAGTAGGCTTTCAGGTTGCTCCACTGAGGCGTCCAGGAAATATCAAGTTGGTTGGTTGCAGCGTGAGCCCCCATGAGAGCACCGGTGGTGCCAAAAGTATTGGCCCAAAGAAATGGTTGGTAACCCAGAAGTGAAATAAAAAGTGCGAGTGCTCTCATTATTGATATCCACTTGCCCAGGTGATCCAGCAATCGTAAGTAGAGCCGTTATAAACCGTAATAATATTGTACATGGAGCTGGTTCCCGCAACCGTCGCGGTATTAGCAGGTTTATACTTGCTGGTATTACAACCAGTGAAAGTATAAGTACGTGATGTTGTATCACTGACGAGCAAAGTATAATTCCCACCATGAACCATATTGGAAAGTGTAATGGCAGAGCCACCCACGGCAGTCAGTGTCGTAGTATTCGATGTCGCAAGATTGACAGTAGCGCCAGCAACTGAGGTCGGAGTACTGACGATCGCACCTGTGACTTCAAGTTTAGCGTTGGCACTTGGTGTAGCCGTGTTAATGCCAACTCGTCCTGCAAAATAGTTACGATCACTCGCACCACTTTGATAGATACCATAACTGTTGGTCGAACCACCCATTGAATCTAGATATACACCGTAACCATTCGTCAAAGTAGTTGTACCACCAATGCTAGTACTGACATAGAGTCCGCGGAACGTATCCACTGTGCCGGAGGTTGAGGTGGTAAGATGTGAATAAACGCCATTCACTGAAGTCATATTGCCTGAAGCAAATTTGCTGATGAGGGCTTCGACGCCATTGGCGTTTCCAATAATTCCAGTTCCACCTTGTTCAACGAGCCCTGCGAGGCCGGTTAAAGTCGCACCATTCAATCTCGTGTTGGAATTGTAATTCGCTACAGTTCCCTGACTTCCATAGTAAGTTGCACTGGAGGCCGCGGTGGGTTCTGCCGTTGCATAAAAGAAGTTCGTATAAAGTTGACCAGAATTTCCTGTCAGCGCAGTGCTGATATGAAGTTTTGCGGCAGGGGAAACTGTTCCGATACCCACGGAACCCGTCGCGCTGATAAATAGCTGCGTGGTATTGTTTGTCTCTAAAGAAAGTGAATTGGCATCGTTCGTCCCAAGTGTTGCAGCCGTACCGAAGGAGTTCCCTCCATTTACGTAGACACCTGTTGCACCCGTCATCGGAAGGTCAGCCGACGCGATCGTTCTAAAAGTAGGATTGCCAGCAGAACCATTCGGTGCAGCTAGAAAAGTATTTTGAGTTTGTGAGCCAAAATTGGAACCACTGACAGTGACAGCCTGACAGGCCCAGCCGGAAACTGTCCAGGTGGCAACGTGACCTGCAGTACTGCAACCGAAGTCAAAAAATTTACCGGTGGAATCTTTCAGAACCATGTTCGTGGTGGCGGCATTCACTCCCGTAAAATTCATATTTGTTCCTAAGATAGTTCCTGAAGCGATTTTTCCTGTCGTAACTGCAGCAGAGGCGATTGTTGGATTCGGATATGTTCCTGTTAAATCCCCGCCAGCCGTAGCTCCTGATTGTAGAGCTCCCGTGATACGAGAGTCATTCCCTGCGGCAAAGGTCGTTGCAGTTGTTCCTTGAAGGCTTGCAATCGTCACGTCTGTTGGCGCCGCTGCAGATCCCGTGATATTACCTTTTAAAGTATTCGCGGCCATGTTCGCCATTTTTGCATTGGTCACAGCACTATTAGCGATGGTCGCGGCTGCAGATCCCGGACCGGATGCTGTTACATCACCCGTCAGGGCAGTTACGTAATTCCCGGCGGCTTGTTTCGCAGCGAAAGCATCGTAATCCGTTTTACTTAAAAGACCTGCCGTCACGCTCGCAGCCGAAGCCATCGGAATATTTAATGTATGCGCAGAACCCGAGGAAGACCAAGCCGGGGCCGTGCCCGTAGTTCCTGGAGTTGCGAAAGTTTGCGTCGTCGTCGCTAAACCATTCAAAGATACAACCGCGGCACCAACAGCGCCGACAACTTTGATTCCTGATCCATCCCAGTACTTAACGGCGTTAGAAGTTGTATTGAACCAAGTCTTACCTTTATCCGAAGCACCCCAACCTGTCGTCAAAGTGGCTTCTGTCGCATCGGTGTAATTGCCCAGGCCCAATGAGCCCGTCATGACATCGCCCGCTTTATTCACCGGAGTGTAAGTCAATGCCGTCGTGATATCACCAGCCGCCAAGTTCGCACCTGTCGTCACGCGACCTTTGGCATCCACGGTGACTTTCGTATAAGTGCCAGCTGTTGCAACCGTTGCAAGAGTGAGCGCGCCCGCATTTGAAAGAGTGGCATCACCAGACATCGTAGCTGCCGTCGCTGTGCCAGCAACTCCCACCCAAATTTTACCGTCCGCAAGGGAAGGTAAAAGTGCTGTTGGAGCCTGGCAAGCAAAGCCCGAAGCCGTCCATGTGGGGATATGTCCTGCGGTCGAACAAATGAAGTTCATGAATTTGCCAGAGTTGTCTTTTAATACGATACCCGTGGTGGAGGCGTTGGCTCCCGTGAAATCCATATCGGCGCCAACGATGGTGCCGTCAGCAATCTTAGAGCTCGTAACTGCATCAGCAGCAATTGTTGCAGCAGCAGAACCTGGGCCCGATGCTGTCACATCACCCGTTAAAGCAGTCACATAGTTGCCAGCCGCTTGTTTTGCTGTGAAAGCGTCGTAATCCGTTTTACTTAAAAGACCAGCAGTAACACCTGCGACCGAAGCCATAGGAATATTCAAAGTGTGAGCGTTCGATGCAGATGACCAAGCAGGTGCGGTACCTGATGTACCAGGTGGTGCGAAAGTTTGTGTGGAACCCGATTGGCCATTCAATGACGTCAAACCTGCACCAGAAACTCCCAATGCTTGTGCTGCTGATCCGTCCCAATACTTCATTTGATTAGTTGAAGAATTGAACCAAGTTTTACCTTTATCAGAAGCACCCCAACCTGTGATCAAAGTCGCCTCTGTCGCATTTGTGAAATTGCCAAGTCCCAAAGAACCCGTCATCACATCACCAGCTTTATTCACAGGAGTGTAAGTTAAAGCTGTTGTGATATCTGAAGCTGACAGATTCGCACCGGTCGTGACACGACCTTTAACGTCCACTGTCACTTTGGTATAAGTACCAGCCGTCGCTACCGTTGCAAGAGTTAAAGCACCCGCATTGGAAAGTGTCGCATCGCCACTCATCGTAACAGCAGTAGCTGCATTGGCGTTATCACCCACCCACATTTTACCATCAGCAAGTGAAGGCATCAGGGGAGTAGGGGCAGCACAAGACCAACCCGTTACTGACCAAGTCGCAACGTGGCCAGCGGTTGAACAGCCGAAGTTTGCAAACTTCCCAGTTGAATCTTTAATGACAAGATTGGCGGTTCCCGCATTCACGCCTGTAAAATCCATATCCGCGCCAACAACCGTACCGTCCGCGATCTTAGAGCTCGTTACTGCATTGGCTGCGATAGTTGCAGCTGCCGAGCCTGGGCCCGAAGCTGTCACATCACCAGTTAATGCTGTCACATAGTTACCTGCTGCTTGTTTTGCAGCGAAAGCATCGTAATCAGTTTTGTTTAAAAGACCCGCAGTAACGCCTGCAGCAGAAGCCATTGGAATATTTAAAGTGTGAGTATTAGAAGCTGAAGACCAAGCCGGAGCCGTACCAGAAGTTCCGGGAGTTGCGAATGTCTGCGCAGAACCTGACTCACCATTCAAAGAAGTCAATCCCGCACCAGAAACACCTAAAGCTTGAGCAGCAGAGCCATCCCAGTATTTCACTTGATTCGTCGAAGTGTTGAACCAAGTTTTACCTTTGTCGGAAGCACCCCAGCCAGTAATTAACGTTGCTTCGGTAGCATTCGTGAAATTGCCAAGACCCAAAGACCCCGTCATCACATCACCAGCTTTGTTCACTGGAGTGTAAGTCAAAGCGGTTGTGATATCCCCAGCTGCTAAGTTAGCACCTGTTGTGACACGACCTTTAGCATCGACAGTCACTTTAGTGTAAGTACCAGCAGTGGCAACAGTCGCAAGAGTCAATGCACCTGCATTCGAAAGAGTCGCATCACCCGACATTGTGACTGCTGTCGCCGTTCCAGTAACACCAACCCACATTTTGCCATCTGCAAGAGTAGGGAGAACGGGAGAAGGTGTCTGACATGAAAAGCCAGAGGCTGTCCAAGTCGGAATCTCACCGGCAGTAGAACAAACGAAACTTAAAAACTTACCTGTGGAATCTTTAAGAACCATTCCTGTTGTCGCACTATTGGCACCAGTGAAATCCATATTAGTGCCAAGAATAGTTGCTGAAGCAATTTTTGCAGAAGTAACCGCGCCCGAGGCAATCGTCGGATTCGGATAAGTCCCAGTCAGATCACCACCTGCGGTGGCACCTGATTGAAGTGCTCCTGTAATACGAGAGTCATTACCTGCGGCGAATGTCGTAGCAGTGGTCCCTTGAAGGCTTGCGATAGTGATATCAGTTGGTGCAGCTGCGGACCCCGTGTTGTTACCTTTTAAGGTATTAGCAGCCATGTTGGCCATTTTCGCATTGGTAACAGTGCTATTTGCAATTGTTGCTGCAGCAGAACCCGGCCCGGTTGCCGTTACATCTCCAGTTAGTGCTGTGATGGCAGCACCAGTGGAACCCACTGCCACAGCGGCAGTACCATTCCAATATTTCAATTCATTCGATGTCGAGTTGAACCAGATTTTACCTTTATCAGCCGCCACCAAACTTGGATCTGAAGAATTATTTGAGACATGCAAACTCTTATTCGCAGACATCGTCATAAAGCCGATATTTGTGATGTTGTTGCTAGCCATGTCGATCGCGCCAGCCATCGTACCACCAGCCAGTGGTAATTTCGTCGCATCCGTCGTCGAAGGAGCTTGGCAACCCCAACCCACTGCCGTCCACGCTGCAACGTGACCCACAGTCGAGCAGGCAAACTCTGCAAATTTTCCGGTGGAATCTTTAATCATAATGCTTGAGGTGGCAACATTCGTTCCTGTGAAATCCAGATCAGCAGCATTGATAGTGCCATCTAAAATTTTGGCACTCGTCACTGCGTTACCTGCGATACTAGGGGATGGATAGTTACCTGTTAAATCTCCGCCTGCAGCTCCGGTTGGTGCAATACCTGTGATAGCAGTGTTGGTAACACCGGTAACTCTTCCTTGCGCATCGACCGTCAATACAGGGACTTGAGTTGCAGAACCATAAGTGCTCGCAGTGACCCCTGTGTTCGTTAATGCCACAGTCACATTCCCAGAGGTTCCTCCACCCGTAAGTCCGCTGCCCGCAGTGACACCAGTGATAGTTCCGGCCCCTGCGCTAGCAAGAGTCGAACAAGCAAACTTGGATTGACCCGCATCCCATGTGAGAAAATTCCCCGCCGTGCCGCAGGCAGGAGGAACGTCGGCTTTTAACAAGAAATCGGCGGCAGTATGAGTACCTAATTTATAAGAAGTGAATGAATAGCCTGCATAAGGCACGGCTCTGATTTTATTATCAGGTGTCACTGCATTCCAGCCAGAACCGTCATAAAAGGCCACTCGTAAAAGGCGTCCGTCAGCAGGAGCTGCAACATAAGGAGCCGCCATGGAAGGGGAACAACTATAAGTGTTGCCTGCACTTGGGCTGCAAGTTCCGCATTGATAACTTCCAGAATTATTAAAGATGTCTATGACTGTCAGCGCAGGACTCGAAATATATTGAACGCTGCCAGTTCCAATCGGTACATCAAATATACCATTGGAGTTCGTCATATCGACGCCGTTGAATTGTTCTTGATAGATCACACACTGACCGTCGGGAGAAGTAATCTTGAAAAGGAAGCTTGCGTGAGCATATTCAAACGGTTGACCGCTCGCCGTTAGAATTCGACCTTGATAGGTCAGGGACGTTGCGCTTGCCCATGCTTCAAACGAAGTCGCGAGCATTAAGCACAGCATTCCAGAAAGTAGCATAGTGTTTTTAAAGTTGAACGATCCCATGCTTAAGGTATCGACTGTACCCTTAGCGTACTTGATGCATCAAATGCGATACCAGCTTGCGATTTCGTTCCGAATTTTAGAGCAATAAAAGAACACGGCGCTTTCGTCTGATATTAAGTCGGGAGCGTTAAGAAGCAGAAAGGAACCAGAGGTTCCTTTCTAAGTGCGGTGATAGTATTTCTCCGTCCAATATCCTCGTTTGCAATACTTGGCATATTTACCGAAGTGATGATGGCCGCCTTGCCATCCATAATGTTGGCGAAAATGACGGCCTCCATGACGTGGACTGATCACGATGTTTAAAATCGCGAGCAAAGCAAACACACCTGCGACATGCCAATAGGGAACAGCCAGATATTGCGATGGAAGTTGAGGAGCATAAATGGGCGCAAGATAATTCCATATAATGTAAAACGGAATGGCCCAGAAAAGTGCGCTAAAAAGTCTGAATATTTTCATTGTTAAAGTCCTTAATTTTTAATGACGGGCTTAAATGCCTGGATAAAGGCTTCGTTTCCGTCGATTTCTACATCTGATAAATCAATCTTCTGAATCTTTGCACCTTTGAGGGTGACGTTACGAATAGTAACGTCGCTCAAATTGCAATCCGTGAATTTGACTTGATCAAAATTGCACTGATTGAACTGCACATCGTGCATGCCTTTTTTGCTCAGTGACCAAGTATCATCATTGATGAAAATCACTTCATTCAAAATCGAAGTTTTGAAACTGACGTCATCCATCGAACCCGCTTTGATCAGACAGTTTTGCAGATTGGAATCTACAAAGTGCATGTCCTTTAAAGAAGCTCCTTCGATAGCCATCTTTTCAAGTTTAGATCCATCGAGGCTGATGTCTTGCATGTTCACGCCCGTCATACTGGTACCGGTGATTGAAGAGCCGCCAGCTAGTTGGATGTCCCGCAACACAACCCCATTGAATTCACTATCGACGATGCGACTTTCACTGTTTAAGCTGATGTCGCTGACTTTGCAGCCGTGGAAATGAACATCGATCATTTCGCTGTTAGCGATTTCGATATCGGCGAAAGAGCTGCCAGCAAGTCCCATTTTTGAAACCTGGGCATCACTTAACTCGACATCTTCCACTTTGCTCGCATCAATGCGGTTTTCATTCATTTTAGATCTTTGCAAAAGCACGTCTTTAAAAGAAGAAACGGTGATGGAGTTTCCTTTGAATTCTGAATTCGGACCCGAAGGAGCTTCAAACTTGGACATGGTGATGGAATTGCCATCATCATTTTCCTCGCCAAAGCTACCGAAGGCTTCGTTCATTTTGCGATGGATTTTATCATGAATAAAAGAGGCGAAGTGAGGACCCGCACCGCGGAAATCGCGTGGACCGTCGGCCCACGGGCCGCGACGACGACCGTCGCGATCACGGTGATGATGAGGTCCACCCCGGCCGCCGCGAAAGCGACCACGCAGATCTTCTTCATCTCTTTGTTCGCGACGAGTTTCTTCCTGGCGAGAATCCTCTCTTGAAGAAGGCTCAGTGGAGCCCTCCGCTTGAGCTTTCTTCATCAACTCATCAATAAGGGCCGTCGCCTGATCATCGGTGAGCGCGCCACTTTTAGTCATTTCTAGAATTCGTTTAATTTGATCTTTCATTATTTGGAGCCTTTCTTGATCAAACTCATGGCTTGATCGAAGTTGATCTCACCCTTTTCCAGGCGAGTAAGAACTTCCTCGGTCGAGAAAGTTTTCGGTGGTTCTTCCGCCGCGCGCTGCTCAAGCTCACCAGTCAGTTTGTTTTTCAACTGCGTAAGGCGAGTGCGAATCGTCGGATAGCTCAGACCCAAAGCTGGTTCCATATCGCGAATTCTTCCTTCGCATTGAATAAAGATGCGCAAGAAGTGAAGGTCTTCTGCTGGCAGAGTCGCGAACTCGTTAAGCTGAAAAGGTCCTTCGACACGGATATTGCAGTGACCGCAAGACAGGACCGTAGGGCTCAAAAGGCCTTGGCAAGCGGGGCATTGAAGATTTGAATCGATTTTGCTCATATTCAATTTTATACGCCCTATTGTTTAAAATATCAATTATGATTTTAAAATATTAAAAACTGGAGGCAAAGCTCAAACAAAACGGTCACTTAGCAAATTCCTGAAATCTGGAGCTAGACAACCTAAACAGGTTTCGCTAGGCTAAGTGCATCTCACAAAAGAGAGGAGGTTCCCATGTTCTTATTTGATCAAAGTTCATCGCGAGACCTTCTCCAGTCCCAGTTCTAGCAGTCGCAACCAAACCCAGTTCGATTATTAGCATTTAAAAATCAGATTTTAGTTCCCCCAGGAACAGTTACGGATTCGTTCATGAATTTTTTTAGACGTTTATTATTCAGTCAGGCTTCACCCTTGGTGAAGCTGGCAAAAACCAAATACCTTGAAGAAAGCGATCTGCTTCCTTTGCCAGGCCATTTGCATCCTAAAAATGCCGAGGTCTATGCCAGGGAAATTAAATGGAGCTCACCACGTTCGCTGCTCTTTTCTTCAGTGGTTGCACTTCGTAAGTTCACATACCCAGGTTATGCTTGGTATTTCGTGTCTTCACTCTTTGCTTTATTTTCGCCCGTCCTGGTGAATCGCTTTATCGGATTGGTGTCAGCAGGACTGACACAAGAAACGTTAGTGCCCGCGATGATGTATGGCGTGCTTTTGGGCTTCTGCGGATTTATCTCGGGCCTGGCAATGCAGCACTATTTCTTTAATTCTTTGCAAGCTCATCAAGTAATGATGAACATGATGAATGAAAGACTTTTCTTGCACAGCTTGAACTTAAGTCAAAGTGCGCGCCAAAAGAATCAAGTCGGGGACATCGTCAATTACATGAGTTCTGACAGCGAAAACGTCGCAGACTTTAACTCGGTGTTGGGTGATTGGTTCTCGAATGTGATGCTGATCATCGGTGTCGTGACGATGCTGTTCTATTATATAGGATGGTCGGCGTTTGCAGCCTTAGCCGTGTTACTGACTTTGGCGCCTTTGACAAACTATGTGGCGAAAAAGTTCACGCACTTGGATGAAGAGATGATGCTTCACCGCGATCGTCGCGTGACTTTGATGACTCAGGCTATGAATGCGATTCGTGTCGTCAAATTCTTTGCCTGGGAAAAAAGTGTAGCAAAAGAAGTAACCGAAGTTCGCGAGAAAGAGCTTTTGGCTCGTCGTCGTATGGCCAAGGCCGAGGTCGTTTCCAGTGTGGGTTACTTGGGAGTTTCCTCTGTTGTGCTATTCGTAGCCTTGGCAGTTCACGCTTGGCGTGGGGAGCCTTTAAGCGCAGCTTTAATCTTTACGTGTATTTCTTTGTTTGGACTCTTGGAAGGACCGTTTGGCGATATTTCAAGAATGATCTCTCGCACGACGAATGCCTTTGTCGGATCACGTCGTCTGTTGGCTTATTTTCAGTCTTCGCAAGTGGTGCTAGATCAGAACGAGCGTTCGGATGCAAATCAAACCGTGGGTTTGAATCTTGAGCATCTGGATGTGCGCCATGAAAACGCTGACGTGAATGTTTTATCTGATGTTTCAGTGCAGATTCCTGCGGGCTCTTCATTGGCTGTGGTCGGAGCTGTGGGGACGGGGAAAAGCACGCTATTGCTCAGCATCTTAGGTGAGTTGACTCCGGCGCAAGGTCGAATCCAGGTGGTTCCTGAATCTCCAGGGCGACCGCGTATGGCCTATGTTCCGCAGGAGGCGTACATCGTAAATGGCTCTTTGCTGGAGAATTTGAAATTCGGTGAGGAAGCCAGTGATCTGGATATCGAAAAGTCTTTGTACCTAAGCTGCCTGCAAAGGGATCTTCAAGAATGGTCCAGCGGTTTGCAAACCGAGATTGGCGAGAAAGGTGTGAATCTTTCTGGTGGTCAAAAGCAACGTCTGGCTTTAGCGAGAGCTTATTTGCGTAAACCGCAAGTGGTGCTTTTGGACGATCCTTTATCCGCGGTCGATGGAGCAACGGAAGATTTATTGTGTGAGCGTCTGTTGTTTGGTGAATGGCAGAATACGACTCGCGTGGTGGCCACTCATCGCTTGGAGCATTTGAAAAAGTTTGATCAGATTTTATTTGTTCAAGACGGAAAAGTCGCAGCGAAGGGAACTTACGAGCAATTGCTAAAAACTTCTGAAGCCTTCAGAAATTTCTATCAAGAACATGCTAAGTCTCAAGGCGACGGCCATGAACATGAAAAAGCCGCTCACGAGGCAGCAGTTGCAAGCACGGTAGTTAAAACCGATGCCACTCGTGTCACCGAAGACGAGGATCGCGAAGTCGGCGCCGTTAAAAGCACTGTGTACTGGGATTACATCAGCTCCTTGGGGGGCGATAATAAAAAGCGCAAACCTTGGATCTTGGCAGTCCTGGCGATGGGCACAATTGCCGCGACTTTATTTCCACTGTTGCAAAAATCTTGGCTCTCCTACTTCACGGATCATCAATCATCGATGACGCCTCTGTTTGCGATTGGGATTTACGGTTTGTTGGGGATCGCAGTTTTAGTCGGAAGCTTGCTGAATCACTTGTTCTGGTTAGATCGTGGGATCAAGGCCGGAAAAGACATGCACAATAAAATGCTCGCCAGCGTTTTGCGTGCGCCGATTCGCTTTTTCGATTCTACTCCCGTAGGTCGTATTCTGCAGCGTTTTTCCCGTGACGTTGAGTCCGTGGATATTTATCTGCAGTGGAGTTTCGATGCGGCTATTCACTGTGCGATGCAAGTGGTGATCTCGATTTTACTGATAGTGACTTTGATGCCGGCTATGATCATTGTGATTGTTCCGGTGATGATGATCTATTATGTGGCTCAACGTGATTACCGCCGACCCGCCCGTGAAGCGAAACGTATGGATAGCATCGCGCGCTCGCCGCGCTTTGCCCACTTTAAAGAAAGTCTGCAAGGCTTGGTGGTGATTCGAAGCTTTAATAAAACAAATTGGTTTGCGGAAAACTTTTATCACAAGCTTGCGCACAGCAATCGCATGTTCTATTCGCACTATGTGATCAATCGTTGGTTCTCTTCCAGAATTCCGATGATTGGGGGCTTGATTTCGATGGCAACAGCGATTGGTGTCAGTATTTCAGCCTATTACCGGGTGATTGATGCTGGAACAGCGGGCTTAGTGACATTGTATTCCTTGTCGTTCTGGGGATATCTGAATTGGGGAGTAAGAACCTTCTCTGATATCGAATCCCGTATGACTTCGATTGAGCGGTTGAAATTTTTCTCGAACCTTCCCGCGGAAGTTTCAGTGATGCGAGCGCCAGAAGAACCTGTGCGTGAAACATGGCCGGAAAAAGGTGCCATCAAAGTCGAAGGTTTGAAAGCTCGTTATGCGGCTCACTTGCCACTGGTTTTAAAAGGCATCAGCTTTGAAGTAAACCCGGGCAGTCGCGTGGGAATTATTGGGCGCACGGGTTCAGGGAAAAGCACATTCTTCCAATCCCTGTTCCGCTTTATCGAAGCAGAAGAAGGTTCAATTAAAATTGATGGCATTGATATCGCAACCGTGGAGCTGGAAAAATTGCGTCGCAGTCTTGCGATCATCCCGCAGGATCCGACTTTGTTCATGGGTACGATTCGTAGCAATCTGGATCGCTATGAAGAATACACTGACGAGGAAGTGATCCGCGCTCTTCAGCATGCTTCGATGTGGGATTTCGTGCAAACGATGCCTTTAAAATTGCAGGCCATCGTCAGTGAGGGCGGTGCGAACTTAAGCCAGGGACAGAGACAGCTTTTGTGTCTGGCGCGAGCGCTTTTGACGGAAGCAAAAGTCATTGTGATGGACGAGGCAACAGCCAGTGTTGACGTGCAAACGGATGCCTTGGTGCAAAAGGTGATTCGTACGTCCTTTAAGGGGGTGACGATGTTGATCATCGCCCATCGCCTGGGCACAGTTGCCGACTGCGATCAGATCGTTGAAATTGCCGCTGGCGAAGTGAAGTCGGTGCGCAAGCCTTCGGAGTTGAGCCAAGAAGAAATCGAAGAAAGCATTGTCTAATAAAGAGGCTCCCGAGAGGGGGCCTTTTTTATGGAGTCGCCCAGGTTGGTTTCCCAGCGGCGTCACCTGTTTACCATATGTACACTTAAGGACCCGTCTAATGAGCCCTGGTCGTTTTTAGGGTGGTGGACTTCTTGCTTCTTAGGGTCCCGATATGAAAAGTTCGATCACACTCTCCAAAATTCTTTTGGCCTCTTTGGCATTCCTGACGGTCAGTCAGGCCCATGCCGTTAAGTACATGTGCACCCATGTTTTTGAAACAAAGTATGACAGTGATGCGAACTTAGCTCCACAGTCCGAGGCCTATGCCAAATTTATCGCTCAACATGTGAACTCCAAAAAGGTTTTGGATGCCATGGCCAGCTATCAAAAGTTGATGGGCTTTGAAACAATTGATCAAAAATCTCAATCCTTGGATCAAGTTAAAGTTCGTTTTGCGAAGCTGAGTCCCGAGCAAAAGCGCGAGATGATGCAGTTGGTTTTTGATAACTATAATGACGTAAAGCTCTTGAAATACTCCAAAGACGGCCCGGTGAAATTCTTTAAGCGTCATTTGGATGTGATGGTTTCTGAATATTCCAATGTGCGTACATGGTTTAAATACATGATGGTTGAGCGTCAGGCCCCACTTGAAAAGACCTTTGACCTTTATTTCAAACATATCTCTGAGCTGACAGATTCACCAATTGCGATTGAAGGTGCGGACGTGTTGCTAACAGCTATGCGTTTACAGGAAAAATTCCTGGTGCAAGGAAAAGGGCAGGCGCCGATCGTTCTTTATGGCAGTTTCGTGAATGGCAAAGCCTATGAAAAAACCAGCGATCTTGATTTCGCAGTGATGGACGCAAAACTTGAAACGGCGATCCGTGAAACCGATACGCTAAAACTTTTGGAAGAGTTCCGCTTTTCCGATGCGCAAGCTCACGTGATTAAACCCAAAGATGCATTGGGTTTAGGCTACTTGAATCCCGTTGTTGTGATCGTAAAAGAAAAATACATCGAAGTTCGTGTGTATGGCAGCGGCCCTGAAAAAGCTCATCAAAAAGGCCAAATCCCTTTCGACGTTTATTACTTCTAATTATTCTTGAAACTTCAAAACAGACAAAGCCCCACAAGGTGTCCGACTCCCTGTGGAGCTTTGCATGTCTTAGGCTTGCTCCCCACGGTTAATAGAGTTCACGCCCAAAATTTTAAAAATTTCAATTAAACGGTCAAAAAGGTCCAAACGCGAGGCGGAGGCGCTTCCCGCAGCGGAGGCGTACTTATCAGTACGTCGGAGCGAGGAAAGCACCGACAACGAAGTGGGTGGATCTTTTTCACCGTTTAATAAAAGAAAAAGCCTTGTACCGGAGGAAGGGTACAAGGCTTTCAGGACAGGTCTACTTCACGTATTCAATCAGTGCTTCGTCAGCAAAGCGGACCTTTTTAAGATTTTGAAACGAATCTTCAGAGTGACGGTATCCCAATGTTACGGTGGCTACGGATTTCCATCCGGTGCCTTCGAGTTTAAGGATGCGGTCATAATCTGAAGCACTGAAGCCTTCCATCGGAGTGGCATCAATTTTCAGAAGGGCTGCAGTTTCCAGTAAAAAACCCATGGCGATATAGGCTTGGCGCTGAGACCAAACTCTGATTTTTTCCTCCGGGGCTTTCACCAGATTATTAATCATCATTTCTTTATACCCTTGCAGAGATTCAAGGCTTGCACCGCGAACTTCAGCAATGCGCTCGATGTACTTTTGTACAAAGGCCTCATCCATTACGTCTTTATATAAGAAGACGATTTGGTGGCTCGCATCTGTGATCTGCGTTTGGCCCCATGAAACAGGTTTTAACTCTTCACGGACCTTAGGGTTTTCGATCACCAGGAACTTCCAAGGTTGGACTCCATAAGAAGAAGGGGCGAGTTTTAAAGATTCCAACAAAGTATTGAAGTCCTTATCAGAGATCTTTTTAGACGGGTCGAACTTTTTAACCGCGTAACGCCATTCTAGAGCTTCTTGGATTTGATTGTTTGCCATTTCTCGGACTCCTTTTAAATGTAACCGATACAAGCACAATATGAACCTATTCAAATTTAAATGCAACAGTAAAACGCACATTTAAAATGACTATTCCTCAAATGGTTGAAAATAGGGGTGTTTTGGAGGCTAAAAATGCTTCTCGTTGTTTAATTATGCGTCATAGGCTATAATGGTCCCATGCTTGATCAAAGATTTTCTGTATCAGTTCATATCATGACGGTTCTTAGCTACCACCAGGGTGAGCTGATGACCTCTGAAGTATTGGCATCAAGTATTCGTACAAATCCCACAGTCATTCGTCGTTTGCTCGCGAAACTTGTTGAAGCAGGTTTAGTGGAAAGCTTTAAAGGCAAAGCGGGTGGAGTGCGTTTGAATCAACAACGCAAAGACATCACTCTTAAAGATATCTATATGGCTGTGTCTGGAAAACCATTGTTGAACACTCCTGATAAAGAGCCACTGAAGCAATGTGCAGTTTCCTGCGCGATGAAAAAAATCATGTGTGATGTAACCGCAGGTCTCGAGAATCACTCGATGGCATATTTAAGCAAAATCAAACTCGCTGAACTGACTCAAAAAGTTTAATTCCCTGTGAGTGAATCAAAAGAAAAACAAGAAATAGAAAGACTCCATGAACAGGCATGTTCAGAGGGAAAACTGTTTTATATAGATCCAAAAACCGGCTATCAAGTTTTCACCGAGCTGAATCACTTAAAGCGTGGTCATTGCTGCAACTCCGGATGCAGACACTGTCCTTACCGAGAGAAAAAGACACATAATAAATAGTTGGACGTGATACACATCAGTGTCTTTGCAAAATACAAATTCGCTCCAGAAACTTTCACCTATGAGAAAATGTTCAAGGAAACGCGCATAAACTGTTGAAACATCTGAACTGTTTGCAGTCTCACTTCTCCTAGACTAACGTGAATAAACATTAAACAAAAATTCGAACATTCGTGTCCTAGACTCAGTTGGTGGAATACAAATTGACGTTTTTAGCTCAATAAAGGTCGGGATTTCTATAAATGATACACCCACTCGGATTTAGTCCCTGCTAAGCTTTTAGCTGCAGTGGGGTGTGTTTGTTATGTCGTTCAATTATGAAAAACACAAGGGTGGCCATTCTGAGGATAGCTTCTGGACATCGTATTCAGACTTATTCTTGGGACTTAGTACGATCTTTCTACTTCTATATGTCGTAGCAAGTTTAAGAACCGGAACAGACGCTCTTAGAGGACAAATCGAAAATCAAAAGCTTACGATGCAAGTCGAAGAGCTTCAGCATCAACTCAATATGTATGAGTCGGTGAAGAACGACTATTTGGCAAACCAAGCGCCGAAGGACGAAGCGCAGGAATATCAAGAGTTGATGGACAAGCTGACGCTTCTTCAAGAGGACGCCAAGTCTGAAAAAGACAAATTGGTGCAGCAAGCGTTGGAAAATGATAAAAAAGCCAAAGCACTTAATAAGTATCAGCAGATGGTTCGTAACGTGATGAATGCCAATAAAATGGCAAAAGCGAAAATCATCAACCGTGATGACTTGATCAAAGATCAAGACGTTACAATCGACGATCAAGAAAATCAAATCACGGATTTGAACAAAGACATCGCACAAAAGAAACAGTTGATCGCTCAGGGTGAGCAGCAAATCGCTGCCACTGAAGATAAACTACAAAAACGTGTCGCTGAACTAAAGTGGGCTTACAAAGCCAACAAGATGAACAAAGCAAAGTTTGAAAAGCAAATGGCGCAAGCAAAAGCCGATGCGAATTCCCACATCGCTCGCTTAAGCAATGCGAATGCTCAATACAATGCTCAGTTGCAAGAAGCCAACGCACAGTTGGGTCAGACACAAAGCGATCTTAATAAAACCAAAGGTTTGTTGGCTCAAAAAGAGGGCGAAGCCCGTGGTCTTCAAGGTCAGTTGGGTGAAGTTAAAGGACAACTTGGAGCTGTTAACAGTGAATTGATGAATACCAAGGGTGCACTGGCACAAACAAGTGGACAACTTGAAGCCACCAAAGGCGAATTGGGTCAAACCAAAGGTCAATTGGGTCACTTGAAAGGTAAGCTTGGCGAACTTGAAGGAGAACTTGGTTCTACAAAAGGTCAACTGGGGCAAACTAAAGGACAATTGGCAGCTGCACAAGGTGAGTTGGGTCAAGCAAAAGGTCAGTTGGGACAACTTCAAGGGCAAGTCGGGAACCTTAGAGGTGAACTTGGTAACTTGAAAGGCAAGCTTGGCGAAACAGAAGGTCAACTTGCGGCTGCTCGCGCAGAAATCGAAGCACGTAAAGCCGTGGCAAACGAAATCAGTAAAGGCTTCGCCAAGGCGGGTATCAAAGCTGAAATCGATGGTCAGACGGGTGACGTGGTCTTGGATTTCGGTCAGCAATATTTCGATAATGACTCGGACAGATTGAAACGTGAAATGAAGGGCGTCATTGAAAAAGCCATGCCGATTTACTCTCGTTCACTGTTTGGTAATCCAAAAATCTCAGACAAAGTTTCTGCGGTTGAAATCGTGGGTTTCGCGTCTCCAACTTACCAAGGTCGTTTCATCGATCCTAAGAGTAATAAGCCGGGGGACAAAGAAGCGTTGAAGTATAACATGGACCTTTCATACCGTCGTGCGAAGTCGATCTTCAATTACATGTTGGATGAAGACAACGTACGCTTTGAACATCAAAAACAATTGATGGGATTGATGAAGGTCTCAGGACGAAGCTTCCTGGAAGTCATGAAGGTTCAGAACCGTGGCGTTGCTACGGCGGCTGAATTCTGTAAGCAAAATGACTGTAAAAAAGCTCAGCGGGTTATCATCCGCTTCTCAATGGATCAAAAGAAATAAAAGGGGTGGGACGTGAATAAGGCTGCTATAGCTCAATATTTTATCCTGGGGCTGCCGTATGCGATGGCTGCGGTATTCGTACTGGGATTGTTTTTCCGTTCGGTGATTTACTTTACAGTACGCCGTCACGAATGGTTTGCCATTGAATTTGAAAAACGCGTGAATCGTTATATGCACGCAGAAGTTCCGGGCAAAGTGAAGGATGTTTCTTTCTATGTGCTTTCAAAACGCATGTTGGAAAGAACTTATTATGAAATCTTTGAAGTACGTGATCGTATGAAACGTCGTAAGCCGGATTCAGTGATGGCTACCAGCGATCGCATTTTCTTGATCCGCCAGGGTTGTGCTTGGTTGGTAAAAGATATTTTGAAGCAATTGAAGTTCTTGAAATGGACTGAAGAGACGCCAAAGTTGATTAACATCACTAAAGCGACTTTCCAGCACAACCCATGCTTCAACCGTATTTTTGGTATCTTACCAATGTCCAGTACGAATGACGTCATCAGTCTGCTGCCGGGACTTTTCGTAATCGGTGGTATCCTCGGGACTTTCATCGGGATCGCCGGCGGTCTTCAGGAACTTGGGACCATGAATATGCAGGACCTTGAGGGAACTAAAAACATCATGGATCGCTTCCTGCACGAAATTTCATTTGCGATGGGGACTTCTATCGCGGGTATTGTGTTCTCGTTGGCTTCCCATATTACGAATACGGTCTTTAATCCAGACCGCTCGTATGTTTCGATGGTAGATCGCTTCGAAAGTGCCCTTGATCAATTGTGGTATCGTGCCGATAACAATAATTATCCGGATCACGAAAAACCATTTGATGAACACCGAGATGCTGTTGAGGCTTTGGCCGAAGATGCTCTAAACAACGAGATCAACAAAGCACCATCAGTCGCTCGGGGGGCATAGTCCTAAAAACAGGGGACTCTGCCAGGAGCTAGGCGAGTTTGACAAAGTTTACGGTAACCATCCACAGGAAGGATCAAGCAATCACCAAAGAGGTGATGAAGGATTCCTTTACCATAGGTAGATCCTTGGATTGTGACCTGTCTTTAAACGACACTCACGTCAGCCGTGTGCATCTTGTCGTCAGTCGCCGTTGGAATCAAATCTTTATCGAAGATAAGAACTCCTCCAACGGCACTTTCTTAAATGGAAATAAAATGGTTCAAGGAACGCCCGTTAATATCACGAGCAGCGATAAACTGCAGCTCGGGCGCTCTGAATTCATTCTTGTCTTCGATCTTGAAACCGATGAAGTTGCGGCTCCAATGCCAGAGCTGGAACCTGAACCAGAACCGGTTCCTGCTCCGGATGTTCCCGTGGCGCGCAAGCAAGAGGCAAATCCCTTAACGCCGTCTTTGTCGGTGCCAAAAATTCCGCAAAAATTAGATTACGAAGAAAAGACCGGTCACGAAGATACTATCGCGATGCCGGCACCAAGCCAGGCACCTTTCCAAGCAGAGAAAATCCTCCACGATGCCAAGCGTGCAGCGGCACAAATCGTCTTGGAAGGAGAGAAGCAGGCTGAAAAACGCACCCAGGCTATTTACCAAAAAGCCCGTGATGCCCAGGCTCAAGCTGAAATCTTTCATCAAACCCGTATCGCAGAAGCACACAAAGAAGCCGACGCTATCCTGGCCGACTATCAACGTCAGGGGCATCAGCTTTTGCACGATGCCCGAAATATGGCGCAGGAACTTCGCGAAGAAGTGGACGTGTACGTTCAGTCCCTTCGTCAAAAGGCGAAAGCCGATGTTGAAGACATCATTTCTGAGGCGACATTAGCTGCAGAGAAAATGAAAACGGAAGCTTTAGAGCAAGCTCGTCAAACGGCGCAGAACGAAAATGCCGCGACGATCAAAGATGCTAAAGACGAAGCCGTCCGCATCATCGAGTTCGCCCGCATGCAAGCTCAGCAAACTCATGAACAATTGGTGAATGTTAAAGAAGACCTGTTGAAAAACTCCAGCGCTTTGGCGGTGATCAAAGAAGACCTGGAAACAGCCCGTACGGCTCTTGCCAAAACTCTGGCGGATACGACGGAGCTTAAACAGACTTCTGAAGCTGAATACGAACGCAGAAAACAAGCGGCAGAAGCGGAATACCTTTCCCGGAAAGAAACAGCGGAGCGCGAATTCAACCAGCTGCGTGAAAAGGCTGCTGCAGAATTGCGTAAGCTTGAAGAAAATATCGATATCGATCGTCAGACACTGGATTCTTTGAAATCCTCCATTGACGATCACACGAAACGCAGCGCCGCCACAGAAGAAGCCCTTAAAAAGCTTCAACAAAAACAGGCCAATCTGCAAATTGAAGTTTCAGATGTCGAGAACAAGAAAAATCATCTGTTCAAAGAATTTGATGCTCAGAAGATTTTTCTGAATGAAAAACTGGAAAAAGAAAAATCCCAGATGGCTCGCAGTGAAGAAGAGCGTCTGGAAGAAATGCGTCTGGAAATGTCGCAGCGTCTGGCAAAAATGGAACAAGACCTCGTTGAAGATGTCATGAACAAAAAAGCCAGCATGATCCGTGACATTCACATGGCGGTCGAAAAAGAAGTCGTTCAAGTCGTTGAGGTGAACGATTGGAATAAGATCAAACAAAAAGTCCAAGAGCAGATCCAGGAAGCTGTTGAAGGCCGCGTGTCTTCGATTTCTCAAAGCTCTGCGACGCAGGCAAAACCTGCAGACCTGGTTAAAAAACGTAAGAACGAAAAAGTCCGTTGGGCCTCGATGGGTCTGGCCGCTGGTATCGTGATTGTTTTTGCAGGTGAAATCGCATTGGACCGTGTTCGTAAAGATTCAAATCCCTTGGGCACGCGGGCTCAACAGGAAGCGGCCGCTCGGGCAGCGGATTTAGAACGCCGTCGTTTCAACCCACCACAAGTGGACGAGATGAAAGATTCTTACACGGATGCGGTGATTTACACGCGTAATTTCACGGCGACGTACGGGGATAATGAGTTCCAGCAGAAGTTCTATAAAGCGGCTTCGCAGTATTTGCTAAAAACATGGCGTATCGATGAAGATAAATCCCTTCAGGTCTTGGCGGCTGCCAATGCGACGGTGAAGGAACTTCAGGAGCGTCGTAACAAAATCCATCCCGACTTTATCAAAGACGGCATTGAGAAAATGCGCGCCTTTGAAAAAGAAAATGTCACTCGTATGAAAGACATTCTGGGCTCAGAAGTTCGTTTGGAATCCTTTAAACGCTTTGAAAAGAATTTCTATAAAGAGCAGTACGATCTTCGCGCGATGGCGCAGCAATAATCTATCGGAAAATATTAGGGAGCAAACCAGCATCGCGGGCGAAAGCCCACGCTGTCGCGAGGTGTATAGCAAGAACCTTGCTTATAATCTGTTTCTGATAGGCGATCGTTGACTGATACCTGGCACAGCATTCCGGCAAGCATTGTGTCGAGGCGACACTGGTTCGACGGATAACTAAAAAGAATTGTATTTGGAACTTCATTTGTCTCGGGCGTGTTGTATTGAGCTGATTTAACAGTGCGAGCGAGATCATCAAACAATTCGGAGGCTTGTCGAGCAGCTTCAGATGATCTTAAGCAAATCATTTGGTCTTTTTTGTCACTAAACTGGGTTTCGCAACCCGCCTTCGCTGTGGGATCCAGTTTCAGTTTTGCGACGATCGCTTCGTTGTCATCTTCAGCGAAAAAACGGCGCAGGCACTTCAAGGTTGCAAAGTAATCCGCTCCACCTTCAGTGACGCTCCAATCACCTTCTTGTCTTTTTGGAGATCCACCCAGGTGATGTCCCACCTCATGGCAGGCCACGTAGGCCATGCCTTCAACGCCAATGGCTTTGTGACGGGCCAAACCGCCAAACATTATGATGACACGAACATTATCAAAACGTGTGGCATAAGCATTCACGGTGCCATTCATCCACTCTCGACTTACTTGAAAACTTTCGGAAGGTGCGAAATCAGGGGCATAGATCTTTTCAATGCGGTCCATGATCTGGTTGAACTGATCTTCGGAAATGCCGCCGCTGGAATACAATCCTGCGGGAATATATAGATTATTCGCTGGTACAAAACCCTGGCACAGATTTTCAACGTGTGAAAACGCAGGCAACAAACTGAACGTTAGGACAAATAATAGAACTAGATTTTTTAGATTGAATAGATTCGTCATAATGCTCTTTCGTCAGAGCAGGATTCCTATCGAGAACCGGTTTTCAGGTCAAAGACATAGTTGGTAGGTAAGTGCTTCCGGTAAAAGTTTTAACTCGAAGGCGTCCCTTATTGCCATAATCTGGAAACAGCAACGACGATGGGGCCCCAAAGAGTTAAAAGGATATTTCCTATGGCATAGGGGAGGGTGAAAGACAATGCCACCACTTTGCTTCCCGATGCATCTTGCAAAGCATTGAGTGAGGGCATGGCAGTTTGTGCTCCGCCTAAGGATGCCAAGGTCAATGCCGGATTTTGCTTAAGAATATAATGTCCCACCAGAAATCCTAAGATAGGTCCCACTAATGTGCACACGGCGCCCGCGAGCAGAATCTTCGCGACCATCATCACTCCACCGGCTTTGATAGCGTCCACGGCATTGGGCCCCGCTTTTAAACCGACCACGGCAATAAAAACGATTAAGCCTATATCAATCAGCAGTTTTTGTGCGGGTTCAGGAATACTGCCCACTTTCGGGAAACGTCTTTGCGCCCAGCCCGCTATCAATCCCACGACCAAAATGGATCCACTGGAGCCCAGGCCCAATGGCACCTCTCCCAAGTGAAATGACAGAAGGCCCAGCACCGTTCCCAAGCACACGCAAAATGCCAGAAAAGCCAAATCTGATTTGTGGGGATCCGTTTCGGCAAAGCCTAGAATTTTCGTGGCTTGATTTAGATTTTCGGTCGAGCCGATTAAATGCAAAATATCGCCGCGATGAATTTCCAGCTGCGGGAGGAGGGGGAGTTCGACGGGACCACGCAGAATTTTTTTTAAAAACAATCCGCGGCCATTTTTCGCAAGCTCACTGAGTGTTTTTCCCACGACTTCTTTGTTTGAGACAAAGATTTTTCTTTCCGAATATTCTATCGACAGCATTTCGTGACTGTCGATTTCTGGTCCAATTTTTTCCACTCCCTGGATAAATCCTGTGCGCCAGCCACCTATTGTGACGATATCTCCCAGATTTAAAACCAGCTCCGGTGTGACCGTCTGAAAGTCTCCACCCCGCTGAACTTTTTCAATGTAGATACGATCTTTGATGAAGTTGGATTCAATTTCTTTTAACGATTTTCCAATGAAGTCGGGTGAAGTGACAGCATAGGCCCGTAAGGTTTCTTTGTTCGCAGTTTTAAAAAAGCTTTCACTTTCTGCAGAGCTGTCTTTTTGCATGGAGGCCTCAAGGGCTTCGCTTTCTTTTTTAAGATCGATTTTAAATATCGCCGGCAAGATAACAATCAATAGCAATATTAAACCGACATCGCCGAAAACATAGGTCATCGCATCGGCAATTGGAACATTTGCTGAAAGTCGGTCTTTCTCCAGGGGCCCGACCTTCAATTCATGAATGGCGCTGATGCCGGTCCCAAGAGCGGCGGATTGAGTAAGACTCCCTGAAAGGAGCCCGGCTGTCGTCCCCGTATCAAAACGTAAAGCATATGCACACGCGATCACGGCGACCAGTCCACCTATGTTGACGGTCAGAGAAATTATAATTTGCGGAAGGGCGGATTTTTTGAGGCTGGAAAAAAACTGGGGCCCCACTGAATAGCCGATTGCAAAAAGAAAGAGATCAAAGAATGCCCAACGCACGGTCTCGGGAATGTCGGGCACGTAGGCGACTCCCACGGCAATCCCGGCAAGGAGAGTTCCCACAATCGAGCCTAGGGAAAAGTGCCCGATTTTGATTTTACCAATCAGGTGACCAACGAACATCGAAAAGAAGATGGTGATCTCCGGATGGTCATGAATCAATTTTGGAATATCCATAGAGCCACATTCTAAACTGGTGCCAGTATGGTGGCTAAGATGGCGAGGTACTGCTGTGAAAATGCAGCCGCAAGCAGCTGTTGATGATTAATGCGAAGCGATATCTGATAACGCTTAGGGTTAAGGTCCAGAGAGAATACACTCTCTAGCGAATGTGAGTTAGAAAACGCAGTTATCTACGCCCTCGATTTTAAGCCCTCGATTTTAAGGAGAAGAAATGTCACCAGGACATGAAACACAAATCGAAGTTCTTTTTGGCCTTGCCGCGGTTCTTTTCACGGTCATCTTTGGAGTGATTTTCTTTAGCTTTTGGAAGCGCATGCGTTCAGAGCAAAAGGCCGAGAAAAAAACCGATGTGCTTACTCACGAAGTAAAACGTGAAATGCCAACCATGGCAGTGGAAGAACCGGTTCTTGCTCACTTGGATTCCACTGGTCAAATAGTTTCCGATTTGCCGGCCGTGGATTTGTCTGAAGCTCTTAAGAAAACAGAAGAAAATCTTTTTGGCCGTATTCGCAGCCTGTTTAAATCTGGAGATGCAAATCAGCACTTGGATGATATCGAAGAAATCCTTTACACAAGTGACTTGGGGCCGGTAACAGTTCAGCGTTTGATGGGAGCTTTGCACGAAAAGCTTTCCCGCAAAGAACGCGCGGACTACGACACTGTTCGTGACTCCTTGAAAGAAGAAATCAAAAATATTTTCGCTGCTTCTCATTCGGCAGCTCCAGCGGCAGGGATTTTGTCTAAGATTCAATTCGCGACCAGCGGTCCGACGGTATTAATGATCGTGGGAGTGAATGGTGCGGGGAAAACGACTTCGATCGGTAAAATTTCTGCCCAACTTGCAGCTGAAGGCAAGAAAGTTCTGGTCGCTGCAGGCGATACTTTCCGTGCAGCAGCTGGTGGCCAGTTGAAAGTTTGGACCGACCGTGCGCAGGTTGAGATTTATTCCCCAGAAGGCGTGACGGATCCAAGTGCGGTGGCATTTGATGCTGTTGCTAAAGGCAAAGTGCAAAATTATGACGTGGTGATCGTGGACACCGCCGGTCGTTTGCACACACAGGCGAACTTGATGGAAGAGATCAAAAAAATGAAGCGTGTGATGACAAAGGTTATTCCTGAGGCTCCGCACGAGACATTGATCGTTCTGGATGCGAACTCAGGCCAGAATGCCTTGATGCAGGCGAAAGAGTTCCATAAGTCATTGGAGCTGACAGGAGCTGTATTAACAAAAATGGACGGCACTGCAAAAGGTGGCGTGGCTGTGGGACTTGCTCAAGAATTGCAAATTCCAATTAAATTGATCGGTGTCGGGGAGCGCATTCAGGATTTGCGCACCTTCTCGGCGCAAGAGTTCGTGGACTCTTTATTCCAAGCCCACGTCTGATTTGATCGAGTCTGACATTCTTTGAATTTCGTCAGACTCGTAAATGAATTGTCCCTGATTAAAATTCAAAGCCGCCAGAGCCATTGCCTTTGCAACATCTTTTGCAGCGATGGCTTTGTACTTTTTAAGCGGCCCAAACATCAATGCGTTGAATACCGGACTTAATTTTTTAGCGATCACTTCGCCAGTACGGTGTTCTTTGCGCTCTCCCAGCAGCAGGGATGGCCGGAAGATTTCGATTTGCGGGATATTGAGCTTACGAAGATCGCGCTCCATTTCGCCCTTTACGCGGTTATAGAATACAGCAGATTCAGCGTTTGCTCCCATGGCGGAGATCACCATGAACTTTTGCGCCTGGGCTTTCTCGGCGATTTTAGCGAACTCCATCACATAGTCATAATCGACTTTGCGGAAAGCTTCCTGCGAGCCTGCCACTTTGATCGTGGTTCCCAGGCAGCAAATAAATGTGTGCGCTTGAAGTGTGGTCGCGGACGTCGCAAGCTTGTCGAAATCTAAAACGATGTTTTCAACTTTTGCCGGAAAGCGGCCCAGGGGTTTACGAGTTAGAACCGTGACACGGTCAACGTGTTCGATGCTTCCCAAAAGCAAAAGGAGCTCGTTACCTACGAGCCCCGTTGCGCCTGTCATGCAAATGTCAGTGGGAAAATTCATCTTAGTAGATGATGTTTGGCGGGAAGTGGTAGCCAGTTGCTTTCAAACTTTCAGGAACCGTCGTTCTGAAATCAAGAAGTCCGCTGACTTTGACTTTACCTTTAACGGCTCTTGCATCTGGATGTTGGTAATCGATGAAACGACCTTCGTCCACCAGGAAGTAACCACGGAAGTTTGTCGGTTCTTTGGATTTACCAGCGTCGATGCGGTAACGGTCGCCGGATTTTCCAGAGCTAGCAGAGTTTTTATAGTTCAACTGCGCAGCTGTCGGATAGCGGTCCACCATGTAACTGCCTTGTTCAAGGAAGTTTTGGCCTTGGATCACTGGGATGCTTTTATTGATGATGTTCGTTGCATCAGCACTCAAGCCACCAGATTTTTGTGCGCCATCCGTCAAGAGGATGTAATCCCAACGGGCTGGATTGTTGTACACGTCTTTGTAGCGGCTCAGTGGAATCACAGTGTCGTCAGAAAGGATCGTTTGGCGTTCACGAGTCGATTCACGAGCGTAAACACGGTAGATGTCTGTGCCCACTGGCAGGATCTCGCGAAGGTAAGCGATCGCGCGGTTTTCCAGGCGAGTGCAACCATGGGAACCTGGGTTAGAGAACATGTTCATGAAGAAACCACGAGTGATGTCGATGGCGTCGGAGCCGTCCACGCCCCAACCGATCGTTCCGTGCATCCATTGGCTGTTCACGCCGTTCACATCGTCAGAAGGTGAAAGCTTCGCCGCGTACCAACCGAAAGCACCGTAAACAGTGTCTTTGCCATTTTGCTTCGTCAACCACTTGCGAGAACCGATCACGCGAGAAGAGTTGGAAGAGATTGGTTTTGGAATCGATTTAAGATCCTGTCCAGCTGTGTACCAGCTTGGGTAAGTTTGCATGCCATCAGAATAGAATTTAACCCATGAAGAGATGCGTGAGTGGCCCAGCCAAGTCATGTATGCATAACGATCCGACTTAGTCCCTTCTTCGTTACGGCCTACAACCATGTCAGTTTCCATCACCAGTTTGTGGGGGCAGCCAGGGTAAGTTACGCAACGCTCGTAAACGCGAGTTTTTTCAGTCGCTACGTTTTGAATCACAAAGTATTTCAAAACCGGAGCTTCGTAAACTTTGTCAGAAAGGTAGTCTTTGGAAACGAACAGTTGCGGAGCGATGTTCGATGGAACTGATTTGGATTTGATCAACTTGATTTGAACAAGGGGAGTGCCTTCGCCCAAAGCATTTACCAGAACGACTTCGTCGTTCATGGAAAGTTGGCCCACGATGTTGTCAGCGGACGACGTGTTGTTGGAGCTGCGAAGATTCAAATTATCAGCAGCGATGAAATAAGTTTTTCCAACGACCAATTGGTTTTTCGCCACAGCCATGATTTGCGCCTGCGCGAAAGATTGAGATGCTGTAAATGCATTTAGCGTCAAAGTGGCAACTAGCATGCAGAATGCTGAGTTCACACGATTTTTACCAAGAAACTTCATCATGGATTGTCCCCCCGAGATCAATTGCATAAATTACAAAATCGAGTCGTCGTATATCACAAAGTGGAATGTGGGCGACTAAAAAATTCGAATTTGTAAAAGTGCCCCGCGGCACGAACTGGAGGTTTCATGAAATGGATTTTGGGCCTTGGTGCGATGTTCTTTATGTCTGCGATGAGTCAAGCGCAGTGGAGTCCTTACGGAACCAGGGATTGGAGAGTAACAAAAACTCAGTGGTCGCAACAAGATGAAGACGGATTTGCGAACTTTGTCGCACGTATTGGCGCTGCCGTCGAGAATCGCCAGTGCGATACGGTCAAAGGATGTCTAACTAGTAATGCAAATCCTTACTATTCTTCGGACCCCTCAGGGCTCGCTTATTACGCGGATTGCGCAGATCTGCCTTACTATTTGCGCTCCTATTATGCGTGGAAAAACTCTCTGCCCATGTCTGTTGCAAGCAGAGTCAACGCTCGCCCGGTGGCGGGAAATAAAGGTGACATTCGGTATACGCCTTTTGGAAATTACGTGACGGGTCGCTTTGATGTGATCGCCGGAAACGGTCGCAATCGCAAAGCCTTCATTTATAACGTGGAAGATTTTGATTATGGCTTTGGGATTTTAGCTTCCCGCTATCCAAATGCGGTTTCGTTGTTGAACGGAACAATCACGAATACCACCTTGTCTGCGACGTTTCGTATGATGGGAACCGAGGACGGTAATATGTTCTCGGATTTTTATCCGGTAAAGCTGACTCGTTTCAGTATTCGTCCTGGTACGGTGATTTACGATCCCAATGGTCACGTGGCAGTCGTTTATAAAGTGACGACGGACGGGCAGATTTATTACATCGATTCGCATCCAGACAATACTTTGACGTCAGGGATGTACAATCCAAAATTTGAGCGCAGCAATCCTTATCAGGGAGCTGGTTTTAAAAACTTCCGTCCTTTGACTTTGACGGGAGCAAAAAAAGACTCCAGTGGCGCTTACATTGGTGGCCGTGTGTTGGGAGCGAAGAACAATACTTTGCCGTATTACAGTCTCGAGCAGTTTTATGGCAACCGTCCTGATCCAGATGGGCAGTGGTCGAAGGGACAATTTATTTATAACGGCCGCGCGGTAGATTATTATGAATATCTGCGCATCATGCTTGCCAATGGAGAATTGCGTATCGATCCACTGCAAGATATGCAGAGCATGGTAGCGGATTTGTGTGTGAATTTGAAGGATCGTGTTCAAGCCGTGGACGTGGCTTTACGTTCTGGCGTGCAAAACAAACCTCATCCTGAACGCCTGCCGCAAAATATCTTTGGTACTACAGGGGAGTGGGAGCAATTCGCATCGCCTTCTCGTGATGCGCGCTTGAAAGTTTCGTTTATGAACTTGTTGGCGCAAACTCGCAGCATGGTTCAGCGCCATCAAGTGGGAGACCCGACGATTGTGTATCATGGAAACAACCTGCGTGGAGATTTGCTGGCGATTTACAACCGTGACGCCGGTGCTTGTCAGTTCTCGTACACAAACAGTCGTGGTCAAGCCGTGACGATGAATTTGGAACAAGCCCGCCAAAGAGTCTTCGACATGAGCTTCGACCCTTATCACTGCGCAGAGTTGCGCTGGGGAGCTAAGTCGTCGTCCGAGTTGGCATCGTGTCCAGACAACCAAAACAAACGCGCGTGGTACAACGCCGAACGCTGGTTGCGTAATCAGTATGAGCGCACGTATGACGCCAGAATGGATTATTCATTGGGTGAGCTAACCGGCCCAAAACCAGGCGTGGGCATCGCAAACCCGCCTGATATAGATATCCTTAGATATCTGCAAACAGGCACTCGTCGTAAGTAGCCCATAATCAAAAATGACTTTGGTAGGTGACTATTGTGGTCGCCTGCCAAAGTTTTAAACAGTTTAAACCAATAGGGATTCCCTGGCTCGGGAATGTGTGTTGCAGTTTCTGGCCACCGATGGTGGTATCTTTTAAACTTCGAAATTTCATTTGTATTACTATTCTATTGATTTCTATAGAAGGATGCTCATTTCGTAAGAACCAGGTTCAAACGGAAGACTCTCAACCTACGGTTAACGCTAACGAAATGTCTTTGAATCAGTTATTTGAAAGCACTAATGATCAGATAATCATTGAGGCAATTTCCGACCGAGTCAGCGGCAAACAGGGAAGGATTGACGACCTTATTCCGAACGCTATGGATCTAGCAATTTTGCATGCAAAACCATCCGTGGTGAGTTATCTACTTTTGCGGGGATTTAGCCCATTTTCTATTAGCCAAGAAAGTTACAATATTCTGGAATATGATAGTCGTATGAGCTTAGTTCGTTCTGCTCAAAAAGATCGAACTATCAGTCTACTTCGACTATTTCCGATTGAGAAAGATAATGCACGAAATTTTGAAAATTTTAACGAAGAGCTTCTGCATTTAAAATTAGGATCCCACGGCTGTCAGATGGCGGTCGAGACGTTATTCGATATTCGGCATTTCACCGATAAAGAAGTGAATTATAGTCTCTACAACAGAGTAGATCAAGATATCCCTACGGACGAAGCGATCAGATATATTATTTCTCAGTCAAGCTGCCGAGAACAGGCAAGCAACTTCCCAATTGCTTCGACGCAGGAATGGTTGGCTCATGAATTCATACTTCAATTTCAAATCGGCTTCAAAAACATTGAGTTCGTGAAATGGCTGTCAGAAAAGTTTTCGGTTGGGTCGGTCAGTATTGTGGTTCCGAACTCGATGGCTTTTGGAGCCAGTCAAATTAAAATAGATCCGGTTTCGATGGTGTTGTTAAAAAAATCATGTCTGGGTGGCAGCTTTGAGCAAACTCAGTGGCTTGAACTAGCAAAAAAACTCAGAGGCGATATTAATTCCTATGTATACCCTATTCGTATCAATGTTTTTGAAGACGAGACTAGAAAATGTGCGAAAGTTATAAGTGAAATTCCTGAAGTTAACATGGAAAAACATGAGCGTACGATGTGTAGTAAGTTGGTCGAAAGCTTAGCCATTACACATTCTCTTTTGAATAATCAGCCCACTGATTTTGAAACCTTCACGCACCTTTGGAGTAAAATGGTATTTGCTAGCACTGATGAGGACAGCACTAAGTTTTTAGCTAGTCTTTGTCGAGGAGCTGTCAGATGAAAGTCACAATTGCGCTTCATATCTTGCTTCTTATTTTAATTGCTGGTTGTTCGTTCACTAAAAAAACAGGTGGCGGTGAAGGTAAGTTGTTAGAAAATCAGGTAACAGCTGTTCAAAAGAATATATTGTCTAGCATTCGAATGCGCGACAATGAGAAATTGCGTGCGCTTGTCGCAAATGCGCAGCCTTCAGATTTGGATTTTGAAACTAAGGATGAATCACCGGTCGGCTTAGCGTATAAATTGGACAACGCTGAGGCGATTAAAATACTACTTGATGCTGGATTCAGCCCTTTCGCTCTTGGAAGTTCAAGAAAAGAATTTTCGGATAGCCTTTTTATTTATCTAATTGAGAAACTACATGACCTCAATAGTGAAAGTCCCCATTACGAAGTTGGAAAGCTAAATGCATCAGGAAAAATTTTGGAAAAAGCACAAAGTCAAACTTTCGGAAAGATTTTCCGGAAAATTGACGAGTATTCTGTTAACGAAGCTCTAAGTATTATTCAATCTGAGCATGTTGATCTCGCGATCTTTGAATATGTCGTTTTTATCTCTAGTCAGGAGAGATGGAACTGGGTTCGGGATGGGGGTGACAAACTAAAATACAAAGAAGGATATGGCGTTAGATCAAAAAGGAACCTTGATTTTCTGCGGCAACTAACAATTCTGGATGGTAGCGCAGAACATATTCAAATTCTCTACCAATTGGAAATGATGAATTTATTTAGATTTTCGTTTGCTGATACCTCCTACTTTACCTATTTGTATCGTCACCCCAAACTAACCAATAGGCTCCTGGATGTTGGTGGCTCTGGGTTATTTGTCACCGTTGATATGCTTTTTAAGTTAGCTGAAATTAATGGAAGTGAGTTTTTTGAAGGTAAGCGTGGGACAGATGTTGGTGTAAAAAGATTTTTGCAATTGCATGAAATTGAACCGTCAAAGTATTCGTTCGTTTACATAGAGAAAAACAAAACAGTAAAAAGTTATCCGATGTATGCAGTTTCTCAGAAATTTCACGACGAAATTTACAATATTGTCACGGATTTCATTCGTTCTGATTATTATGAATTTGATCTGAAGGGCATAAGAAAACAGCAGGATATTTCTGAATTGATGAGTAGTTTTTTAGCACGAAATGACCTTGAAACAGATATGGAATGTCACCAAGGTGAGACCGCTGACGACGCAGCAAATTGCGATCGAACTCCACCTTCTGTTGGGCGTGGTCCGTTCGTGCCTGATGACCTACCCGATATCGAATAGAATTTCTCACTTTGAGACAATCTATTCGATAGACGTCCACGAGAGCTGTCACTGATTGGCGGTAATTGTTACCCCTCGCCATATAAGCGCCTATAGCCAATATAGCCCAGGCCGGGTGGCACAGAAGTTGGAAGTTACTGGAATGAGTGAGGTTCCCATGAAAATGAAAGATTTCATCAGCAGCAACGAAATTCTCCTGATCATCATCGGCATCTTTTTGCTGTTCCCGCTGTTCAGTAACGCTCAAGTAGCTGGAGCCCACGTAAATTCTGAAAGCATCGCCCAGACGCTTAATAATCCATCGGATTCAAGAATCGCAGGACTTCATATTAACATGTTGAAGGAGCTTTACTCCAGAAGAGGCAACAGACCTATCTGGATTAACCAACAGACTCAGCAAATCAGTGAGAGAACTCCCGTATTAAGAAGCATGCTTTTGACGGCTTATCGTCATGGTCTTCCAGGGATATTCGTACAGCAGACAAATGGTGATAGGAACTATGTGTCTTATAAATATTGGACTCAGGCGCATGAAGAGTTGTATGCGGGAAAAGTTTCTTACGAGCCGATGTACCTTGAGTTGATGGCTTCTGAAGCTCTTTTGAAATATACGAAACATCTTTTGGTCGGTCGCTTCGATCCAGGTCAAGTTGATCCCAATATTGAAATGAACCAACGTGAAATCACTCCGAATTCTTATGGCGCTCTTGCGGAAGCTCTCGATGCTCCTCTAAAAGAATTCAGAAATCGAGTTGATCGGTTTGCGCCGAACAATCCTGCGTATATGGGATTGATGGCCTTGATGAGCAAGCTCATCAAGCAACAGCTGCATTATGGAAATTTTAAAACTATCAATTTACCAAAAGATTCATTGAAGTTGAAGTCGCCGTCTATGCGCGATCCGATGATTCCGCAATTAAGAGAGCGCCTGGCATTTTACGGATATCCAACTCAAAACGCTCAAAGCGATGAGTTTGATGCCGATTTACAAAAAGCATTGTTGCAGTTTCAGGCATTAAATACATTAAAAGAAGACGGTGAAATCGGAAACAATGTATCAAAAGTTTTGCGTTACTTGAATGTTCCCATTCAAGAGCGGATGAATCAGGTTTCGATTAACATGGAAAGACTTCGTTGGTTGCCTCGTAACCGCAGCAACAGGGAGATTTATGTAAACTTGGCTATGACCGAGTTTAAACTTTATGAAATTTCAGCTGTTGCCGGTGGAAAATGGCAATATAAAGAAGCGTTGAAATTCAGAACAGTGAACGGTAAGGGAGTTCGTCAATCTCCTATTCGTATCGATTCGGTTAAATGGGTGATTTTAAATCCTGACTGGACAGTGCCAGCGAACTTGGCTCGCCAAGATAAACTCCCGCTTTTGAAGCAAAATCCTAACTGGCTCAATGAGCACAACATGTATCTGAAAAAGGACGGCGCTCAAATTCCTTCCGAGACTATAGATTGGTTGAATTTCAACCCTAATGACTTTCAAGATGAAAGTAATGCGTTTCAAATCGTTCAGCGCCCGGGTTACGACAATGCATTGGGGGTCGTGAAATTTAAATTAGCAAAGGGTGACGCCATTTATATGCATGACACGAATGAACGGGATTTATTTGCTTTTGAAAATCGCCATGCTAGTTCGGGTTGTATTCGTTTGGAAAAGCCGCTTAATTTGGCGGATTATCTGAAACCTTACATGAAATCAAATCCTGGAGATATTCGCAGCAAAGTGCCGGCGAGTGTAAATGCAACAGGTGACTTTAAAACCAAATGGATCGAGATGAAGTATCAGATCCCAGTGTATTTAATTTATTTAACGGCAGATCAGACTCCAGAAGGTCAGGCACGATTTGGAGATGATCCTTATGGGCAAGATCCAAAATTGTTAGCGGCAATGATGGATCCAGCCAATAACCAATTTTAATCCGACCTCACCACAAACAATTAAAATTGGCTCATAACAAATTCTATGTTTCGATAAAGGGATGAAGAGATTCATCCCTTTTATTTTTTTAGCTCCGCTAACACCGCTAGCGATCTCCGCTCAGCCGAACACGCAAATGCCATCACCAGCCGCGACGCCGGTTTCGGTTTCTTACGAAAACGTGGTGAAGTGTTTCCCGGAACTCAGGGATGACAGTTTGGCGTTCAAAGTTAATTTGACGAGGCTTAAGGAGTTGGCAGACGAGAAGTTTGTGACGGTTCGCTCGCAGTTGCGTCAAAGAAAAGTGAACTATCTCGATGCGGACAAACAGGAATTCAACCTGATCTTGAAAAATGAAACCACCTCGATCAAGAAGCCAAAGATTGAACTGACGGTTCAAAAGGTTCAGACGGATGGCGTGCTTACAGATATAGCACTCACAAAAAATCAACGCACCAACCCTAAGCAGGAAATTATCAACAGCTTCCTCTTAAACTCCACCATCAGAAGTGATGTCTACTCCTATCTTGACACGAAGCTAAATGGAGTGAGTTCCACTTATAAGCGCAACTTTCACGAGGTGACCGAGTTCAATCTCGAGGGATCGACGCGAAAGCGCAGTCTGTCTTGCAGTAGCGAGTCCCAGCTTGGGATTATTTGCACTTGCACTAAGAAATAATTGGTTGAATACCGCTTCTCGTTACAGCTATACTTTTTAGTGTTGTTCTAGGATTTTTTCTAGAGTTTTAAAAGGTTTAGCCCATTAGCGATTGAAAGAGGAGACACGGTGACTGCTGAGAAAAAGAACTTTAATTTCCTCATTGCAGGAGTCCCGTACAAACTTAGATCCTCACACGACGATGCCACAGTTCAGGAACTCGTCGACTTTGTTAATAACAAAATGAATCAAGCAATGGCCGTTACGAAAAACGGTTCCTTCCAGAATGCCGCTGTGTTGACAGCGATGAATCTTGCGGAAGAACTCATCCTTTTGAAAAGAAAAGCACAACGTGAACTCGACAAGCTCGAGGAAAAAACGATGCAGCTTTCTTTGGAACTCGAAAACTCCAAGAACAACAAGGTTTTGAACAACTAACTTTGATGTAACTCTCTTGGAGTGCCCATGCCCTCTTGGAGCTCTAAACAGGAATGTCGTTCCTTTTACAAATCTCTTTGCGCCCAAGAGTTTGCGCAAGGTCTTGTTCAAAACCAGCAGCAGATGAATGTATTTCTGCAGGACTTTATGTCCAAGCAGAACGGATGTTGGGGTGCTTATCGCGCCCTCGCTCAAGAAGCCAGCGTGGATGAGGTTTTCCAAATTCACGATATCGACTGGGCGTTTCCCCGCATTAAAGGAAACGAACTTGAGTTTTGTTTTGCATCAGGTTTTAGCCAAGGAGCCTTTGGCGTTTTGGAGCCTGATCCCAACTCCGCTATTATAGATCTCAAAGGCATTCACGGCCTGCTGATTCCCGGATTAGTTTTTAATAAGAATGGCAACCGCCTTGGTAAGGGCAAAGGTTTTTATGACAAAACCCTCGCTCACTTTAAAGGAATCAAGGTGGGGGTTTGTTTTGATTTTCAAATTTCAGAACAGACGCTACCGATGGAACCGCACGATGAAAAGATGGATTACATCATCACTGAGTCAGGGATCACAGTTTGCCAGCAGTTTGAGCTTCATTAGAGGCTTTGAGGAGTAAGGAAGAAATGGAAATTTTAATCACAGCCATTATCTGTTTAATTTTGGGCGGTGTCGCTGTTTTCATGGTGAAACGCATCCAGGACAACAACAGCAAAAAATCTGCACGCGTTGAAGCAGAACGTATTGTTAACAAAGCCAAGTCAGAAGCAGCGAAACTTAAAAAAGACGCTGAGACTCGTGCCAAGGACTTTGAAGGTCGCGCCCGTAAAAACGTGGAAGCCGACATTCACAAGCAAAACTCCACTTTGAAAAATAAAGAGTCCCAGTTGGATCGCCGTTTGAAAGAGATCGAACAGCAATTCAAACAAAAGATGGAAGAGAACGAGCGATACCTGAACACGATGAAGGACCGCGAAGAAAAAATCGCGATCTCTGAAAACCGTATCAAAGAGCTTGAGAAAAAAGGCGAATCTCAAATTGGTGAGCTAAAACAAAAATTGGAATCCGTGGCGGGTATGTCCCAAGACGAAGCAAAACGCCAATTGCTGGCTGCTATCGAGGACGAAGCGAAAATCGAAGCGTCTAAAAAAATCACGCAAATCGAAGAACAAGCGCAAAAAGAATCTGAAGTTAAAGCGAAGCGCATTCTGGCAACAGCTTTGTCTCGTTTCGCTTCTGAATTCACTTCTGAAAGAACTGTCAGCGTTTTGGCACTTCCGAACGATGAGATGAAAGGTAAAATCATCGGTCGTGAGGGTCGTAACATCAGAACTTTGGAAGCTCACTGTGGTGTCGACTTGATCGTCGACGATACTCCAGAAGCTGTGGTTATCTCTGGTTTCGATCCGGTTCGCCGTGAACTGGCTCGCAGAACAATTGAGAAATTGATGGAAGACGGCCGCGTGCATCCAGCACGTATCGAAGAAGTGGTCGAGAAACAGCGTAATGAACTTATGAAATCCATCAAGGAAGAGGGCGAACGGCACGTGATGGAGCTGGGTATTCCAAACATGCACCCAGAATTGATCAAAATCATCGGTGGTTTGAAATACCGTAACTACCAAGGTCAAAATGCTTTGAACCAAGCACTTGAAGTTGCCAACATCGCGGGCTTGCTAGCCGGGGAGCTGGGTGTGAGTGTAAAACTCGCACGTCGTGCAGGTTTGCTACACAATATTGGTAAAGCCATCGACCACACTGCAGAGGGCAGCTATGCCACTGTGGGAGCAGAAGCCGCTAAAAAATATTCTGAATCTGAAGACGTATGTCACGCGATCCGCGCCCATGACGAAGAAGAAAAACCTCATTCGATCCTGGCTTGGATTGTTCACGCCGCTTACATCTTGTCCAGCGCGCGCCCGGGGGCTCGTCGTCCGCAAATGGATTCGTTCATTCATCGTTTGGAAGACCTTGAATCCATCGGGAATAGCTTTGATGGCGTGTTGAAAACTTTGGCTCTTCAAGCCGGTAAAGACGTTCGCGTTCTGGTTGAATCTGCAAAAGTAACTGACGACCAGGCTGTGATGTTGTCTCGCGATATCGCGCGTAAGATCGAACGCGAAGTACCTCAAGCGGGCCAAATCAAAGTGACAGTTGTTCGTGAGACTCGCAGTGTGGAGCACGCAAGATAATGAGTTTTTTGGATCCTAAAGAACAGTTAGAGAGAATTAAATTCGGCGTCGCTGAATTTATTAATGACGAAGAGATGCTTAAGAAATTAAAGCGCTCTAAGGAAACGAACACTCCGCTGCGTATCAAGCTGGGGGCGGATCCGACTCGTCCCGATATTCATATCGGTCACACTGTCGTTATCAATAAACTAAAGACCTTCCAGGATCTGGGCCATCATATTATCTTTTTGATTGGTGATTTCACAGCGACGATCGGTGATCCGACGGGTAAGAGCACGACTCGCCCGGTGCTTTCTCGTGAAGAAATCGAGGAAAACGGTCGCACGTATGCAAAACAGATCTTCAAAATCCTAGATCCAAATAAAACCGAGATCGTTTACAACTCCTCTTGGATTGGCAAGATGACTCCGGGTGAGTTCATCAAAATGGCGGCACAATATACAGTGGCGCAAATGCTTGAGCGTGATGACTTTACAAAGCGTTACCGCGCCGGCACTCCGATCGCGATTCATGAGTTCTTGTATCCATTGACACAAGGTTATGACTCTGTGGCTTTGAAAGCAGACGTGGAGCTGGGTGGTACGGATCAAAAGTTCAATCTTTTGGTGGGCCGCGCGATGCAATCTGCTTACGGGCAGGAGCCGCAATGTATCCTAACGATGCCAATCCTTGAGGGGATTGATGGCGTTAACAAGATGTCTAAGTCTTTGGATAACTATATCTCCGTAGTCGATACTCCGAAGGACATGTTCGGTAAGACGATGAAGATCTCTGATGATTTAATGTATCGTTGGTACGAGCTCCTGACGGACATCACAGCAGCAGAGCTTGAACAATTAAGACAAGATGTTGCCAGCAAAAAGAAACATCCACGCACTGTAAAAGTGGAGTTGGCAAAATTCATCATCAAACGTTTCCACTCGGCTGAGGCAGCTCAGGCGGCGGAAGATGAATTCAACCGTATCTTTGTCGACAAGGGGTTACCTGACGACATTCCAACGGTTGAGATCAGTAAAAACGATATTCCAGCTGAGGGACTTGGTGTTGCTCAGTTATTAGTTAAGTTGAACTTTGCGGCTTCGAATAGCGAAGGCAATCGTATGGTTCAAGGTGGCGCCGTGCAAATAGACGGTCAAAAAGTCACCGATGCGAAAGCAAAATTGGCAGCAGCCTCTATCGACGGAAAAGTCGTTAAAGGTAGTAAGACGAAATTCGCGAAAGTGAAAATCGTCTGATTCACTCCGGCTCTGCCGGAGTAGCGAAAAGGTGCGCCGTTCCTTTTGGGGATGTGGCGTGTGAAGCAAAAGGTGCCTGGCACCATTGAGGATTCGAGTATGAAAATTAAATTTCTTCCGCAAAATATTGAAGTCGAAGGTACTCCAGATAAGTCCCTTTTGCAGATTGCGACGGAAAATCATCTTGAGATCCGCTCTATCTGTAAAGGTGTTCCAAGCTGTGCGGAATGCCGTGTGCGTATCAAAGAGGGGGACAACAACGTTCTGCCTCCGGGTAAGGCGGAGCTGAGCCTGATTGGTACAAGCTACTTTATCGATGGCCGCCGTTTAAGCTGCCAGGTTCGTTGCTTTGGTGACGTGACCGTGGATTTGACGGAACAAGTAGAGCGCGCTGAAAATCAAACTAAGAAAATCAGAGGCTTCCGTACCAGCAAACAAATGGAATCCAAAGCGGTTAACGATACGATGCTGTTGGATGCGAAAGTGGATGAAGCGGCTTTGGCTTCCCAAAGTGCATCTGCAGGCCCCGAAGTGACGGGGGAAAAAGCCCAAGACGAGGCGCCAGCACCGCCGCAGGCTAAACAGCAACAACAGAATCAACAGCGTCAGCAAAATCGCCCGCAACAAAATCAGAATCAGCAAAAACAAAAGCAGCACCAACACCAAAATCAAAAACAAGGTGGGGGCCAGCAGCACAAGGGTCAACAGCAGGCAAAGCAGGGTGGCGGTCAAAACCAGCAACCTAAGCAGCAGCACAATCAAAATCAGCAAAAGCCAAAGCAAGGCGGCGGTCAGAACCAAAACCAAAATCAGAACCGCCAGCACAATCAGCCAAAGCAGAATCCGAATCTGCAGCAAGGTAAGCAGCAAAATCCTAATCAAGGACAGCAGCAACCTCGCCCGCAAAATCAGAATCAGCAAAAGCCACAAAACCAACAGCAACAGAATCAGCAACAGAACAAACCCAAGCCTCAGCAGTAAGACTTCTGAGGTCGGGTTTCTTCACCATTTGTTAACTAACTGGCATTAGGTCCAGTTGCATGACATTTGATGGAAACCGATAAGTTTCTAGAATGTCTCACAAGATCACTTTCCGAGAACGCGGCGAAGGGCCCATCCTTATTCTTCTTCATGGTTATGGAGGAAGCGTTCACCATTGGGAGGGTGTAGCCTCTCAACTGGAATCTCAGTATCGCGTGATCATCCCCAATTTAAGCCACGTCTATATGAGCAGTGATAAGCTCCTTTTCACCGTACAAGTGGAAGTGCTCGCGCGATTCATTCAGGAACATTTTCCGAATGAGCGCGTTCACTTGGCAGGTTTAAGTTACGGGGGAGCCCTTAGCTGGGGACTAGCAACCCAGCATCCACACTTGGTGCACAAGATGGCATTGATCAATCCTATGGTCACAGATCCGGTGAAAAACTTTTTGCCCAAAGAACTACGTTTCTTTTTCTCGATTCCTTTAAATCTTAAAAGCATCTATCTGATGCTTTCCACACCTATGGGAGCAAGTTTCCTCAAGCGTGCCGCAGAGATTTTCAGAGATGAAAGATCTGAGGGGGCGGTGTCGGTGGAGCATTTGAAAGGTCGCAAATTGCAATTCGTAGCTCACATGATTCATCATTTTTCGTGGATCTTGCGCTCCGAGGACTGGCAGTTCTGGAACAAGAAGCTGTTTAAGTATCGCGGAGATTGTCGTCTGATTTTTGACGAAAGCGACTTGCTATTCAATCAAGACGCCTACAAAAAGTTCGCTCAACATTTGGGTTGTGAAGACATGATCGTCTTACAGGGAGCGGGTCACTTGGCGATTAAGTCGCAACCAGCAATCGTTGCTCAACATTTGAATGAATTCTTGAATGTTGCAGCTCCCTTTGAAAGAGCCGCGAAATAATTACGCCTTCACTCGCGAGGGCGGTGGCTGATTCGGATAGGCGCGCTGATACTTTTCTGAAATATCTTCTGCCAATACTGTTTTATTATCACTGATCAACAAGCGAATAAACGTTTCATAGGATTCAGCATCCATACGATTTTGCGCGGCCATCTTGCGACCTTGATCAATAACTTTTGAAAGAGGCAAGGTTTTACAATTAAACAGGAAGTAAAGATTTTCGTACTCTTTGCTACCGACTTTGCTGGAAGGGAATTGCTGTAAAAAGCGCGCCGCCTGACTGACTGCCTGAGCATCTCCGCGCAATAAGACCTTCACGATCTTGCTGATGTAATCAGAATCTGCACCCAGTACCTGCACACCCAATTCAAAACATTCCACCGCTTTGGTAAGGGCTTTGTTATTTAAGTTCGAGCGACCCGCGGTAAAGAGGGCTGCTGAAAAGACGTGGCGAAGTTCTGGAGTTTTATGATCCAGTTGCGCAAAAAGTTGGAAGTAGTGAGGCACCTCATCCAGTTTTCCTGAAAAAACAGCAGAAATAAAAAGTTGTCCCAGGCGTTTCGGACCGATCGGATAATTCTCGATGATTGTATTCGCCACAGTGTAAGCACTAGCGAAATCTTTTTGCTCATAGAAAGTGTCGAATTTGCCCGTTAAACAACGATAGTGCAAAGGTTGCAGAGTTAAACCTTTCGCAAACTCGTCGGTCGCAAATTGATATTCAGTTTCTTTAAATTTCGTATAGCCCAAATAGTAATGCGCAAGTGTCGGCTTTTCCTGATGTTGCAAGGCTGCCGAAAACTTGTGTTCCGCATCTTTTAATTGGCCGTCAAAAAGGGCCTGTTTGCCTTCACGAATCGCTTTGATGTAATCACTGGGATTTAATTTGCGATCAATCAATTGGCGCAGGCGATTTGCCAGCATCCCGCTTTGAAAAGGCTTTACGATGTAATCATCCACCAATTCCTCAGCAGCTTCCGCGATGGAGGAGCTGGAGTTGTTGTGGGTCATGATGATTGAAATATTATTGGGACTGTTGGCAGTGTGCATGGTCACCAGCTCCAAACCGAATTTTGCATCGACTTGAAATTCAGTGATCAATAGCTGTGGCTTTGTATCCGTCAGAAATTCGACGGCACCGACGTAGCGTTTCGTCGTAAAAATATTATCTTGAATCAAGCCAATTTCCAGAAGTGCCGAGGAAATAAGATTGGTATAGGACGGGGAGCTGTCGACGATAAGGGCTGTTAGATTTCTCATTTAATCAAGCTCCCGCATGGCTCTGAACAACATATCCGTGTTCAATTGCGATTGCATATTGGCGTTTAGAAAATTCTCCCAAAGGCCTTTTTCAAAACGGTGAAGTTCAACCGTGTACTTGGAATGTTTACCGGAATCCAAAGACTCACTTTGAGTGACTTTGCCCGTGGCTAAAAAATCGTGTGAAGTACCATCGAAAAAGAATTTACCCTCAAGGTGAACGATCGTTCCCAATCCACAAATACGGGGAGCCGCTTCAAAGGTAAATGACTTCTCAGCGTACTCCAGGATTTCCAGAGGACGAGCCTTTAGATTTTTGATCAACTCAAATTCCGTGGTCAGATTTTGTAAGCTGTGAATTTCTAAAAAGTTTTTAGCCATGGATCTATGTTAATCCCTGACTGTTAAGAAAACTAATTTGCCAATGGACAGGTGGAACAGTTCTAGACGTAGAAAGTGCCGCTCACATTTTTCGTGCTACAAATGTAGGTCTAAAATATGACGGCACAGTAATGAAAGACCCCAATACCAACAGATGTCATGGGGTCATTGTGAGAAAATTAAACGTTGAAGCTGGAGCCGCAACCGCAGTGTTTAGTGGCGTTAGGATTGTTGAAGACAAAACCTTTGCCATTCAAGCCGCCCGAGAAATCCAAAGTCATGCCCAGGATATAAAGCATCGAGTTTGAATCGACCGCGATTTTCTGACCGTTAGATTCAAAGATCTTATCGCCATCGCGTGGAGTTGTATCGAAATCCATTTTATAAGAAAGACCAGAACAGCCGCCCTTCTTCACTTCCACGCGCAAGAATGCAGCTTCATCTTTGCCATCATCTTTTTTAAGAGCCGCAAGTTTCATGGCAGCTTCTGGGGAAATGTTAATCATGGGGTACTCCTCGAGATAAATTCCTGCCCAGTGTACCACAAAGCCCGCAGGCAGGGGAGGTCCAATTCCATCCCCCGTGGGAGTGAGCTAAAATGCTGAAAATATTATATATTTTACGTTGGAATGGCGCCGTGAAGGATCTCGACCGCGCGGTGAACGTCGCTTTCCGAGGTCCAGCGACCCAAGGAAATACGGAACGTGCAGCGAGCATCCTCTGCCGACATTCCGATGCCTTTTAGGACATGGCTGATGCTAACAGAACCGGAACTACAGGCTGACCCCGTGCTGATTCCTAGTTTTTGAATTTTCGGCGCCAATGACTCAATCGTGATTCCCGGTAACGTCACATTCAAATTGATTGAAGAGCGCTCTGTCGGGTGTCCGTTTAAGCGAATACCTGGAATCGCTGCTTGCAGTTTCGTCCAAAGCAAATTGCGAAGGGATGTCATGCGAGCAGATTCAGTTTCGAAATTATTTTTGCAGATTTCTGCAGCCACACCCAAGCCGACGATCGCAGGAACGTTCAATGTGCCTGAACGAAGTCCTTTTTCCTGACCACCACCGTAAATCAAAGGATTGATTTCAACCTTTGGATCTTTCCCGCGGATGTAAAGAGCTGCAGAGCCTTTAGGGCCATACATTTTGTGAGCGGAGAACGACATCAAGTCGATGTCCATTTCAGTCACGTTCACGGGCACCTTGCCAATCGCTTGCGTGGCATCGGTGTGAAATAGGATTTGTTTTTCTTTGCAAAGTTTCGCTACTTCAACGACGGGGTTGATGCTGCCGATTTCGTTATTCACCCAAATCAAACTTACAAGTTTCGTGTGGGGCTTGATCACTTGGTGAAGAGTTTCGATTTCGATCTGGCCGAATTGATTCACCGGAAGGAAATCAACTTCCACACCTTGCTTTTCCACGGCCAACATCGCTTTGATGATGGAGCTATGTTCGACATTGCTAGTGATAAAGTGAATAGGTTGGTTGGGATTTGCTTCACGAAGTTTTGTCAGTAAGCCGAAAATCACCCAGTTATTGGATTCAGTTGCACTTGCAGTGAAAGTCAGCTCCGAAGATTTTGCTCCAATCAAAGAAGCCACTTGCATGCGAGCTTTTTGCACGCCGTTTTCTGCCGTCCAACCCCAGTGATGAGAAGCGCTGGATGGATTTCCGAAATACTCCTTGAAGTACGGTTCCATCGCGGCGAAGACCTGTGGGTCTACCGGTGTTGTGGCGTTATAATCCAAATAGAGTCCTTTATCGGACGCTGTTTGAGCGGCTGAGCTTGCTTGAGTTGTGATTTCCATGGCAGTAGCTAATAACGGCCTCTAAGCGGGGTCAAGAGGATTCCTAGGATGCCAAAGGTTTCTTGATGTCTTTTGCCTCTTTTTCGAGCTGTTCCTGATACTCATCAATCTTATCATTCAGATAGTTTTGCGCACGGTACTTATCCAGGTTTTGAAGCTCCATGCGCAGGACGTGAAGATGGGTGATACCTTGATTCACAAGACGAGTTTTTTGTTCCGAAAGAAACACTCCACCTTCAGGAGTGTAAAGCACGTACCGGTTGTTGCGTGGCAAATGAACATAAAGATTGAATTCAACCGGCACATCGGTGCGCATCTCGTGAATTTTGACAGCGGCCATTTCCTCGTCGGGCGAGCGGGTGATTTCCGCCTTTAAATCCGGGCGAGGAAAGAAAGCCATCGCGACTTCATTGCCTTCGTGTACAGATTTTCTTAAAAACTCAGCGTGCTCCACCGCCCATGCCGCGAACGGCACTTGCTTGATTTTAATCGGCATCGTTTCATTGTTTTCCAAGTTCTCGCCATTTTCAGACAGAAATTTAAACAGGCGAGTTCGGATCTTCTCCACGAAGTGAATATCAATTGTCAGATGCTCTGCCATCGCGGCAACCAGGTATCCTGAAAAGCGACCGGATTCGACCAGAATGCAAGCCACATTGGTGGCGATTTCCACTTTGCGCTTTCTTTCGGTGATCACACAGGCTTTTTCCATGGCGTCGCGCGTACCTTTTAAGATCAAAGAGCCCGGATCTTTTGCGACTTCGTCGGCGGTTTCTTTTAAAGGGAACTGTTTTCGGTTTTTACCATCGGCATCCATGGGCGCCCACATGGTGTCGGATTTTTTTCTGCCAGAATAGGCGCTTTCTCCACCATCACCATAGGGATCATAGTTTGGATCATTGGGATCTAATGTGTCAGAGGCAGCTTCGCTTCCACTGGGACCCATAAATCCGGGTGTGTGGGAATTCGCTGATGAACTGCCATTTGTGGAAGGGCTGCTGTTATGATTAAAATCATTTCCAAACCCGCCATTCATGCCGCTGGCATTGGGATTCATTCCATGGCCGCTGCCATTTGCGAAACCGTTGCCGCTGTTGGGATCTGCGAAGTTTGGATCCATGCCGTTAGCACCGTTTGCGCCGAAGCCACTAGGATTAAATCCATTGCTATTTTTTCCATCAGCAAAACCACCGAAGCCATTTTGTGATGGGTTTCCACCAGCTCCGTTGATTCCGTTTTGTTGACCGCCCATAAATCCATGAGCACCGTTTTGTGAATCTTGCGGGGTGCCGCTTGCAAATCCATTGATCGCGTTTGGATCTCCTCCACCAGCGATGCCGTTCGCATTTGGATCTTGAGAAGTTGGCGGGATATATCCAGCCATGCCAGGCTGAACAGCGGTCATGGTTCCATCGGCGGCCGTGCCTTGAGCAAAGCCTGCAAGATTGCCACTGGTCGCACTGCTATCCAGTGCACCCATTAAATTTGCCAAAAAGTTTTGAGTGGATGTTGCGGAAGCTTCGCCCCCAGCCTCACCACCGCGAATGGCGATGACGCCTGAGCCGTTTCCACCGTTGCCGTCCCAGGATCTGTTTGCTGCTGCAGCTTGGGGATTGGCCATTTGATCTTTGTTGTACTTATTCACCATACGTTCAACGGCAGGACCCGTGATCGGATGGTAAATTGCATAACCGGAATTACAGTCATTTAGAATTTTAACAGAAGTGGGAGTGGAGTGCTCAGCAAAAGCAATCACGCACACTGGAAAGGCCTGACTTAAAACTTTCGGAAGATTTCTGACTTTTTTATTGGGATGATCGATACTCACCATGACGAATTGGGGTTGGTTCTGAACCAGGTAAACCATCGCCTCTTTAAGGTTGTGAGTGCTTTTGATTTCCCATTCGCGGTTTTTTAGAAATCCCTCAACAGGCCCAAGACTTTGTGGATGAGACTTGATGATCAGCAATTTGCGCTTTTCGGTCTTTTGGTCCATGTCACGTTCCTGTTAAAAAATTATGAGGTATTATTCTTAACGGCGACTCCATGGTAAATAAACAGGGATTTCCTGAGGTTTACGGTTTCTATTGCAAAGAGTTAATCAATTTAAAGAGTGCTTAGTATGTCTGTTCGATAGGCGAACCAGACATAGGTAGTGGTGTCTTATTCCAGATTCTCTTCATAGGGAACTCTCTTACAATACTCCTATGAAGAAACAAACTTTGCACAGCACCAGCTTCTTTGTTCCTCCAGGAAAAAATCCTGAAAACATGTTCAAGTGGAAAAAGATCCACTGCGAAATTAAGAATCGCAAGGGTGAGATATTTTTCGAAATGAAGAATGTCGAAGCGCCAGAAGGTTGGTCGCAACTGGCTGTGGAAATTGCAGCGAGCAAATATTTTCGAAAATCCGGTGTGCCGCGCACGCAGCATGAAAAATCAGTACGTCAGTTGGTCGACCGAGTGGTTTCTGCAGTTGCAGGTTCTGCTTTAAAGCAGGGCGGATATTTTAAAAATAAGAAAGAAGCCGATATTTTTAAGAATGAATTAAAGTACATTCTTCTTTCCCAGCGCGCGGCTTTCAATAGTCCGGTGTGGTTTAATGCGGGATTGTTTGAAGCCTATAAAATCAATTCTCCCAGCGAACATTATGCTTGGGACGTGAAAAAGAATTCCATTCAGCCAACACAAAATGCCTATGAAAGACCGCAGTGTTCGGCTTGCTTTATTCAAAGTGTGGATGACTCCATTGATGGTATTTTTGAGCTCGCTAAAAATGAAGCACGCCTTTTCAAGTACGGTTCAGGGACGGGTAGTAACTTTTCCACTTTGCGCAGTAAATACGAAGCTCTGAATTCCGGTGGTCACAGTTCTGGATTGATTTCATTTTTGGAGGTTCTGGATCGCGGCGCGGGTGCGATTAAATCGGGTGGCACCACTCGGAGAGCCGCTAAAATGGTGGTCGTCGATATCGATCATCCCGAAGTTTTAGATTTCATTGAATGGAAAATGAAAGAAGAAAACAAGGCCAAGCTTTTGATTGAAGCGGGTTTAAGCCCTGATTTCGAAGGTGAAGCGTACAAGACGGTGTCAGGACAGAATGCCAACAATTCCGTTCGCGTGACGGATCAGTTCATGAAGTCCGTGCAAAATGAAAAGCCCTGGAAGTTGCTCGCGCGAGTCAGCGGCAAAGTCGTGCGCGAGGTTCCTTCGGCAGAAGTGTGGAAGAAAATCAATCACGCCGCCTGGATGTGTGCGGATCCGGGTATTCAGTTTCACGATACGATCAACAAATGGCATACGTGTCCCAACAGCGAGGAGATTCGCTCTAGCAATCCGTGTTCGGAATACATGTTCCTGGATGATTCGGCCTGCAACCTGGCCTCTATCAATCTGGTGAAATTCTTAAATGCAGATGGAAGCTTTGATTTTGAATCTTTCATTCACACGGCACGTACTTTGTTTGTCGCTCAGGAAGTATTAGTCGATTACTCCAGTTATCCGACGGAAAAGATTGCACAGAACTCCCACGATTACCGTCCACTGGGTTTGGGCTTTGCGAATCTTGGCAGTTTGCTGATGAGAAAAGGCATTCCCTATGACAGTAAAGAAGGTCGTGCGTGGGCCGGGGCCATAAGCTCTTTGATGACCGGAGTCGCTTATTTGACCAGTGCCGAGATGGCGCGAGCGAAGGGCGTTTTTCCTGGGTTTAAAAAGAATCGTGCACCGATGATTCAAGTCATGAAGATGCACGAAAAAGCATTAAATGCAGTCTCTTGGAAAGATCTTCCTGAGGGGCTCGACAATGCGGCTCGAAATCTTTGGAAAGCCGTGGTTTACAATGGCAGCAAATTTGGATTTAGAAATGCACAAGCAACAGTGGTGGCGCCGACAGGAACCATCGGATTGTTGATGGACTGTGATACAACGGGGATTGAACCTGATTTTTCTTTGATCAAACTTAAAAAACTTGTCGGTGGGGGAGAGATTCAGATTGTGAATCAATCCGTGACTCCAGCGCTGCGAGTTTTGGATTACGATGACTCGCAAATCGAAGCGATCGTAAAATATATTTCCGAACATAACTCCCTTGAGGGATGCCCTGAATTTAAGCAGGAACATTTACCGGTTTTTGATTGTGCCAATGCGGCCCCGGGCGGACGAGTGCTATCGCCGGAAAGTCATGTGACGATGATGGCAGCAGTTCAGCCGTTTATCAGTGGAGCCATCTCGAAAACAGTGAACCTCCCAAACTCTGCCAGCGAAGAAGATATCAGTCGTATTTATTTCCTGGCGTGGGAGTTGGGTGTGAAAGCCGTGGCGATTTATCGCGACGGCAGCAAGTTAAGCCAGCCTTTAAATACCAAGAAAAAACATACGGCGGGTGCTGAGGGAACGCCTCCTAAATTTACTATGAAGTGTCCAGAGTGTGGGAGTGACACAGTGCTGACGAGCGGCTGTTATCGTTGTCCCAACTGCGGGACGACGGTGGGATGCGCTTGATTCAGGACGTCAGGCCGTGAGGTCCTTGCTCTTCCAGAGGGGATTGAGTAAACCTTAGAGTTCCATTTTACGGAGAAGTTATGAGTAAAAAAGATATTTTTGGTGATGATATTGAAACAGGGAAATCTTTTGAGGATTTCGAGTCTATGTTTGCGCAATCTGAAGCTGGTGGTTTCAAAACTCGCGTAAGCGTCGGTGATAAGATCAATGGGGAAATTCTTTCTATCGGGAAAGAAGAGTCCTTCGTATCCACTGGTACTCCTGTTGATGGCATGATTTTTACTCGTGACCTTCTGGATGAAAACAAAGAAGTAAAATATCACGTGGGTGATATGATTGAATGTGTGGTCATCTCCGTAAAAGGTGGCGAAGTTCGTTTGGCTAAAAAAGGTGCCATGGGTGCCACAACAGATACTTTGGAAGACGCATACGATATGGAGCTTCCGGTAACTGGTACTGTGACTGAAGTTGTTAACGGTGGCTTGCGTGTCAACGTTCAGGGTAAAACGGCTTTCTGTCCTATTTCTCAAATCGATTCTCGCTTCGTCACAGATGCTTCTGAGTATGTGGGTAAGAAATTCGATTTCTTGATCACTCAATTCGACAAACGCAACGTCGTGGTTTCTCGTCGTAAACTTTTGGATATGCAAAAAGTTGAAAACGAAGGGGCCTTCATGCAGAAGGTTCAAGTGGGCGCGATCCTTGAGGGACGTATCACTCGCCTGGAAAAATTTGGTGCATTCGTTGAACTTGAATCGGGTGTTGAAGGTTTGATCCACTTGTCTGAACTGACTTGGTCTCGCGTACACAGCCCGCAAGAAGTTGTGTCAGCTGGTCAGACAGTGACCGTGAAGCTTTTGAAGATGGAAGAAGTTGACGGCAAATTGAAAATCTCTTTGTCGATGAAACAAGCAGATGGCGACGGCAATCCTTGGAATTCTGTTCCGGCAAAATTCCCTGTGGGCACGGTCGTAAATGGCAAAGTCGAGAAAAAAGAAACTTACGGTTTGTTCGTAAACATCGCTCCCGGCATCACGGGTCTTTTGCCAAAATCTAAATGGCGTGACCACGTTGACGGCGCTCAATTCGAAAATAAAAAACGCGGTGACGAAATCGCTGTTCAAATCGACGAAATCAAATTCGAAGAGAAGAAAATCTCGTTGGGCGTTCCAGGTGCAGGTGAAGACCACTCTTGGAGAACTCATCAACCAGCTTCCGGTTCCGGCTTCGGTTCTTTGGGCGATGCCCTTAAAGGTCTGACAATTAAGCCTAAAAAGTAGGACTTCCAAAAGGTACGGCCTTACTTTCTCCTTAAATTTCTAAGCCTCTGTTGCAAAACAGGGGCTTTTTTATTTCTTCAGACCGACGAATCCCCAAAGGAAACAGTAATTTACCCGGGTTAAAATATTATTACCCGGGTGATATTGCTTTATGAATATAACCCGGGTAATATTAATTCCATCAACCGCATTGAAAGGTTTTTAAGATGGAATCCACGCCTGCTTCACCGGGGGCCTCAACGGCCAGCACACTTAAGTTTACGACTCAGCAAAAGATTGTTGTGGGGCTATTAGCTTTTCTGCAATTCACCATCATTCTGGATTTTATGATTCTGTCTCCGTTGGGAGCCGTGTTGATGCCAGCGCTGAACATTACAGCTGCGCAGTTCGGTACCGTGGTTTCTGCGTATGCGATCAGTGCTGCGATTTCAGGCCTTTTAGCGGCGGGCTTCGCCGATAGATTTGACCGTAAGAAATTACTGATGTTCTTTTATATTGGCTTTATTGCCGGTACTTTGTTCTGCGGTCTTGCTCCCAATTACCACGCGCTATTGGCCGCCCGAATCGTGACCGGTCTTTTCGGGGGAGTGATTGGCTCCATCGTATTGGCAATCACGACGGATATCTTTCCCTTGCAACAACGTGGGCGAGTCATGGGCCTATTGCAAACGTCATTTGCTGCGAGTCAGATTTTAGGTTTACCTGCCGGATTGTTTTTGTCCAATCACTGGGGATGGCACGCACCGTTCTTGATGATCGTGGCGGCGAGTGCGATCGCTGGTATTTTTATTTGGATTCATATGCCTGCGGTGACCGAACACTTGGCTTTACAATCGGATAAAAAGGCTTTTGTGCATCTTTTGCATACGGTGCAAAAGCCCCGTTATCTGCTGGCCTTTGTGACGACAGGGATTCTTTCCATCGGTGGCTTTATGTTGATGCCTTTTGCGAGTGCCTTTACGGTGCACAACATGGGAATCGATTATGGCAGTTTGCCGATGATTTACCTGGTGACGGGATTCGCTTCCATCCTGATTGGTCCGTTGGTTGGTAAAATCAGCGATACGATTGGTGGCTATAACACATTCATCTTTGGTAGCGCTGTCAGCATTGTGATGGTTTTGATTTACACCCACTTAGGTGTGACGCCATTGCCAGTCGTGATGTTGGTGAATTCGTTGATGTTCGTGGGAATTTTTTCGCGCATGATTCCGTCGCAAACTTTGATGTCTGCTATACCTGAAGCTTCCAGCCGTGGTTCGTTCATGTCGGTCAGTGCTTCCTTGCAACAAATGGCGGGTGGGCTCGGAGCTATCATCGCAGGAGCCATCGTGGTTCAGGAAAGCACGGGGGCTTTGGTTCACTACGATATTATCGGCTATGTGATGACGGGATTGTCAGTTACGGCTTTGATTTTAATGTACTTCATTGATCGCGACGTAAAAGAGATTTTACGCGGGAAAGCGTAGGAGTGGAAAATGGAACCAAGAATGGATCGCACTTGCACAGCCTTTGCGGGAACTAAGATCGTGGCTTCTGGTGACGTGCTTCAAGTTGCACTGAAAGTAAAAAAATATTTAAAAGACGATGGCAAAGAAAACGTTCTGATCTTTGATGATGTCACCAGCGCGCAAGTCGAATTGGATTTGCGTGGTACGGTCGAAGCAGTTACGAAAAGATTTGAATCAATGGTTGAGCCGGAAGATAAGAAAGCGGGCCCGGGTCGTCCTAAGCTTGGTGTGGTTTCTAAGGAAGTGACTTTACTTCCGCAGCATTGGGAATGGCTTGCCTTGCAACCGGGTGGTGCTTCAGTAACTTTGCGAAAACTGATCGAAGAAGCGAAAAAGAAAAACTTCGCCAAGGATCAAATTCGCCAGTCGCAGGATGCCGTTTACAAATTCATGCATGCCATGGTGGGAGACCTTCCTAATTACGAAGAAGCCCTTCGTGCCATGTACGGGCATGACACAAAAAAGTTTAAAAAGATGATCGGCGATTGGCCAAAAGACATTCAAGAACACATTATGAAAGTCGGCCGCGAATCTTTAGCCAACACAAAGTAAGAAAAGGTGCCAGGTCCTGTTTCTGGAAGCACCGCTTACAGAAACAGGACCTGGCACCTTTTAAAGGTGACGGAGCCAGAAGATCATCGCAGCTTCGGCGAAGTACTGCGCGCGACGTTCTCGCATGGGCATGGCTTTGTACGGGGCAACGATAATATCCGATACTTTTTTGCCGCCACGCTCGACACTCACGAAAACGGAGTGTTCGTCCTTGGGCATCATCATCAAACGGACGTCCGCATTTTCGTCGATGGCGTGATTGGAGTAACTCCAAACTTTTTCGGTCATGAAATCTCGCATGACAGGCATCAGGCGATTCATCAAAAACTGTCCCGTAGCCGAATCTTGAATGCTTAGAGAAGAATAGTTTTTCAAAGCTAACGATAACATCAACGGAACATCTTGTTGATCCCGCGTGACGGTGATGCCACGTAACGCTTCCGTCACTCTTTCGACGTGAATACGCATCTTTTCTTCTTGGGATTTAAAGAACGACAATTTGACTTCCACATAGGGAAGATGCACGCGGTAACCTTTTTCAACATTCACATTGGCTAAGGCCTGCTCCACCAAAGTTGCAACATCAGACTCGCCCATACCAATCGTGTCCCAGTGGCGAGTGATATAGGGATCCATGCCTTGAACAGATTTTTCCAGCCACGCCGCGATTTCGCTGTTCCAGACAGATTCAATTTCGCGGGGAGGGCCGGGTAAAACGAAAATCTTTTTGCCATTCGCCTCAACGAAAAAGGCATTCGCCGTGCCTTCGGTGTTTTTAATAACTCTGGCACCTTCAGGGAAGTAACATTGTTGCCGCTGAATATCTTTAACGACATAGCCCCGTGGTTCGAGGCGATCTTTGATGTGCTGCCAGGAAGACTCATCCCACTTCAGGGAAAGACCGGTCCACTCAGAAATAACCTCGCGGGTAAAATCGTCCGACGTGGGCCCCAAGCCTCCTGTCACGAACATCAAATCAGAATATTGACCACAATAATCCAAGGATTCAAAAATGAGTTTTCTATCATCTGGGATGACCAAGTGGAGTTTGGTTGTCAGACCCAAAGCCTTTAATTTCTCAGAAATCCAGGCACCGTTTTTATTTACGATTTGGCCGTCGACCAGTTCTGTTCCGATTCCTAAAACCGAGGCGATCATACAAGTCTCCTTCACGGGTACGTTCCAAGGTTAGGCCTCTGGCGGGGACTCGTCCAGATTCTTCCCGAAAGTCTTCAAAAATTGCTATTATTGCATAGCGTTAGTGGCGCTATACCTTGCGGATCTCACGGGGTTTTTTTAGATTCGCAACTCTATATATGTAGGAGTTCCCATGTCCTTTAATTGGAAAGAATTTGATCTTTACAATCCCACGCCTGAGCACAGCATGTTGCGTGAAACTGTCAACGCTTTCACGCAAGCTGAAATTGAACCTCAAGCTCACGAGTACGATCGTTCTGAAAAATTTAACTTAGCACTTTTCAAAAAAGTCGGTGAACTGGGTCTTTTGGGAATCACAGTTCCCGAGCAGTTCGGTGGTGCGGGCATGGATCCAACAGCTGCTGTCATTGTACATGAAGAGCTTTCTGCATCGGATCCTGGTTTTGCATTGGCTTACCTTGCACACTCGATGCTTTGTGTGAACAACATTGCGGTGAACGGCAGTGATGAACAACGTGCTCGTGTTCTTCCAAAACTTTGTTCTGGGGAGTGGGTGGGTTCCATGTCCATGTCAGAGCCAGCTATTGGAACAGACGTTCTGGGTATGCAAACTCGCGCCGTTAAAAAAGGCAACGAGTGGGTTTTGAATGGCCGCAAAATGTGGATCACAAACGGCACGATTGATGAAAACAACACACCTTGCGATTTGACTCTTGTCTACGCTAAGACCGGTGAAAAACATGGTCGCGCGATGATCTCTACTTTCCTGGTAGAAAAAGATCACAAGGGTTTCCAAGTTGGGCAGAAAATTAAAGACAAATTGGGTATGCGCGGATCTAACACGGCCGAGCTGGTATTCCAAGACTGTCATGTTCCTGAATCAGCTCTTGTCGGACACGAAGGTGATTCGATGCTACACATGATGCGCAATCTGGAAATCGAACGCCTGACATTGGCGGCGATGAGCTTGGGTATCGCTCGCAGATCTATCGAAATCATGAACCGTTATGCAACTGAGCGTGAAGCCTTCGGCAAATCTTTGAACCACTTTGGTCAAATGCAGCGCTATATCGCTGACAGCTATGCAGAATACAAATCTGCTCGTGCTTACGTGTACGAGACAGCTCGCCGCATGGATTTAAACAAAGAAGGCAATCGTCTGGATTCAGACGGTGTGAAGCTTGTCGCAACAACAATGGCGAAAAACGTGGCGGACCGTGCGATTCAGGTCTTGGGTGGTTATGGTTACGTGGGTGAGTACGTTGTTGAAAGATTGTGGAGAGATGCGAAGTTGTTAGAAATTGGTGGCGGTACTTTGGAAGCGCACCAAAAAAATATCACTCGCGATTTGTCTAAAAATCCTGAATCTCTTTACAAGTAGTCGTTCATGTTTCCTTATGGCTCTGATATCGAGATCAATGCGAATTTAAAAATCAATTATCAAGTGGTCTTAGAAAAACTGGGACCTCTTTTGACCGAAGACCGCCGTTCAAAAATCGATCGCGTGGTCGCGCAAAGAAACTTCGATACAGCCGTCGTTTTGGAAAGCATCTATGACCGTGGGAATATTTCTGCGGTGATGAGATCTGCTGAAGGTTTGGGTTTCGGAAATTTCCACGTCATTGAAACTCAGGAAAAATTCAAGGAATCTGCCCGTGTCACTCAAGGAGCTGACAAGTGGGTGGAAGTCAAAAAGTGGCAGAACACCACGGACTGTGTAAAGAACCTGAAAAGTCAGGGCTACAAAATTTACGTCACCCATTTGGACGCTCGTTCAAAACCTCTTCACGAAGTTGATTTCTCTGGAAAAGCGGCTTTGGTTTTGGGGAACGAAAAAAATGGTGTGAGTCCTGAAATGGTGGCAGCCGCTGACGAATGTATCATCATTCCGATGACGGGTTTTGTGCAAAGCTTTAATATCTCTGTGGCAGGCGCACTGAGCCTGTATCATATCTCTCAAGACCGCATGAAGCGTGGGGGCTCTAACGCTTCCCTGAGTCATCAAGAGCAGGATATTCTGCGCGCTTATTATTATCTGCGCACGCAGGACTCGGGCTTCCAATATCTTGAAGAACTTTTTGCAAGAGGGCAGATTAAAGCTTAGACTTTTCCTGAAGGCATGGACACCGCCTTCATGGAGGACGTATGAGAAAATGGATCTTTCTTTTGCCTTTCGTGATCGCTGCCTGCGCAGAAAAAAATGTCACGTCGGAACCTGCCAACAATCCCGTGGCGGCAAATCAACCAGAATCTGCTGCAAATAAAAACAAAATCCCCTTTTTCATGACGAAACCGGTGCGCACCGAGCCTGCGGAGTTGGTTTTTGATACCAAGTACGATGTTCGTAAGTCCGTGAACTATCGCAAAAATGACAGCCTTAAAATGTCGGGAAGTGCGAGCTTTGCTCCACCCGCTTTAAAAGAAATTGCCAAGCCCGCAAAGAAACGAAAAGCTCAGCTTTATGTTTTCGATCTGCGCCAAGAGTCCCACGGACTTATCAATGACAAGCCCGTGACTTGGCAAGCAGACCGCGATTGGGCGAACGCGGATTTGGGTCACGAAGACGTGATCCAACGGGAACGTCGCCTGCTCGGTGATTTAAAAGTCGGTGAAAAAATCGCCGGCGTTGAAATCAAAAGCATTGAAACTGAAGAAAGCCTGGTACGCAGCGCAGGTCACCAATATGTGCGTCTGACAGTCACGGATCATGTCCGTCCTACTGATAACGAGGTGGATCTATTTATCGAGGCTGTGCGCAGTCTTCCGGAAAACAACTGGGTGCATTTCCACTGCCGAGCGGGTAAAGGGCGTACGACGACATTTATGGTGATGTACGATATGCTTTACAATGCACAAAATGATTCCTTTGAGACGATCCTTGAGCGCAATACGAAACTTAGCGATGATTATGATGTGATGACTATTCCCGCAGAAAGCGACTGGAAGTATCTGTACCAAAAAGAGCGTGCCGCATTTATTCAGGAATTTTATAACTACGCAAAAGCAAATCCGAAGGGCGCCGGGCAGTATTGGTCAAACTGGGGTAAGAAATAATGAAAAAATTTTTAGGCCTGTGCCTGTTGGTTTTAACTCTTAGTTCTTGTGCGAGTCTTAAGAAAACATTTTGTGATTGTGAGCCGGAACTTGATTTGCCACCCGAGTGTAAGCCCCGAGTGATTATAAAAAAAGTTCCCGGTGAGCCTGCACCCGTTAAACCTCAAGTGAAGACCGGCGGTGGGATCGTGGTTCAGCAAGCTGACTTGGAGTTGGGTGATAAAATGGCTCGTGCCATGGATGCCTACTTATTTTCGAATGAACCGGCCGAGTTCACCCAGCTTTGTAAAGACGAACGTTTTGATTGCTTTGTCGATGACAAGCGCTTTCCCAAAGATCGAAAACGTATCAAAAGAAAAGTCCCCGCATTCTTAAGTGGATCGAAGATGGGCCTGCAAGACGAGAAACGAATTCATATCAAATACAATTTTTATCCCTAAAGAAAAGGAGCCAGTTGGCTCCTTTTTGCATTAATGAGAAGAAGTGGCTTCGGATGGGGAAGCTTTGCTTCCTCCCTTGGCCAGTGTTTGCAGTCCTTCTTCGCCATCGGACTCCGCATTCTGCATGACAAAGGGTCTGGCTCCCATGGAGAAACTAATGCCTTCCTCATCAAATTTACGCAGCATTTTTAACATCAAGGCCTGCTGGGAATCGAAGTACTTATTAAAGTCAGGGTCCTTAACCCAGAAAACGATTTCGTATTTTAAAGACGCTTCATCGAAATTCATCAAGTGGCAGCGATCATAGCGCAGCAAGGGATCTTCCTCGATAAACTGCTTCACCATCTTTGGAATCTCTTCCAGCTTCTGGGTGTCGGTCAGATATCCGATATTGAAATTCATCACCGCTCGACGTTCCCACATGCGCTTAAAGTTCTTCACCCGGCTTTCCAAAAGATCTTTATTCGAAAAAATCAGTTCCTCACCCGAAAGACTGCGAAGCCGTGTGGTCTTGATACCAATAGTTTCCACCGTTCCCATATCGTCTTTGGAAACTATGAAATCGCCCACAACAAAAGGCTTATCTAAAAGGATCGAAAGCGAAGCAAATAAATCACCCAGGATATTTTGCGCAGCCAGTGCCACCGCAATACCACCGACACCCAAGCCCGCAATAAGAGCTGCAATATCGACACCTAAATTGCTAAGTCCCACCAGCACCAATGAGATCAGGAACAGACCCTGAATACCGGTCGCAATCAAGCGAATGGCCGAAGCGGATTCTCCATCGGTCTTCATGCGTTTGTTGACGACGTCATCACGCCACAGGCGAATGCACTTTAATCCCCACAGTGCGATTTGCACGGAGGAAGCCACCACGAACAGCAGGAGCACGACTTTTTTACCGTTCGTTACCTGAGTGCTTTGCACCAGGGGATGCAGGATCCAAAAGAAAAGAACCCAGGTTTTCGTAGCGCCCAAGCACTGCAGAATAATATCGTCCCAAACTCCCTGAAATTTCGCGATGAATTTGCTCAGACGAACTTCTGTAAATTTTAAAATAGCCTTGATTACAATGGCTCCAAACAGAGCGATACCAATCATCAGCAACCAGCCAAAGCCGGTGCCGCGATTCATTTCATCAACGAGTGAAAATTCAATGAGAGCTAGCATGAGGACTCCTTGCATCCGTGTTGTGTTGATTTAGCAAGTTTAAAGCTTCTTGAAGGAAAGGGATCACATCATCCTGCATGTCCAGACGGAAGTTGGCAGCAGACCGTGCGGTACCCACTTTGATACTGACGCCTCTATCGCCGACGACCTTAAACATGTCTTCGTCGGTACGGTCATCACCGATACAGATATAAAGAGCCGTGTCGCGATAAGACGACTGCATCAGCCAACGCAGGAAGCTTCCCTTGTTGCATTCGGTGGCTTTGGCTTCAACGATTTTTGCGCCCATCATCACTGAAACCGATTCGTTACCCAATCCGCTTTTCAGTTCATCATCCAGTTTTTTTGCCTGATATTCTGCAAAGTTCGCAGGGGATTGACGATAATGCCAAACTAAACCTGCTTCCTTTTTCTCGATGAATGAAAATGGAACCCTTTCGCAGTAAGCATTCATGACTTTTTCAACTTCTCCATACCAAGTATCCACATCCAGAGAAACGCGTGACTGCCATTTTTGGCCTGGGAGGCGATAAAATGCGCCATGCTCAGCTACCAGTGCTAAAGGCATATCTCCAAATTGCTCATCCAAAAATTCGCGCGGACGTCCACTGACAATAAAGACTTCGATTTCGTTATTTAATTGATCGACCAAGGTTCTGACCTGATCATTTAGAACGGCGATTTCAGGGCGTTTCGCGATTGGAACCAAAGTTCCATCATAATCCAGGATCAGGCGGATTTTCTTGGCCCGAAGAGCGGCCACCATAAACGAAGGCCAGGTCCGTGAATGTCGGGAAAGAGAAACAGATTGGGGAATGTCGTCCTTGGTGTTGTCCAAATCATTCAAAAAGTTTTCAGCCCATTTCGTAGCAGAGTACTTTAATAAAGTTTCCTGTGAAAAACGCATGCGATGTTCTTTTTCAACGCCTGACATTCTGAAGGAGTGATAAATGGAATCAGCAACAGCGTCCTGATCCCAAGGATTGATGATAAGGGCATCAGGTAATAGCGATGCAGCTCCGGCAAATTCACTTAAGATTAAGACTCCGGGTTTACGAATGTCCTGAGCCATCACATATTCCATAGCGACCAGATTCATCCCATCACGTTTGCTAGTGACTAAGGCGGCGTCGGCGCGACGATACAATGCCAGCAATGTTTCCTCGGTGATGGAGTTGAAAATATATTGGACTGGAACATAATCTGGGGTTCCAAATTCGCCATTGATCGCGCCCACTAGGCGGTCCAAGTCTCTTTTGATTCGCGCATACAGTGGAACTTTTTGTCGGGTAGGGACGGCAACTTGTAAAAGACTTACTTTGCCAATCAATTCCGGATACTTTCTGAGAGTGTGCTGAAAACCTAAAAGCTTAAGCTCAAGACCTTTGGTGTAATCCAGTCGATCCACACCCAGGATTTGAAATTTATCAAAACTGCGCTGGCGATAGGATTCGCAAAGCTCTTCTACGACTTGGGAGCCGGCTTTTTCCTGGTATTCTTTGGTATCGATGCTGATAGGGTAAACTCCCATTTGCAAAGTATGATTTCCAATCTCGGCCCGGAACATAGTTGAATCGATTCCCAAAAAAGCCTTCAATGTCACGACGAAGTGACGAAGGTAAGAATGCTCATGAAAACCCAAGAGATCGCAACCGATGAGGGAGTTTAGAACTTCCTCGCGAACGGGAAGCTGTCTGAAAATTTCGTTGCTGGGAAAAGGAATGTGCAGAAAAAATCCAACCTTGAGATTTGGATTCCTATCCTTAATCATTCGCGGCAATAAAAGAAAATGGAAATCGTGAATCCAAATGGTGTCGTTATCCTGGGCAATCGATAAAATCTCGTCTGCCATTTTCTGATTGGCCTTGCGATAAACCGCCCATTTTTCGCGGCTAAAGGTTGCGAATTGAGCTTCGTAGTGGAACAGAGGCCAAATTAAATCATTAGCGACTCCGTCATAATAAGTATCATAAACTTCTTTGGATAGCATGACGGGATGGCAGCGAAGATTGCTATTAATTTCGCCGCAGTTTTCTTTTAAGAGAGTGGCGTGACGTTCATTGGTTTCAAATCCCATCCAATAAAAAGGTTCATCCAGACTGACTCCTAGCAAGGCTGAAACCAAGCCTCCACTGCCCCGGGAAAGTTTTTCGGTCTTGGGATTGACGTTGAATGGCAGCCGATTGCTGACGAAAATTCTTCTTGAATGTCTCTGCACAGTTCACTCCTAGAAAAGATACAACAACATTTCAAATACTGAATCTAGCTTTGCGAATTCGCAACTTACGAACCGTTCATTTTAAAAATGAAAGACGTACGTTAAGAAATCGCAAAACACACGCTGCGTAATTACTCCTTCAATTGCTGAAGGAGTAGGGTGGTGTGAGGTTGGATCTTAAAGTTTTGTTCCACCTTGATCGGTACATCTTTAAATGATGGTTCCGTTGAAGTATCCAGAATCAAATGCCAACAGGATTTGTGAAAGTGTCGCGGGAAATTGAAATCAATCGCATCGTCACTGGCATTCATCACCCAGATAAAATTATCATCGCTAAGAAGTCTGTGTTTTTCATCCCATTCTCTGATGGCGGAACCGTTAAATTCCATTGCAATACATTTTGCAAAGGACTGATTCCACTCATCATCGGTCATCTCTTCGCCTTTGGGCGTGAACCACAACACATCTTTGCGACCGCCGGGACGCAGACTTTCTCCTTCGAAGTAATTGCGACGATGAAAGACCGGATGTTTTTTGCGAAGCTCAATCACGGATTTTGTAAAAGCCAAAAGCCCTTGATCGATGCTTTTCCAATCCACCCAACTGATTTCATTGTCCTGGCAATAGGCATTGTTATTGCCTCTTTGTGTGCGCCCCATCTCATCACCAGCAACCAACATGGGAACCCCTTGGGATAAGAGCAGGGTGGTAAGGAAATTCTTTTTCATCATCGTGCGCAGATGATTGATTTCTGGATTGTCCGTGGGGCCTTCGACACCCCAGTTGCGACTGTGATTATTGTCGTTGCCGTCACGGTTTTCCTCGAGATTCGCTTCATTGTGCTTTTGCTCATAGGAGACAAGGTCATTTAAAGTGAAACCATCATGGGCCGTGATAAAGTTAATGCTGCCAGTAGGGCCCCGCCCTGAAGCAGAATACAAATCGCTTGAGCCCATCAATCGGTAGCCCAGCTCGGCCAATTTACCTTCTTCACCTTTCCAAAAGCTTCGAACGGTGTCGCGAAATTTATCATTCCACTCGGACCATTGATCAGGGAAGTTCCCAACCTGATAGCCCCCTTCACCTAAATCCCAAGGCTCGGCAATAAGTTTGACTTCGGATAAAACGGGATCTTGTTGCAGGATACTGAAAAAGGAATGCAGCTGATTTACTTCGTGAAACTCTCGAGCCAGCGCCGAGGCAAGATCGAATCTGAACCCATCAACATGCATCTCTTCGACCCAATAACGAAGACTGTCTGTTATAAGTCTTAAAACGTGGGGATTCACGACATTCAAAGTATTGCCGCATCCGGTGTAGTCCATGTACAGACCGGGTGAATCCGGAAGCATTCTATAATAGGCCGAATTGTCGATGCCTTTAAAGCTCACGCAAGGCCCCATTTGATTGCCTTCCGCTGTATGATTGTAAACGACATCCAGAATGACTTCGAGCCCCGCCTTGTGCAGGGCTTTCACCATTTCTTTGAATTCAGCGACCTGGGCTCCGTTGCTCCCTCTAGACGAGTAGCGCCATTCCGGCGCAAAATATCCGATCGTGTTGTATCCCCAATAGTTGTGCAGTCCTTTTTTTTGTAAACTGTCTTCCTCGATAAATTGATGAATGGGCAGTAATTCAACAGCCGTAATCCCAAGATGCTTTAAATATTCAATCGTTTTTGGATGAGCCAGGCCCGAATAAGTTCCACGCAAAGGTTCGGGAATTTCGGGATGCAGTTTGGTAAAGCCCTTGATGTGCATTTCATAGATCACCGATTTATTGATCGGTATGCGGGGCGGTTGATCACCGTCCCAGTCAAATTTGGTATCAATGACAATGGATTTCGGCATGAAAGGCGCGCTATTGCGCTCATCAAAAGACAGATGCTCGTCGACGTGCTCAACGTCATAAGAGAAAAGCGCCGGATCCCATTTGACTCCGCCTGAAGTGGCTTTGGTGTAGGGATCGAGGACGAGTTTGTTCGGATTGAATAGAAAACCTTTAGCGGGATCAAAGGGGCCATGCACTCTGTAACCGTAGTGCTGACCTGCTTTAAGGCCGGGGATAAAACCGTGCCATACTTTGTAGGTTTGTTCGATCAAGTCCACTTGGGCGAATTCTTCGCCATGTTCGTCAAATAAACAAAGAATCACCTTTTCCGCATTTGCAGAGTACAAGGCAAAGTTGACGCCCTCGGATGTCAGTGTTGCACCCAAGGGAGTTGGAGATCCTCTCCAGCACTCAATTTTATTTTGCATTCGTTTATCCGTTCAGCATTTTGTCGATTTGTTCTTCAGCGCGTAACCAGTAAATTTGATTGTCAGCGGAAAAGCCTTCGCGTTCTGCCAAATAAAAGGCTGTCTCTTTAATCATTCTTTCGCGCTCTTCTGGGCTTACAGATTGTTTGGTGTTAGCGGAGGAGGCATTTGCTGAATTTGATCTGTTTGAATTTTTATTTTCGGATTTATTTTCTTTGTTTTCGTCCAAGCTCTGCTCATTGAGAACTGATTTGTTACTCTTATTTAATTTTTCCGTGGATCCTACTCTCGGCATTTCAATCCTCCTTTGAGAAATAATTCAAGTATCGTGTCGTGAGTGTTTCGAAAAGAAAACAACTTTGTGTGTGAGCTTTGACAAAGTTGTTTAGAAAATTTTTAAACTTTCATTACCTTGAACTAAATTACCTGCAGAGCAATGAGCTTTATAAAAAAATTGTAGGTAGTCATGCAGAAGAATCCTTTGCTGTTTTCTCAACTCTCTAAGAATCCCTCCAGTGTTGTGATTGATCGGGTGGTGCCGATGATCGATGCCGGTAGATTTGCCGTGAAAAGATATCTGAATGATGATGTGAAGATAACCGCACATTTATTAGTTCATGGTCATGATTTACCTAAAGGCCGTGTGCACGTACGCCATCAATCGGCAATGGAGTCAGTGACCTATCAACTGACGGCAGAGTATAACGACGAATGGAGCGCAAGTTTCAAGGCTGAAAAATTGGGCCGTTATATTTGCGTGGTCGAAGCATGCCTGGACCGCTTTGGAACATGGAAGTCAGATGTGCTGAAAAAGAAAACAGCAGATCAAAATATTTCCATCGACTTGCAGGTAGGACTGCATCTTCTTGAAGCTCTGTATCAGCACATCGAAGAAGCCGGAGAAAAGTCCGTCGTCTCTTCTCATATCACGCAAATTAAGAAATGGTTGCAGACCAAGCAAGATCCCGACCTTAACACTTTAAAATCCTCTCTGAATGACCCAGTCCTGGTGCGCGCCGCGCAGAAAGTTTTTAAGGATGAAAGCTTTGTGGCTTTTCAAAGCGAGGTTGTATTTAACATTGAGCCCGAGATCGCTCGCTTTAGTAGTTGGTATGAGTTTTTTCCCCGCTCTGTGGTTTCTTCGCCGTTACATCATGGAACTTTCAAAGAAGCCGAACAAAGGCTTCCCTATATCCACAAAATGGGTTTCAACGTGGTTTATTTCCCGCCCATTCACCCTATTGGACGAAGCTTCCGCAAAGGTAAAAATAATAACGTGACAGCTCAACCCGGAGAGGTGGGAAGTCCATGGGCGATCGGCGCCGCTGAAGGTGGGCATAAAGCCATTTTACCAGAACTTGGAACTCTTCAAGATTTCAAGAGCCTGGTGCAAAAGGCGCGGGGTATGGGAATGGAAGTTGCGATGGATATCGCCTTTCAATGTGCTCCAGATCATCCCTATGTAAAAGAGCATCCCGAATGGTTTAAAAAAAGACCGGATGGGACGATTCAATACGCCGAAAATCCTCCAAAAAAGTACCAGGATATTTATCCTTTTGATTTCGAAACCCCCGCGTGGCGCGAGTTATGGCAAGAGCTATTGTCCGTCGTGCAGTATTGGGTGAATGCAGGGGTTAAGGTCTTTCGCGTGGATAATCCTCACACCAAGCCTTTTCATTTCTGGGAGTGGTTGATCGCCAATGTTCGCCAGGAACATCCTGAAGTTATTTTTCTTTCGGAAGCCTTCACTCGACCTAAAATCATGCAGTATCTGGCAAAGTCAGGTTTCAGTCAGTCCTATACTTACTTCACCTGGAGAAATGTGAAATGGGAACTCACAGAGTATATGACAGAGCTCACTCAGTCTGAAATGAAAGATTATTTTGGCGCGAATTTCTGGCCAAACACTCCTGATATTCTGCACGAGTCTTTGCAAACGCCGAATCCCGCACAATACAAAGCGCGTCTGGTGCTGGCGGCGACCCTGATGAGTAATTACGGAATTTACGGTCCCGCTTTTGAGTTGATGGAGTCAGCTCCGAAAGCCAAAGGAACTGAAGAGTACCTGGATTCAGAAAAATATGAAGTGCGCGTTTGGAATTTAGAAAGTCCCAACTCGCTGACTCCCTATATCAGTAAAGTTAATCAGATCCGCAATACTCAAAAACCTTTGCAGCAAAACAGAAACTTCCGTTTTCATCCTATTTCGAATGATCAGCTGATTGCTTATTCAAAGACTTTAGGTTCCGAACACATTGTGACCGTGGTGAATCTTGATGCCCACGGAACCCAGTCGGGTCTGCTTGAATTGCCATTGTTGGATTGGAATATTCGCGAGGACGATAATTTCGACATGGAAGATCTGCTGACGGGTACGAAATACACTTGGAACGGGTGGAGAAACTTCATCGAGCTTCGTTCAGATCAGCCAGCCCACATTTTTAAAGTTCATATTAAGTCAACCACACAACAAGGAACAACCACGGTATGATCACCAAGACCTCCAATCAGGAAAATCCCCTTTGGTATAAAGATGCGATCATCTACCAGCTGCACGTACGGGCGTTTTTCGATTCCAATGATGATGGCATTGGTGATTTCCAGGGTTTGATCCAAAAGCTGGATTACTTACAAACCTTAGGGGTCACTGCCATCTGGTTGCTGCCTTTTTATCCCTCGCCTTTAAAAGACGATGGGTATGATATCGCTGACTATACGAATATCAATCCGGCCTATGGAACCCTTGAGGACTTCCAAGAGTTTCTGAACGAGGCACATCGTCGAGACATTCGCGTGATCACCGAATTGGTGATCAACCATACTTCCGATCAACATGAATGGTTTCAAAAATCCCGTCGCGCACCCCCCGGATCCTATTGGCATAATTTCTATGTGTGGAGTGATGATCCCAACAAATACAAAGGCACTCGCATTATTTTTAAGGATTTCGAGACTTCGAATTGGGCCTGGGATCCGATTGCTAAAAAATATTACTGGCACCGTTTTTACTCCCATCAACCGGATCTCAATTTTGAAAACCCCGAAGTTCAGGAGGCTGTCTATAAGGCTTTGGATTTTTGGATGGACATGGGAGTAGATGGCATGCGCCTGGATGCAGTTCCTTATCTTTTCGAGAAAGAGGGAACGAGTTGTGAAAACCTGCCCGAGACCCATGCCTATTTAAAAAAGCTGCGTTCTTATATCGATAAAAAATATCCAGGATCCATGTTGCTGGCCGAAGCAAACCAGTGGCCCGAAGATGCCGTCAATTATTTTGGAAACGGGGATGAGTGCCACATGAACTTCCACTTCCCTTTGATGCCTCGACTGTTTATGGCATTGAAAATGGAAGATCGTTACTCCATCGTAGATATTTTGCAGCAGACCCCGGCCATTCCAGAAAACTGTCAGTGGGCGACGTTCTTAAGAAATCACGATGAATTGACCTTGGAAATGGTGACCGACGAGGAACGCGATTACATGTACAAAGTGTATGCGAATGATCCCCGTGCGCGCATTAATCTGGGACTGCGTCGTCGTTTAGCGCCTTTGGCGGGGAATGATCGCAGGCAGATTCAGCTTTTGAATGCGCTGCTGTTTTCACTTCCAGGATCGCCGATCATTTACTATGGCGATGAGATTGGTATGGGAGATAATATCTATCTGGGGGACCGCGACGGTGTACGCACTCCGTTTCAATGGAATTTGGATCGAAATGCAGGATTTTCCAAATCCAATCCGCAAAAACTCTATCTACCAGTGGTCTCCACACCGGAATATCATTCCGAGTCCGTGAATGTCGAAGCCCTTAGAAGCAATCCTACTTCTTTGCTGTGGTGGATGGGAAAATTGATTTCTCTTCGCGCAGGAAACACTGTCTTCAGCCGCGGAAAATTTGAAGTGATCAATAACAGCAATCCTAAAGTGCTTAGTTATATGCGAGAGCAGGATGGGGAGTTTGTTGTTTGTGTCGCCAATCTTTCCAGGAACTCTCAATTTGTTGAATTGGACTTGTCACGTTTTAAAGGTGCGGTGCCCATAGAATTGTTTGGACAGACGGAGTTCCCCAAGGTGACGGACTCTGCTTATGTCTTAACTTTGACACCGTATTCTTTTTATTGGCTGCAAATTTCAGAAAAGCAAATGAATGAGCAACTGGACTGGGGAAAACCGTTGGTTCTACCTACCGAGGAAGCGAATCCACTTTTGAATTTACGCGGCAGAAAAATGTGGCTTCCGCTTTCAAAATCCATCAAAGGGTATCTGCAGCGTTCTCGGTGGTTCAGCGGGAAGGGGCGAAAAATCAGCTATCTGGAGTTGCTGGATTATTTGACCGTGCCTGTGGGCGATGAAAGCAGCCCAAGTTATCTTGCCATGATCAAGGTATTTTACTCAGAGGGTCTACCTGAAGTTTACATGATGGGACTTGGTCATGCAGAAGGCGAGAAAGCAAAGAAAATCACGGACGAGCGTCCATCGATGGTTATAGCGGAAACCCAATCTAAAACAAATGGTGTCGTCTATGATTGCCTGCAACAGGCTGAATTCTGTAAGGGTGTTTTAGATTTAATCGTGCGCCGTAAAGTCATTAAAAGTGCGCTCGGAAAAATCGTCGGCGAATTCAGAGAAACACCGCCGGCATCATTACCAGAGCCAACTTTTAAAAGTCTCGAGCAAAGCAACTCGTCACTGACATTTGGGGATCGGTATTATTTGAAATTCTATCGCCGTGTGGAAGAAGGCGAGAATCCTGAAGTCGAGATGGGTCGCTTCCTCAGCGATAAGAACTTCACGGAAACATCGCGCTATTTGGGAAATCTTTCCTATCAGCACGGAAACGTCGTTTCGTCTCTGGCTATCGTGGAAGATGTGTTGGCCCATGAAACCGACGGTTGGTCATTGATGACGGACAAGGTTTCCCAGATCGCCGAACGAATGAATCTGGAAGGAACTCTGGATCAGATTCCATTGATCCCGCCGATTAACGAAGAAGTTTTGAAATTTGCGCCCACGGCCGATTTTCAAGATCTTACGGGTTACACCTTGATGTATGCGAAAAAATTAGGGATCAAAACTGCAGAAATGCATCTGGTCCTGGGAAGTGAAGAGCGAGATCCAGGATTTATTCCCGAAGCGTATACGCCGTTTCATCAACGCTCCGTCTTTCAAAGTTTCCGGAATCTTTCGGAAAAGACGTCAGAAATTTTACGAGCAAATCTTCCAAGCTTGGATGAGAAAACCCGCGATATGGCAGAGTCCCTGCTTGCCTCCGCGGATAAGATTTATGACTCCTTTGCCTATATGAAATCGGTTCCGATTCTTTCTTTACGCACCCGCATTCATGGGGATTACCATTTGGGGCAGGTCTTGTTCACAGGGCAAGATTTCAAGATCATCGATTTTGAAGGAGAACCCGCACGAGGCTTCGGGGAAAGAAAATTGAAACGTTCCCCATTGAAAGACGTCGCCGGAATGATTCGCTCATTTGAGTATGTCCCGGAATTTTACCTGAAAAAGCAAAACCTAAAGGAGCAAGATAAACTGCGATTAGGTCAGCATCTTCAAGTTTGGTCTCGTTGGGCAAGTATTGAGTTTCTAAAAGGCTATTTGGAAACCGTCGGAGATAGTCCTATTATTCCAAAAGATATTGATCAAACTTTGGCCGTCTTAAAATTGTTCCTGCTTGAAAAAGCTCTTTATGAAATAGGATACGAAGCCCGCAATCGTCCTGATTGGGTGGATATTCCCTTGAAAGGCATTTTAAACATCGTGGGTATTCGCGCACAACCAGCGCCTCCCAAAGAATCTCAACCAAGAAATCCGGAACCATGGCAGACGCTGTAGAAAAAAGACTTTTAAGAAAGGCCGCGCGATATTGGGGCATTCAGCCAGATTATCTGAATGCTCTGGGGGAGCCCGTGGCGAGCTCTTCGTCGGCTATTCGCAAAGTCTTGTCTTTGCTTTCAGGACAAGAAGTGAAGGACTCAAACTCCTTACACATTGTGATTTTGGAAAGAATCAAACGCAAAGTACAAACTATCTTTGAACCCGCTTCTGCACAAAAAGCTATGGCAGGGATTAAAGTGTCGGCATTCTTGACTCACGATAAATCCCCCGAGAAGCTAAAATTTCTTCTTGAAGACGAAAATGGTAACAGCGAAGAAATTTACTTTAAGGCGGAGCTTTCGGGGAAGCTGTATCATGTCGGGGAGAAGATTCATCGGCGCGTTCGGTTTCATTCTGAAAAATCTCTGAAGGAGGGATATTATCACCTTTCAATGATTGAGGAAGGTGTGGCCTTAGCAAAAACATTGCTGATCAGCGCACCGGCTCACCAAGAAAAATCCGAAAATAAAAAACTCGGCTTTTTTGCACCCCTTTACTCTCTCCGCAGTCAGCGCAATTGGGGCATCGGTGATTTGGGGGATTTGTCGTTTCTGCAGAAAACCGCATCCAATCATGGCGTTGAGTTCATCGGAACTCTGCCACTTTTAGCTCAAGACTTTGGCGCAAAGTGGGATGCCGTCAGCCCTTATTCACCTGTTTCTAAAATGTTCTGGAATGAAATTTATCTGGATCTGGACGAAATTGTCAGAAAGTATCCGAAGCTAGAGGAAGTTTATCAACAACGCGATCTTCAACAAGTGGCCCAGGTCCGGGAAAGTGACAAGGTCCTGTATTCCCAAGTAGTTCCGCTCAAGCAAAAAATGATTTTTGATTTGGCCCAAAAGTATGCGCAAATTTATGCCGGCAAAGATAAAGAGTACATCAAGTTTCTGACGAATAAGTTCCTGCTTCTAGAATATTGCCAATTTCGCTCAGGTAACGACCGAGAGAAAATGCAGTACCACCTTTTTTCTCAGTTTCAGATGGAAAGACAATTAAAGGATCTCAAAAAGCAAGCCAGCAAAGAACACGTTGGCATTTATCTCGATTACCCTGTCGGTACTTCGAAAGGTGGATTTGATAATCATCACTTTGCAACGGATTTTATCAACCAACTGAACGTGGGGGCTCCGCCAGATCTTCTTTTTCGAAAGGGTCAAAACTGGGGAATTGCACCGCCCCATCCGGAGGCGACTCGGAAAAAAGAATACAGGTATTTAATAGAGTCTCTGCGCGCGCACATGCTTTCAGGAAATTACATTCGTTTGGATCACGTGATGGCCTTTAAAAGACTTTACGTGATTCCAGAAGGCCATGATGCCCGCGAAGGTGTTTATCTTCGTTATCAACCCGACGAAGTTTTCGCCGTCGTTGCGCTTGAAGCGAAACGCCATGAGGTCCATATCATCGGTGAAAATCTGGGAACCGTGCCCGAGTCCATTCAGCGCTCCTTGAAGAATCATGGATTTAAAGGAATGTGGGTTTTTCCTTTTGAGGCCGGGGACTCTCCGTCAAAAGCGATTGCCAAAATTCCCTCCGAGAATTTGATTTGCCTGAACACACATGATCTTTATCCCTTTCAGGGCTTTTTGCAGGGATTGGATATCGAGAAGTTTAAGAATCTGGGAATTTACACCGCGAAAAAAGCCCGCAAGGAATTGCACGCCCGTCAGCAAACCGTCGCACAGTGGTGTCAGGATCTTAATGTGTCGGACCCCGATAAGTTATTTGTCAGAATCAGTGAACTAATGGCCGAAAGCCCGGGAAATTTGTTTTTAATGAATATCGAAGATCTGTGGGGAGAAACGCTTCCTCAGAATATTCCCGGAACGTGGCACGAGTATCCAAATTGGAGCAGGAAACTCAAATTCTCTGTCGAAGAATGGTGCCACAGTTCCGAAGTGAATAAGTTTATCAATCGACTGGCGCATTTGCGTAAAAAAAGGAAAGAGCATGGATACGCTACTGACCTCGGAAGACATTTATCTCTTCAATGAAGGATCACATCATAGGTCGTATATTCGTATGGGTGCACACGTAGGAGTTCATAACGGGCAGGATGGAACATGGTTTTCAGTCTGGGCGCCCGGAGCAAAAGCAGTTCATGTCGCCGGTGATTTCAATTATTGGAATCGCGAGCAGCATGCTTTATACAGTCAGGGACAATCGGGCGTTTGGACCGGATTTGTCCCTTTTGCTCAGCAAGGCCAAAATTATAAATTTATTATCACCTCCATTCACAATCAACAGATAGAAAAAGCCGATCCCTATGCCTTTTATTGTGAGGAGCCTCCTCGCACGGCAAGCCGTATTTGGGATCTGGAATACCAGTGGCAAGATCACGAATGGATGAAAAACCGCCATCAACTGCAGTCGCGCGATCAAGGGATGTCCATCTACGAGGTGCATTTGGGATCCTGGCGCAGAAATCCTGAACAGGGAGGGCGCAGTCTCACTTACCGTGAACTCGCAGAGGAATTACCAGCTTATGTGAAAGAAATGGGATTTTCCCATGTGGAATTAATGCCCATCATGGAGCATCCCTTCTATGGATCATGGGGTTATCAGACGACAGGGTATTTTGCTCCGACTTGTCGCTACGGAACTCCTCAGGACTTTATGTATTTAATTGATCGCTTACATCAAGAAAACATTGGTGTGATTTTGGATTGGGTGCCTTCACATTTTCCAGAAGACGGATTTGCTTTGTCTAAATTTAATGGCACGCATTTGTTCGAGCATGAGGATCCGCGTTTGGGTTTTCATCCTGACTGGAACAGTTTGATCTTTAATTATGGACGTCACGAAGTGCGAAGCTTTCTGATTTCCAGCGCCATTTTCTGGCTTGATAAATATCACATCGATGGTCTCCGTGTCGATGCGGTGGCCTCGATGCTGTATTTGGATTATTCGCGCAAAACCGGGGAGTGGATTCCCAATCGATACGGTGGAAGAGAGAACATCGAGGCAATTGAATTTTTAAAAGATCTCAACGAAGCGGTTTATTCAGAATTTCCGGATGTTCATACCATTGCCGAAGAGTCGACGGCCTGGCCGAAAGTTTCAGCTCCCACCTATGCCGGAGGTCTTGGCTTTGGCATGAAGTGGGACATGGGATGGATGCATGATACCTTTGAATACTTTCGCAAAAATGCCATTCACCGTAAACATCATCAAAACCAGTTAACCTTTCGCATGATGTATGCGTTCAACGAAAACTTTGTACTTTCAATATCTCACGACGAGGTCGTCTATGGAAAGGGCTCAGTGTATGACAAGATGAGCGGGGATGAATGGCAAAAGTTTGCAAACATTCGCACTCTTTATTCGTACATGTACGCCATGCCCGGGAAAAAACTTCTGTTTATGGGCTGTGAATTTGCGCAGAAAACAGAGTGGGATCATGACTCGAGCTTAGATTGGCATCTGACCCACGACAGATCCCATGGACAGGTGCAACGATTGGTCAAGGATCTCAATCATCTTTACCGGGGACAGACCGCTCTTCATGAGCAGGATTTTTCAGCCAGTGGCTTTGAATGGCTGGATGCCAGTGATGCGAGTAACAGCATCTTTAGCTTTTTTAGGCGGGATAAACAGGGCGGAACGGTTTTGTGCATTTTCAATATGACTCCGGTTCCCCGTAACAATTACCGAGTGGGTACGGATCGTCCTGGAGTGTGGAAAGAAATTTTAAATACCGACTCCGAACTTTACGGAGGAAGCGGGCAAGGTAATTTTGGGGAAGCTGTCACCGAAGACATCGCGGCCCACGGTCGTGCGCAAAGCCTGAACCTGACTTTGCCGCCATTGGCGGGAATGTACTTTAAATTTGCGGGAGATTTGCAATGAAACGAACTCACATCGGCGCATGGCAAGAGGGCGATTATTACTCCTTCAGAGTCTGGGCTCCGGCCTGCAAAAATGTCGATGTGGTGTTATATTCCTCTCAAGGTAAAGTTCTGGAAAACTTTCCGATGCAACGGGAAGAGCGCGGTTATTTCAGATGGATCAGCCCTGGAAAACCGTCTTCAGATTTATATAAATTTAAATTGGATGGTAAAGTCGAAATTCCAGACCCGGCGTCACGCTATCAGCCTGAAGGTCCTCATGGTCCATCGCAATTTCTGTCCTCAGACTTTAATTGGACTGACAGTCAGTGGCGGGGATTGCCATTAAATCAGCTCGTCATTTATGAACTGCATGTCGGCACCTTCACCCCGGAAGGAACATTCTCGGGAATAAAAAAACACGTGGATCGTCTTTTGGGTTTGGGTGTTAATTGTATCGAAATTATGCCCATTGCCCAATTCGCAGGAAGACGAAACTGGGGGTATGATGGTGTCGGGATTTTTGCAGCTCAAAATTCCTATGGATCTGAAGACCTCTCGCCACTAGAGCTTAAGTCCTTAGTGAACTATTGCCATGAGCGTGGCATGGCGGTCCTTTTGGATGTGGTCTATAATCACATGGGACCGGAGGGAAATTACCTTTCCATGTTGGGTCCCTATTTTCATGACAAGTATAAAAACCCCTGGGGTGATGCTCTTAACTTTGATGGTGCGGGGAGTGATGAAGTTAAAAACTTCTTTCTGTCAAATGCCCAGCAATGGATGGAGGAATTTCATTTCGATGGACTGCGCCTGGATGCCGTTCATTCCATCATGGATGGTTCCGCCAAGCATTTTTTAGAACATCTGGCAGATCTACGCATTCAGCTTTCGCAGCGGTTGCGAAGGGATATTCACCTGATCGCTGAAAATGACACCAACGATCCCCGGTTGGTACTTAGTCAAAAGAATGGTGGCTTTGGCTTAAGTGCCCACTGGGCCGATGACTTTCATCATGTCGTTCACACGCTGCTCACTCACGAGATCTCGGGTTACTATTCCGACTTCGGTGTGCCGGAGCAAATAACCGATGTCTTAGAACGAGGTGTTGTCTTTGATGGACAGTATTCGCAGTTTCACAATCTGACCCGAGGACGGGATTATTCTGGTGTCGATCGAAGCCAGCTGGTTTATTGCATTCAAAATCATGACCAAATCGGAAATCGCAAAGATGGCGAGCGACTTATTCAGATCTGTGGCGCTCAGAAATCAAAACTGGCAGCGGCACTGTTGTTTTTGTCTGGCGGACTTCCTTTGATCTTTATGGGCGAAGAAGTCGGTGCCACCGTGCCGTTTTTATATTTTGTCGATCATACGGATCCGAAATTATTGCAAGCAGTGCGCGAAGGTCGAAAGAAGGAATTCGCAAGCTTTGGATGGAAAGAAGAACCTCCAGATCCAGGTTCTGAAGAAACTTTCAACACCTGTCGTGTCTGCTGGGAAGCTGCTGCCACTTCTGAAGAGGCGCAAGCATTTTCAAGATTGTACGGGCGTTTGATACAGCTCTCCAAGTGGATACGTGAACAAGGATTTTACAATCAACAGGTCACCACTCAGAAAATTGAGAACGAGGTTTTTAGAATTCAAGCCGGTCAAAAGGAAAGCTCAATTGATTTGGTGATTTCCCTGAAAAACTCTGTGGTGGAACTTGATATCACTCCCGGGCAGGAGATTTTATTTGATTCATCAAGTTCAGACTTTGGAAAACCCCTAACGGATCATCGCTTAAGAGTAGCGCCGTTTTCTGTGGTCCTTTTGAAAGGAGTTTAAGTCATGTCATTTCTTTCGACGTACCGCCTGCAGCTGCACAAGGACTTTAAATTTCAGAATGTCCTGGAGCATCTGGGCTATTTCAGTGATCTTGGAATTTCTCACCTGTATTTGTCTCCTATTTTGGAATCAGAAGCTGGAAGCACCCATGGTTATGATGGAACCAATCCCGAGAAAATCAGTGAAGAAAGAGGTGGGGAAGCGGGCTTTGCAAGATTGATGGAGGGGTTACCAGGGACGGCAATCGAAGGAGTTATTCTAGATATCGTTCCCAACCATCTTTCCTCCAGCTGGAAAAATCCCAAATGGTGGGATGTACTTAAGCACGGTCATAAATCCAGTCATTGGAAGGCCTTTGACATTAAAGGTGAGGATCCAGCCAAAACGAAAATCATTTTACCTGTGTTGGGAAAAAATCGTGAAGCGGCAGTTCTGTCCCGGGAGTTGGTGTTGACCTTTTATGAAGGAGATTTTGCGATTAAATATTTTGAAGCTCATTACCCCCTGAATCCGGATTCCTATGAGCTGATTTACCAGGAACTGCAAAAGAAAATCGATAAAAAGCATGTCAAAAGTCTGACCTCGGTTGCTAACTGGATCGCTGACGATCCCGCGCACAAAGAAGTACTGTTGCACATTCTATCCCAGGTTTCCTTAAAGGCGCTGAATGACATTTTGAACCAACAGCATTACGTGATGAAAGATTGGCGCTCAGGCAGTCGTGAAGTGAATTACCGACGTTTTTTTGACATTAACGGCCTGGTGGGACTTAAGATGGAAAACCAAAGTGTTTTCAAATGGTCCCATGAAAAGATTTTTGAACTTTTAAAAAAGTATCCCGCGATTCAAGGACTGCGGATTGATCATATCGACGGCCTGACCTTCCCAGATGAATACCTGAAAAGTCTTTCTAAGAAATGTTCTCACGTGTGGGTCGAAAAAATTTTGGGTAATGGGGAAATTCCCCCCGTCGACTGGCCCATCGAAGGCACCACGGGCTATGAATTCTCAATATACAGTGCAAGGCTTTTTATCGAAGTTCCTGGTCTTTTACATTTACATTCGCACTACCTGGAAAATATCGACAATCGTTGGGAGCGTTTTCATGACTGTGTGTATGATAGCAAAAAAGAAATGTTGGATCAGTATTACATTTCCGAGCTCACTCACTTAACCGATATTTTTTTCGAATGCGCACAGGACGATAAAAAATATCGTGGGCAATTTGGCAAAGAGGAATTAAAGGAAGCAATAGTCGAGGTGACAGCGTCCTTAAGAATTTATCGAACCTATGCACAGGAAGGGAAAGAACTTCGGTCGCCGTGGTTGGAAGACGCCTTTAAAGAGGCTCAAGGCCGAGGCAAAATTTCAAATCCAAAAGCCTTCGAGTGGTTGCGTAGCGTATTTCATGCGAAAGGAATTTGGGGTGATGACCTTCTTTTGTGCATCAAGCGTTGGGAGCAACTGACGGGGCCCGTGATGGCAAAAGGTTTGGAAGACACCGCCTTGTATCGTTATTGTCCTCTACTTTCTTTAAACGGGGTCGGAGGTGAACCGGATTGGATCGGCGATGGCTCTTTGGAGTTTCATGCGTTTCAACAGGAAAAATTAAGAACTTTTCCGATGAGCATGAATGCGACCTCCACGCACGATACCAAGCGCAGCGAAGATGTGCGCTCGCGAATCCATTATCTTTCCGAAGTGCCTTTCGATTGGACCAGTTTATACGAGGAGATCGTGAGAGATTTTGGAACACAAGATTTCCCCTCAAAAAGAGTCCTCTATTTTATTCTTGAGACGCTTGTGGGTGCTTGGCCTCATGATGGTCAGATGAGTGAAGATTTCATTAAGCGCATGCAGGACTATTTCGTCAAAGCGACTCGCGAGGCTAAGACAGAAACCAGTTGGTCCGAGACCAACTCCACCTATGAGGAAAAGCTGAAGTCCTATGTTTTTGAGCTTCTTTCCCCTCAGGGAAGGGGTGATAAAAGGCTTCTTAAGAAACTTTCAAATTTTGCTGAAAGATGCAGTTTTTTTGGTGCCTTTAATTCACTTTCTCTCTTGACCCTGAAATGTACGGGCGTCGGCGTCGCTGATTTTTATCAGGGTTGTGAGAGCTGGGATTTAAGTTTGGTCGATCCCGATAATCGTCGCCCAGTGAATTATGGTCTAAGAAAAGATTTCCTAAGCAAAATGAAAAAAGCCGTGCGTGAAAATCCTTTGACCTATCTTGATGGGATTTTAAAGAATTGGACCTCGGGAGAGGTCAAAACCTATCTGACCTGGAGACTTTTGCAGTGTCGGCGGCACTGGCCTGACGTATTCCTAAAAGGTGAGTATTTGCCTCTGGAGGGAACCGGTGCCCGAAAAAATCATTTCGTAAGTTATTTCAGACATCATGACAAGCAATGGATTCTGACCGTTATTCCGCGTTACTTAGGAAAAACGAAAATGGAACTGGGGGATTTAAAGGTGAGCGATCCAGAGTTGTTGTCGCTTCAATTTGATTTTCCTGCCAATGCCCCTCGTCACTGGAAAAACATCATAACGGGGGAGGAATTCAAGGGAGGATCCTTCACTGCAAAAGATCTGTTTCAAAAATTCCCTGTTGTTGTTTTACAGGGAATATCTCACTAGTTCTTGCGAAGGATAATGGATTTCATCAAAGGCTCCTGATCAGGCAATTCAAAGTCAATGCCTTGGGAAGGAGCCGGAAGAATCTTAAAGGAGAATTCTCTTTTAAGTTTCTCTAATCGCAGATGGAGGTCGCCGCTATTCCACTTTTCGTAATTCGTACAGAATAAAAGCAGGCCGTTTTTTTCCAAGCAGTACATCGCATTGATCAAAAGCTCATCAAAGTTCTTGCTGATTGAAAACACGCCATTTTTCGAACGGCCAAAAGAAGGCGGGTCACAGATGATCAAGCCGAATTTGCGCTTGCGACGAACAGTGCCTTTTAAGAACAAAATGCAGTCACTGTTCCAGAATTCATACTTCTCATGTTCCGGATCAAGGCCATTCAGAATGAAATTGCGCTTACTCCAATCCAGGAAATTTGAAGAGACATCAACTGTACAAACTTCCTGGGCCCCGGCCATGGCAGATACCACGCTAAAGCCACTCGTGTAAGAAAATAGATTTAAGACGCGGCGATCTTGGGCATGTTCGCTGACCCACAGACGATTTTCACGTTGATCTAAAAACAGTCCAGGGGATAGGCCGGTATCACTGCGAAGTTCGTACTTCACATTGTTTTCTTTGGCGATCCAGCTGGTTTGGGTCTGTCCGATAGTCCACAAAAGCTCTGCATTTGGATCGTCTCCACGGTTGAGCATTTTACGAATTAAGATTTTCTTTTTTAATTTTTTAGAGATCTTTTCAAAGCGTAAAAGATCTGGAACAGAAGGGTCTTCCTCTTTGTACCAATAGACCCACAAGTATTCGCCGTACTGATCGATACGATAAGTGTCGAGTTCACGATGAGACAGACGTAAGCTTTCGTCCTTCAATTCTGAAAACTTAAACAGGCGTTCGCGACGTTGAAAGGCTTCACCCAGAATCAAGTCTTCTTCGTGCTCATTCAGCTCGCCATCTTTGGCCCACACCGGAAGATCTGTTTCAAATTTGATGTGTTCGCCTTTCAGCGTGAATTCCAAAGAGTGGGAATGCAGACACAGGCGATAAAAGCGGCTGCCACCATGTTCGCTATCTCCCAAAATAGGGATGCCTTTGGCTTCGGCATGCAGGCGAATTTGATGAGGTTTCCCCGTATGAGGTGTCGCCTCCCATAATTGGAATCTTCCCAAAGCTTTGATCCATCGGAAGGTCGTTTTAGAGTTCGCCTCTTTGTCTTTGGTGCTGACGAATTTGTTTTTTTCTTTTTCGATGTGCGACTGGTAAGTGAATTCCAGCGAGCCTGCGGGCTTGTCGGTTAAAAAAAGATATTTCTTGCTTACCAAATGTTGTTCAAACAGGCGGGATATTTCCGCCGCATCTTCGGAGGTCTTAGCAAAGCACAACGCACCTGAAGTCGCTTTATCCAGACGATGCACGACGAAAAGTTTGCGATCCAATTCCTCCTCGTAAACTTCGACGCAACCACGCTGTCCATGCTCTGGGGTGTGCGTGTTTAGACCGGCAATCTTGTCAACGAAGATGCAACCGGTTGTCTCGGTGTAGCGAAGTTTAATCGTGCGTGTCATTCGACTAATATAGACCGGTTTTCATTGAGCGTCACTGAGAGATTCGATAGAAATGGACATGGAGGTTTTTCCCATGAAACGTATGTCTAAAGTTCTTTTGATGTCTCTTGTATTGCCATTTCTAGCGGGTTGCGGGATTCAAAGCATTCCTCAATCTAAAAATGCGACGGAAGCTTCCTTGGCAGAGGTGTCAAATCAATACAAACGTCGAGCTGACTTGATTCCAAATCTTGTGAACGTGGTGAAAGGTTACGCGAAACACGAGGAAACAACTTTGACCCAAGTGGTGGAAGCTCGTGCCAAAGCAACTTCAATGCAGATCGATCCATCCAAAGTGACGCCTCAACAATTGGCAGAATACCAAAAAGCGCAAAGCGGTTTGTCGCAAGCTTTGGGTCGTTTGATGGTGGTAACTGAAAATTATCCGAACCTTAAAGCAGATCAAAATTTCCGTGATCTTCAAGCGCAACTTGAGGGCACGGAAAATCGCATCACGATCGCTCGCCAACGTTATATTGAATCGATCAACCAATTTAATAATCTGGTAACTATTCCGCCAACAAGCTGGACAAATTCTGTGATGTATCATTTCGAAAAGATGCCTCAATGGGATATGTCAGCCGATGAAAAGGCGACTGCTGAGAAAGCGCCAGAAGTTAAATTCTAATGCGCATATTATCTTGGCTTTTGCTCCCCATTCTTTTGGTGGCGAGTTTTCAAGCTCGCGCCGAATTCAAGGTTCCTGCCTTGCAGGGGCCTGTTATGGACGAGGTGGGTGTCATCCCACGTTCCATGCGTCAGGATCTGACGCAGCTTCTGTTTGATTTCAACAAACGTGGCAAGGCACAGATCCAGGTTCTGGTGATCAACTCCCTTGAGGGCGAGCCGATCGAGCAAGCTTCCATCAAAATCACGGATCAGTGGAAGTTGGGCGATGCTAAAAAAGACAATGGCGTTTTATTTCTGATCGCACTGCAAGATCGTAAAATGCGCATTGAAGTGGGCCAAGGGCTTGAGGGTGCAATTCCCGATGTCTATGCGAAAAGAATCATCGCGGATGTTGTGACTCCTTATTTCCGTAAGCAAAGATATGCCGACGGAATTTATGCAGGTGTCGCTCAGATCATGGCTTTGGCAGATAAAGAATTTGCCGATGAAAAAGGCATGACTACTGAGGATCGTTCTGACGATAAGGGCGGCGGCATTCCTATTGGTGTTATCATTCTTCTACTCATCATCATTTCAGTACTGGGCAGATTTGGTGGCGGCCGTGGCCGTTACTTAGGTGGTCGCGGTGGATTTGGTGGCGGCACTTTCGGCGGTGGAGGCTGGGGTGGCGGTGGAGGCGGTTGGTCTGGAGGCGGTGGTGGCTTCAGTGGCGGCGGCTCATCAGGTTCCTGGTAGCGCGCTGCCAGGAAAGCTTTTTCCGCGTTGCTTCGTCGTCGCAGTACGGTGTACAGCTTCCTCCTTGCGCCTTGAAAAAACTTTCCAGACAGCGCGCTACTATTGTGCGTAACCGGAGTAATTAAAATGGCTTGGATTCATAAATATCTTTCGGCTAAAGAAATTGAGCAGATCTCCCAGACCGTTCATCGAGTGGAAGAGAACACTGACGGCGAAATCGTTCCTGTTATCGTCAAGAGTTCCTCGTCTGTGGGCCATGTGCCCATGACTCTGACGTTGTTATTGCTTTTGGTTTTAGTGATCGCGGAATTGCCATTTGCGGATCTGCTGTGGGTGACTCCCTGGGTCTATATCTGGCCATTCTTGGTGGTTGCCATTTATTACATTTCCTTCGCTTTGGCGAAGATGCCATTTATCCAAAA